>JAZRRI010000084.1:0-61476 GCA_045650605.1 Bacteroidaceae bacterium | reverse complement strand
GAGGACAAGCGGCTGTACCCAAACTCTTCATCTTTTCAACAAGGAAAGGAACGAGTGTTGCCGGGTTAAGGAGTGCCTTTGTCTCCTGATAAAGATATGTCTTGTTTGCAGAGCCACCACCTTTGGTTACCATTAGGAACTTGTATTCCATACCCTCGGTAGCCTCAATATCAATCTGTGCAGGGAGATTGCACTTTGTGTTTACCTCGTCGTACATGTTAAGAGGGGCATTCTGGCTGTAACGAAGGTTTTCCTGTGTGTATGTGTAGAATACACCGCGTGATAGAGCCTCTTCGTCGCAGAAGCCTGTCCACACCTGCTGACCTTTTTCACCGTGGATGATGGCTGTACCTGTATCCTGGCACAAGGGGAGCTGGCCTTTGCATGCCACCTCGGCATTGCGAAGGAAGGTCAGTGCTACGTATTTGTCGTTGTCGCTTGCTTCGGGGTCGTTAAGAATCTTTGCAACCTGCTCGTTGTGAGCGCGGCGCAACATGAACGATACATCGCGGAATGCTGTACGCGACAATAATGTCAATGCTTCGGGTGTAACCTTAAGGATAGGTTTTCCCTCAAACTCGCTTACCGAAACACCTTCTTTTGTCAAGAGATAGTATTCGGTAGTGTCTTTGCCATGTTGGAACATGTGGGCAAACTTGAATTCTGGAATAGCTGCCATAATTTTTTATGTTAATGGTTAATGTTGTTCTTGTTTAGAGTTTAAAGTTTAGAGTTTAAAGTTTAGGGTTTAGAGTTTGAGTGTTTTACTCATTGCCTTCTTCTTCGTAGGTCTGGTACAGGAAATCGTTATACGGATACTTCTGTACGTGTAGTTCGCACACCTTCTTGTAAATGATTTCCTTGAGGTTCTCGATGTTCTGCTTTTCGCGGGCCGAAATGAACAGGCAGTTGTCGGCAAGCTTGTTCATCCAGGTCTCTTTCAACTCATCGAGGGTGATATTCTCCTTTGTCTTTGGTGTGAGGTCGTCCTCCTCTTTCTGAACATATGTGAAAGCATCAATCTTGTTGAATATTACCATCAAAGGCTTGTCACCACATTTAAGGTCGGCAAGTGTCTTTTCAACAACCTCAATCTGTTCCTCAAATTCAGGGTGCGATACATCCACAACGTGTAATAGCAAGTCGGCTTCGCGTACCTCATCGAGTGTCGATTTGAACGACTCCACCAGGTCGGTAGGCAACTTGCGTATGAATCCTACGGTGTCCGAAAGCAGGAACGGCAGGTTTTCTATGATTACCTTACGTACAGTGGTGTCGAGTGTCGCAAAGAGCTTGTTTTCGGCAAATACCTCGCTCTTGGCAAGCAGGTTCATGAGAGTCGATTTACCCACGTTGGTATAACCTACCAATGCAACGCGAATGAGGCGTCCGCGGTTCTTGCGCTGTATGCTCTTCTGACGGTCAATCTGTGCCAACTGCTCCTTGAGTAATGACATACGGCCAAGAATTATACGGCGGTCCATCTCGAGCTGTGTTTCACCCGGGCCACGCAATCCCACGCTACCGCCCTTGCCGCTACCCGAGCCGCCACCCTGGCGTTCAAGGTGAGTCCACAAACGCTGTAGGCGGGGGAGCATGTATTTATATTGTGCAAGCTCCACCTGTACCTTTGCGTGTGCTGTCTGTGCGCGCATGGCAAAGATGTCGAGGATGAGCGATGTGCGGTCGAGAATTTTTATCTTTATTTCCTTTTCAATGTTTCGTATCTGCTTTGCCGACAGTTCGTCATCGAAGATTACCATACCGATTTCGTCATCGGTATCTTTGAGCATCTCAACGTATTCGGCAATCTCGGCAAGTTTACCTGTTCCTACATATGTAACAGGGTGGGGGTGGTCGATGCGCTGTGTAAAACGCTTTACAACCTCGGCACCTGCGGTCTGCGCAAGGAACTCAAGCTCGTCGAGATACTCATTTGTCTTGCGCTCGTTCTGTGTCGAGGTAATCAAGCCCACCAAAATGGCTGTCTCCTTCTTTGTTGTCGATATAACAAATTCTTTCATTCAAATATATTTTACGCGAAGATAATGATAAACGAGCGAAAAATAACAAGTTTACTTGATTATTTTTCAAAGTGACGATGCGAAAGTAGCGTCGTTTGCGACGACGGGAGGTTTATCTCCCCCAAGAAGTACGGTTTACCGTCCCAAAGAAGTATATCTGCCGTAGGCGGATGTGTCATTCCTGAACTTAGTGAAAGAACTAAAATATGCGATAACAAAGATGCTTCGCTGTGCTCAGCATGACAACAACGGGTAACTACTGCTTGAAACGTTCCTATTTTGTTTGGGTATATCCCTCTTTTTTGAGCAGTTCAATGATTTTCTCCTTGAAGTCGCCTTGTACAAGTATTTCACCGTCCTTGGTGCTGCCACCCACACCACATTTTGTCTTGAGCAGGCGGCCAAGTTCTTTTATGTCCTCTTCGGTACCGATGAAGTTCTTGACCAATGTCACAGTCTTTCCGCCGCGGTGGTTCTTCTCAATGCTAACCCTCAGTTTCTGTTGCTGCTTTGGGAGTGTCTCATTTTCCTCCTTTTCATCGGTAGAATATACGAAATCGGGGTTTGTGGAATATACGATGTTCAAGCGGTCTTTCCAGTCATTATTTTTCATTGTCGGCTGTTGTTTTTGCAAAATTATCGGTTGCTAAGGTACAATATTTTTGCGACAAATTTCAAAGCTTCGCAAAATAACATTAAATTTGTTCCGTTATTAAATGAAAACACGCGCGATATAATGGCTCAACTTACAAAAATAGAAAAAGTTCCCGAACCTACACTCAGGCGCCTGCCCTGGTACCTATCGGTGTGCCGCCTGCTCAAGCAACGCGGCGAGCAGTATGTCTCTTCGACCCGCCTGTCAAAGGAGACAAGCATTGTGGCTTCGCAGATTGCGAAGGACCTCTCATGTGTGAACATCGTGGGGCGCACCCGTGTGGGATATGACATTGATAACCTTCTTGAGGTGCTCGAAGATTTCCTGGGCTTTACCCGCATGCACAAGGCTTTTCTTTTTGGAGCAGGCAAGTTGGGCAGTGCATTGCTCAACGATACCGGTCTCAAACAGTTCGGTCTTGAGGTGGTGGCGGCTTTCGATGCCAATCCAAAGGTTGTAGGCCATAGTGTGGGCGGTATTCCGGTTTATCACATAAACGAGCTTGAGGCAAAGATGAAGAAACACAATGTGCAGATTGGCGTGCTCACCGTGCCCATTGACCGTGCCCAGGAGGTTGCCGACAAGATGATAGTGTGGGGCATAAAGGCCATTTGGAACTTCACCCCGTTGCGCATACGTGTCCCCGAGAACATCGTGGTGCAGAACACTTCGCTCTATGCCCATCTGTCGCTCATGTTCAACCGTCTCGAGGGGCTTAGTGTAACAGAAGAAATTTGATTGAAGATGAAGATAATAGCTGTTGGGAAAAACTATAGAGACCATGCGATTGAGTTCGATGGAAGCAATGAAAAACCTGCTGTGCCATTGATTTTCATGAAACCCGATTCGGCCATCATAAAGAACGGTAAGCACTTCTATGTGCCCGATTTTCTTGGTCGCGTAGATTATGAGGCCGAGATTGTGGTGCGCATAAACAAGTTGGGCAAGAGCATACCCGCACGTTTTGCCCACCGTTACTACGATGCCATAACAGTGGGCATTGACTTTACTGCGCGCGATTGGCAGCGCCGTCTGATAGCGGCCGGCGAGCCATGGGACATGAGTAAAGGTTTCGATGGCTCAGCCGTGCTCGGTGATTTCCGTCCAATAGAACGCTATGACATAAACAATGTCGACTTCTCGTTGACAATAAATGACGAGGTTGTGCAGCAGGGAAACACCTCGCAGATGTTCTTTGCGGTGGACGAAATCATTGCATATGTGAGCCGTTTCTGCACGTTGAAGACGGGCGACCTCATATTCACAGGCACTCCTGCCGGCGCAGGCCCTGCAACAATAGGTACGCACCTCAAGGGGTATATAGGCGATGACAAGGTGCTTGATTTCCACGTAAGATAAGAAACCATATGAAGATAAGGCAACTGATACTCATTATATTGCTGCTTTTTGCAACGGCAGCCAAGGCGCAGTTCCATCCCGTCGACTGGGGTGCTGTGCGCGGCGACTCGCTGTTACCTGTGTGTACGCATGTACTGGATTTGCCGTCCGATTATGCTGCTTACAACTACTCGGCCCGCATTGAATATCCCGAATTCCAAAGGATGAGCGATGCCGAGGTTGCCCGCTATTCCATTGAAAGGAAATTTGCCGCGTTGCCCGAGATGCCTGCCATTGAGTGCCATGTGGGCATTCAGGCAAAGCAGGCGCAGCTCGATGTGGTGTTCCTGCCTGTGGTGATGCGCGACGGCAAGTACTATCGCATAAACTCCTATAAATTAGTTGTCGACAAGCAACAGGCGCAGCGCCCGCAGCGTGTTGCAGCGGCATCTGCCGCAGGCCGTTATGCCGCATCTTCGCTGCTTTCAACCGGCAAATGGGTGCGTATAGCGGTAGAGGAGAACGGCGTACATAAGATAACCGACGGCGAACTCCGTAAGATGGGTTTTGCGAACCCGTCAAAAGTGCGTCTGTATGGCTATGGCGGTCATATTCTGCCCGAAACGGATTTGGCTTCACTGCCCGATGACCTTGTCGAATTGCCGCTATGGCGCGAAAACGGTTATATGCTCTTCTATGCAAACGGAACAATAAAGTGGATGTACAATGACGGCCGTTATGTGCACTCACAGAATGTCTATTCGACCTACGGGTGCTATTTTCTTACCGAAGGCGAGGATGCCCCAATGGCATTCCCAAAGGTGACGCTGCAGCCGACAACCGAGGATGTACATACCTCGTACAACGACTATGCGCTATACGAAAAAGAGAAGAAGAGTCCCTGCTCCTATGGCCGTGTCCTTGTGGACAACGATGCCTTTTCGAGTACGTCAAGCCGTGCAAAAAACTATAGCTTTGCCATTGATGGTGCCACGGATAGCCCGGCTGTCGTTGACCTCTCATTTGCAACAGGCGGTGAAATAGCAAGCAAGGTTGCAGTGCTTTATGGCGATTTCAATACAACTGCCGAGGTGGGTTCTCTCACAGTGGGGCGCACCGTGTCGGGCGAGGTGGGCAAGATTGCCGAGAGGAAATTTACGATTCCTGGAGGCATTGCCGGTAAATCTACCTTCTATCTGGTGCATGTAACCGATGATAACTCGCTTGTGGGTTATCTCGATTATCTGCGCCTGAACTATCGCCGCTCGCTTGCCTTGCGTGGAGTAAATACGCTTTTCCGTGGTGATTTGCAGGATGGGGGCAATGCAAGGTTCGATATTGCGGGCTGCAATGCCCATACAAGGGTGTGGGATGTCTCATCGCCGTCTGCAATAAAGGAACTTGCCGGTGAACTCAAGGGGACAACCTATTCGGTGGTTGCCCCGGCCGATGTCAATTCAAATATTGTTGCGGTCAATGTAAAAGGCGCGTTCCCGTCGGTAAAGGTAATGGGCGAGGTTCCCAATCAGAATCTGCATGCCATTGCACAGGCCGATATGGTGATAATCGTTCCCTCAAACGGCAGTTTTCTGCCGGCGGCAGAGCGTCTTGCCGATGCGCACCGCTCGATGGATAGCCTAACGGTTGAGGTTGTTACCGCACAGCAGGTGTATAACGAGTTCTCGTCGGGGACACCCGATGTCACTGCTTATCGCCGCCTTATGAAGATGCTCTACGACCGTGCCGCTTCCGAGGAGGATGCTCCAAAATATCTTCTTCTGTTTGGCGACGGCTGGTACGACAACCGTCTGCTCACTTTTCCCGGCCGCAAGCAAGAAGATTATCTGCTCTGTTATGAGTCGCTAAACTCAGTGGATGCCATACAGTCCTATGTTCTTGAGGATTATATGGGGTATCTCGATGACAATGAGGGCGGCAATCATCTGCGTGACAAGGTCGACCTGGCAGTTGGCCGCATCCCGGCACAGTCTGTTGCGGCAGCCAATGCGGTTGTGGACAAACTTATAGCATACATGCAGAACGAGTCGGCCGGTGATTGGCAGAACAGGATTCTTCTCCTTGCCGATGATGGCGATGAGAGCATGCCGAACCAGCATATGAAGGATGCCGATGTAATAGCCTCGGTATTTGAGGAGGAGTATAAGTCATATATTCTGGACCGCATATATTGGGACGATTATACCATTGAGGTCTCGGCGACAGGAAAGCGCTATCCCGCTGTTACGCAGGATATATACAGCCGCCTCTCAAAGGGCGCTCTCATTGTGAACTATTCGGGCCACGGCAGCAGCAACCTCCTGTCGCACGAGATGGTGTGGAAGGCTTCGGACATGGCTGCCGTGAAATCGCCTCGCATGCCATTCTGGGTGACTGCATCGTGCGACATAGGGCCTTTTGATATGGGTGACAACTCGGTTGCCGAGTCGGCCATTATGAATGCCGACGGTGCAGCAATAGGCCTTTTGACAACTACGCGTACCGTGATGCAGAGCTATAACTCGGTAATAAACAAGGAATTCTCGAAACAGCTGATGCAGCCGGTGAATACAGGAAAGCTTATTGCCGTGGGTGATGCCATGCGCGTGGCAAAGTGCAACGTGATTGCGGCGGGAAGCGACAGGACTGTGAACAAACTGCAGTATGTTCTCCTTGGCGACCCTGCGTTGAGGCTCAAATATCCCGGATACCGTGTGGTGGTAGACAAAATGAACGGCGTCGATGCCACGCAGAGTGTTGCACAGGTTAGTGCGGGCTCGCTTTTGAATGTTGAGGGGCATGTGGAGACTGCCGACGGCAAACCGGCCGAGGATTTTACAGGAGTGCTCTATTCCAACCTATTTGACAGTGCAGTGGAGGTCAACACACGTGACAATACAGGCTTGGGCAGCTATTCATACACGGCATATAACAAGACCCTCTTTTCGGGCAGCGACTCCGTGCGCGGTGGCCGCTTTTCAATAAATATGCCCATTCCGCTCGACATCAGCTACAGTGGCGAGAACGGAATGCTTAACCTTTATGCCGTAGATACGGCTTATGTCTCATCGGCTCAAGGTCGTTTCGTGAACTTTACCGTGGGTGGAACAGCCGAGAGTCTCGGGAATGACAGTGTTGGCCCAGAGATAAAAGTGTATCTCAACTCGCCCTCTTTCGTCGATGGTGACAATGTGAATACAACACCGATACTGTTGGTAGAACTTTACGATGAAAACGGCATAAATACTATGGGTACCGGTGTCGGTCACGACATAACGGCAATAGTAGATAACGATCCTCGCCACACCTATAATCTAAACAGCGCATTTGTGCAGGAGGTGGGTGATTACAGGCGTGGAACAATAAGCATGCCGCTTGGCAGGCTCAGCGCAGGTGAACATACATTGACCCTGCGTGCATGGGATTTGTACAACAACTCGTCGTTTGCAACGATTGCCTTCAATGTCGACCCGTCGCTTGCACCCGGTTTTGTGGAACTGAAGGTTAATCCGGCTCCCGTCGTTGCAGGTGCGCCGGCAACCTTTACCTTGGTGCATGACCGTCCTCATTGCGAAATAGATGTCCGCATAGATATATTCAACGTGCAGGGGCAGCTCTGCTGGAGCAATGACGAGCGCGTGGTGTGCGATGGCAATACTTACAACTGCAACTGGAACGGAACGGCGCAGGGCGGCCAACCGTTGTCTACGGGTGTCTACATCGTGAGGGCATACATAACCGAAGCCGGTGTCACATCTACGGTGAAGACAGGCAAATTTGTGGTGGTAAACAATAAATAAGCAAAAATATAGTTATATAATGTGCAAAATGCTGTCATGCCCTTTAGTGGCAGCGTAAAGAAAAAGGATATGAAGAAGAGTAACATAGTAGTTTTGTTTTTATTGGCCATGATGGCCTTTCCTGCTTTTGCGCAGGATGCAAAGACGCAGTTCAACCCGGTGTACACAGGTGTGACATCGCTCTCCATTGCTCCCGATGCACGTGCCGGTGCGCTGGGTGATGTGGGTGTGGCTACCGAACCCGATGCGAACTCGCAGTACTGGAACCCTGCGAAGTATCCGTTCAACATTGCACGTGCGGGTGTCTCAATGTCATATACACCATGGCTACGCCAGCTGGTGAGCGACATTGACCTTGTGAACCTTGCCGGTTTCTACCGCATTGGCGACTACTCGGCGCTCAGCGCTTCGTTGACATACTTCTCGCTTGGTCAGGTATTCGTGGAGAACGAGATGACAATCAAACCCTATGAGATGGCTTTTGATGTTGCGTATTCACGTATGCTCTCCGAGACTTTCTCGGCGGCTATCGGCCTGCGCTACATATTCAGTGACCTGCAGTATGACTACACCGAGGATATGTCGCCGGGACATGCCTTTGCTGCCGATATTGCGCTCTACTACAACAAGTATGTGGTGATGGGTAACCGTGAATGCCTGTTGGGTCTTGGTATGAATATTTCGAATATTGGTACAAAGATATCATATGACGGCGGTGCAACCAACGAATTCATACCCACCAATCTGCGCTTGGGTGCTTCGTTGCTCCTGCCGTTCGATGAGTACAATACATTGTCAATAAGCCTTGATGTCAATAAATTACTTGTTCCTACAAAGCCTTCGTATGCCCAATTCCTTGAGGAGAATCCTGCTCCCGGTGTCGATGACAATAGCCGTTACTCCGAGTATCAGGCATGGCTCGACGGCACAGGATATAACGACATTTCGCCAATTACGGGTATATTCAAGTCATTTGCCGATGCCCCCGGCGGTTTCAAGGAGGAGTTGCGCGAGATTTATGGCGGTATAGGTGTCGAGTACTGCTATAACCAACAGTTCTCTCTGCGTGGCGGTTATCACTACGAGGATGCATATAAAGGAAACAGAAAGTATTTCACTTTGGGTGCGGGATTCCGCATGAGTGTCTTCTCGCTCGACGCTGCTTACCTCATTTCAACAGCGCAGAGCAACCCGCTTGACCAGACTTTGCGCTTCTCGCTCTCGTTCGATATGGATGGTCTGAAGGATTTGTTCCGTCGTTATTAAAAACTGTTATGCTATGATACGTGTAGGTTTTGGTATTGATGTACATAAGTTTGTTGAGAATCGCGACCTTTGGATTGGCGGTGTGAAGATTCCCTATGAGTTTGGCCTGGCGGGGCATTCCGATGCCGACGTGCTCATCCATGCCATATGCGATGCGCTGTTGGGCGCGGCCAATCTGCGCGATATCGGCTATCAGTTCCCCGACAATTCCGATGAGTTCCTGAATATCGACAGCAAGATACTCCTGCGCCGCACGGCCGAGCTGTTGAAGGAGAAGGGCTACACCATAGCCAACATTGATTCCACCGTTGCCGCGCAGGCTCCTAAACTGAATCCTCATATCCCGGCAATGCAACAGACTATGGCCGATGTGCTTGGTATTGACGTGGATTGTGTGTCGGTGAAGGCTACGACAACCGAGAAACTTGGCTTCGAGGGGCGCAAAGAGGGTATTACGGCCTATGCAACAGTGCTTATAAGCAAATGAGAATAACCGTTTTTCTAAGGCAATTCGTGATATTGGCAGCAGCATTGCTGCTGATTTCGTCTTGTGCCACGCTGTCACCCAACGGCGTGGGGCGCGTGAAGCGCTATACATTTGCCGAGGAATCTGTGCCCAAGGAACTTGATGAGTATAAGATTGCATTTATATCCGATTTGCACTATCCGAGTCTTTTTAACAATAAGCGTTTGGGAAAACTTGTACACCGTCTGCAGAAAGAGTCGCCTGATATTCTGCTCCTTGGTGGAGACTATGTGACCGATAGCGACTCTATTGATGTGCTTTTCGAATCACTGTCGGCAGCAATGCCCCGTTGGAATACATTTGCGGTTCTCGGCAATCATGATAAACGCAACGAGGAACTTATAAGGCAGGCTATGGATAAATATGGCATTTATCTGCTTGATGGAGTGGCCTGGCGTACGGAGTTTCTTGATATTGGAGGCAGATACACAGTTGCCGGTGTGTATGACAGTTTTGCAAATGATACGCTTTTCGCGCAGTATGTGGAGCAGTTGGATGACTCCGATTTCCTGATATTCCTCAGTCATACCCCCGATTTTGTAGAACGCCATTCAATAACCGCCGATCTGGCTTTTGCCGGACACACCCACGGCGGCCAGGTGTCGCTGTTCGGGCTTTATACGCCGGTGAAGAACACGTGCTACGGCAGGCGCTTCCTGCGTGGCAGGAACAGGACCACAAACGGCACCACAATAATAACAACTAATGGAGTGGGCACGTCAAGGCGCAAGGTGCGTTTCTGTGTTCCGAGCGAGATTGTTGTCGTGACATTGAAATGTGCTGAATGAAATAGAAATAACCGCTATTCATGGTTGTATTTGTCCTCTAACCGCTTATTTTTGCAATGAAAAAACAATTTCTTAGAAAAACTATGATGTTTGTGCTTGTTTTAATGGCTCTGTTCTTGATTGCATTTCTGGTTGTTGCAGTCTCCTATTGGGTTGTTGAATGCAAGAGCCGCAATAAACGCTACAGCGATGTTGCCGATGTTCCGTATAACCGGGTTGCCCTGGTTCTTGGAACCAATCCGCTCACACCAAGCGGGCGCCCCAACTACTATTTCAAATATAGGATAGAGGCGTGCGTGGAGCTATACAAGGCCGGGAAGGTGTCGAAGTTTCTGTTGAGTGGCGACAATTCGACCAAATACTACGATGAGCCCCAATATATGAAGGATGCGTTGATGGAGCATGGAATCCCCGAATCGGACATAGTTTTGGACTACGCAGGTTTCAGAACTTTGGACTCTGTAGTAAGGTGCAAGGAGGTCTTTGGGCAAGAGAACATGACTGTTGTGTCGCAAGGGTTCCATAATGCCAGGGCTGTGTGCCTTGCATCGTGGTATGGTGTCAATGCGGTCGGCTTTGATGCCAAGGACATTAAACATTCCAGGACATATCTTTTCTTTGGTGTGGGGCGCGAGGCGCTTGCGCGCACAAAGATGTTTGTAGATATGATTGTTGGCAAGAAACCCAAATTCCTTGGTGAAAGGATTGAAATACAATAGTGACCTTTCAAGGTAAAAATAGCTTACAAATGAGGAGTATTGACGAATTCTATATGCAGCGCTGTCTGCAGCTTGCAAGGTGTGGTGCGGGAAGCACTTCGCCCAACCCCATGGTGGGCGCTGTTATTGTGTGCGATGGCCGCATAATTGGTGAGGGGTATCACATACGTGCGGGCGAGCCGCATGCCGAGGTCAATGCTGTCAATTCGGTGGCCGAAGCCGACAAACCTTTGCTTTCACGTTCTACAATGTATGTGAGTCTTGAACCTTGTTCCCATTATGGCAAGACACCTCCATGCTGCGATATGATAATCGCGCGCGGGATTCCGCGTGTTGTCATAGGCTCGGCCGACCCTAACCCACAAGTGGACGGAGCGGGAATAGAGCGCATGCGAGCAGCAGGAATAGATGTTACTGTGGGGGTGCTTGAGGAGGAATGTCTCCGATTAAATCGGGCTTTTTTTACATCGCAGCTGCATAAACGCCCATATGTGACATTGAAGTGGGCGCAAAGCGCCGACGGCTTTATTGACTTGTTGCGCGAGGGAGGGCAGGCTGTGAAGATATCCTCGCCGGTGTCGCAGGTGGCAGTGCACCGGCTGCGTGCGCAGAGTGACGCAATACTTGTTGGTCGTCACACCGCGTTGCTCGACAACCCCTCGCTCGACATACGCCACTGGGCAGGGCGTTCGCCATTGCGCCTGGTGATAGACAAGAAGGGGACGCTGTCTGCCGATTTGAAGATTTTCGACGGTACGCTGTCTACAGTTGTTTACACTGCATTTGAGATGACCGGTAAATTTGGTAAAAATGTTGAACAGGTTGTGCTCGATTTCGATGAACCGCTCCTGCCGCAGATACTCTCTCACCTGAACACACGCAAGGTCGGCAGTCTGCTTGTGGAGGGCGGGGCCACTCTTTTGCAGTCATTCATCAATGCTTCGCTTTGGGATGAGGCCCGTGTTGAGATAAATCCTACTCTTGAACTTTGCTGTGGGGTGGTGGCACCATCGCTCGCCCCGCTTTTGCCATATGCCGAGGAACGTGTTGCGGGCAACCGTGTCCACCGGTTCAATAGACTAAAAACTCCTTAATAATTTTAAAATATTATAAATAGGGCTCTAAATATCGCATAAACCAAAAAATGTTGCTATTTTTGCAAATTGAACGTAAAGTGCACAATTTGTATGAAAAAAAGTTTAGCGATATGTCTGTCTATGTTGATGCTGGTGGCAACCTCCTGTATGAGGAATTCCGACGATGAGGTTTTGTCACCCTATGCGATACTTAAGTCTTTCAGCATTGGTGACCTTAAATCACGATATCCTGCATTCACTGCCGAGGGTATGGATACCTTCGAGACAAGGACAATCACCGGCAAATCATTGCCGTTCTCCATTGACCAGGCTGCCGGTCTGGTCTACAATGCCGATTCGCTGCCCTTTGCCACAAAGGTGGATAAAGTTGTGGTGAATATGGGCCTGTCGGGCTATGCACAGATTATGAATGACAGCACCGGCATTTTCGAGACATTCCTCTCGACCGATTCAATCGATTTTACAACTCCGCGCAGATTCCGTATAACCTCGCTCGATGCGCAGTATCACAAGGACTACACCATCTCGGTAAACGTACATCAGGTTGAGCCCGAATTGATGGTGTGGAACGAATATGCCCCTGTTGATGGTCTCCTGCCACAGCGTGCAATAGAGTACAACGGCGAGATGTGTCTGTTCGGTGAGAAAAACGGTGAGCAGGTGCTCGCTTCGTCGCCCTTGACAGATGTGCCGTCATGGAGTATGGTTGCGTTGGAAGGTCTTCCTGCAACAGCCCATCTCTCTACTATCCAACTTTTTAACGGTGCGCTCTATCTTGTGGCTGCCGATGGCATCTACACTTCGGCGAATGCCATTGACTGGACATTGTGCTATGCTTGCAACGGCGCAGTGGCAATAGTCGGTGCTTCGGATGCCGATGGCAAGATGTGGGTGGCAACAACCTCTGAACTGTTGACAACCACTGACGGTATCAACTACGAGAGTGCGGGTGCACTTCCCGAGGGATTCCCGGTTTACGGTGTCTCTGCCTCATCCCATGTGTTGAAACACCACAGTGGCATTGTACGATATATGCTGGTGGGTTACACCGATGAGGCTATGGACGGTGATGCTGTTGTGTGGAGCAGGCTGTCGACCGAGAACGTATGGTCAAGATATGACAATGAGGGCAATCCTTACTCATGCCCCACATTGAAAGGTCTTACTGTGCTTGAGTATGACAATTTCCTGTATGCTTTCGGTGGCGCGGGAATGGCCGGGGGTAAAGCAGTAAAAGCCTTTGCATCGTTCTACATTTCGCGTGACAATGGAATTACATGGAAAGTTCCTGCGGGTTTCTATCAGCGCATGCCTGCAGGCTTGCAGGGTAATGAAGCGCAGTTTGCCGCAACGGTAGATTCGGACAACAGAATCTGGATTGTATGTGCGGGTGACAAGGCTGCCGTGTGGAGAGGAATGATTAACCGTTTGGGCTTTAAGGGGAGATAATTATGGGAATGGCTGTGTCGCTGCGTAGGGTGTTGCTTGGTACAATGATGTTGTGCTTTGCTGCTGTTGTGCGTGCCGACGGGCTTGAATACCGATACGAAGTCGGTGTAATGGCGGGTGCCGGCAGCTATTACGGCGATGCCAACTACACCTCACCGCTCAACAATTTTGGCATGATGGGCGGCGTGCTCTTCCGCTACAATATAAACCCCCGTATGGCGGTAAAGGCCGACTTTGCAGTTGCGCGCATATCGGGTACCACGGTGGGTGGTGACAACGCCTTTCCCGGCGGCGATGCCGGCTTTGCCCGCATGCTGTATGAGCTTGGAGCGCAGTATGAGTGCCATTTCCTTGCCTATGGCGACGGTACGGGCTACAAACAGTCGCGTAGGGTGGCGCCCTATTTTCTTGTAGGCTTGGGGCTTACATATGCTCCTGCACCTGCAATGCATCTGTTTACCCCCAACGTGCCGGTGGGAATAGGCTTGAAGTGGAAGGTGGCTCCGCGCCTCAACTTTGGTTGCGAGCTCTCCTATCGCTTTACATTCAGCGATAATCTGGATGTGGTGAACGGGGAGGGTGCGGTGCTGGATGACCCTTACGGCATAAACAGCGGACTTATGAAAAACAAGGATGGCTATTCGTTCATGTCGGTGTTCCTGACATACGATTTGTCGCCAAAATATAGAAAATGTAATAACTGATATAGCTATGAACTATATTGAAATGATAGACAGGGAGAGAGTCCCCCGGCACATTGCCATCATTATGGACGGTAACGGCCGTTGGGCTCAGTTGCGTGGCAAGGAGCGCCAGGAGGGGCACCAGGCGGGTGCTGTGGCGGTTCGCCAATTGGTGGAGGATGCGCTTAAGGTAGGTGTGAAGTATCTGACACTATATACATTCTCAACCGAGAACTGGAAGCGTCCGGTGGCCGAGGTGGCTGCACTGATGGTGCTGCTCTTCGAGTCGGTAGAGGAGGAGCTTTTTGTAAAGCACAATGTGGCTTTCCGTGTGATTGGTGACATGAGCAAGTTGCCCGACAATGTGCGTGAGCGCCTTAACGGCTGCATGGAGCGCACTGCCAAGAACGATGCAATGACATTGGTGCTGGCATTGAGCTACTCGTCCAAATGGGAACTTACCGAGGCTGTGCGCAGTATAGCGACAAAGGTCAAGGATGGCAGCATGCAACCCGGCGAGATAACCGATGAGACTATTGATGCAGCCCTGGCAACATCATTCATGCCCGACCCCGATTTGCTCATACGCACCGGCAAGGAGCAGCGTCTGAGCAACTTCCTGCTGTGGCAGCTTGCATATGCCGAGTTCTACTTCACCGAGGTTCTTTGGCCCGATTTCAACAAGGAAGAACTTTACAAGGCTATATATGAATACCAGAGCCGCCAGCGCCGCTATGGCCTGACAGGCGAACAAGTGACAAATGATGAAAATACACTATAGGATGAGATTTTTTCCGTTTATTAAAACGACTCTTTTCGCTGTGCTGGCAATGCTGTGTGTTACATTGTCGGCGCAGGATGTTATTGTAAAGCCGACAATACTATATACCGGTGCAGCCCACAAATACACCATCGGTGGCATTAACCTTACGGGTACCGACAACCTTGAACCATCGGTGGTTATAGGTATCTCGGGCCTCTCCATTGGTGATGTGATATCCGTTCCCGGTGATGAGGTTACCAATGCCATCAAGCGCTATTGGCGTCACGGCCTTTTCGAGGATGTGTGCATCACCGCCGACAGTATAAAGGGCAATTACATCTATTTGGGAATTGCACTGAGACAGCGTCCCCGCGTGTCGCAGCTGAACATCATGGGTATAAAGAAGGGTGAGCGTGAGGAGCTGGAACCAAAGCTTGGTATCCACCCGGGCGGTCACATAACCCCTGACATTATCTCACGTGCCGAGAAGGTCATCAGGAACTACTACGATGACAAGGGCTACAAGAATGCCGAGGTCAACTTTGTGCAGCGTCCCGATGTCACCGAGGATAACCGTGTGATTGTGGACGTGCAGATTGCCAAGAACGAGAAAGTGAAGATTAACCGCATATATATAGAAGGTACAAATGCCCTCACCGACAAGAAGGTGAGATATGCGATGAAGAAGACACGTGAAAAGACCCGTTGGGACAACCTTATATATACAATCTTCAGGCCAAAGAAGTTCACCGAGGAGCTCTATGCCGAGGACAAAGAGAAGATTCTTGAGCGCTACTACGAGAACGGCTACCGCGATGCACGTATTGTAAAGGACAGCGTTGTGCAGCACGACGACAAGAGCGTCGATATATATATAAGTGTAGAGGAGGGTAACCAGTACCACATACGCGACATCAAATGGGTGGGTAACAGTGTCTACTCAACAGCTTACCTCGACCACGTGCTGCGCATGAAGGCCGGTGACATATATGACCAGAACGAGCTTGAGAACCGTCTTCTGGTGGATGAAGATGCCGTGAAGAATGTATATTATAATGATGGTTATGTGTTCTTCAATGCCCTGCCCGTGGAGGCGAAGATTGAGAATGACTCTGTGGATATTGAGATACGTATGGTAGAGGGTGTGCAGGCTACCATTGACCGTGTTACCATCAGCGGTAACGACCGTGTGTACGAGGAGGTGGTGCGCCGCGAGCTATACACCTTGCCCGGCAGCCTATTCTCAATGAACGCGCTTGAGCGCTCATGGCGTAACATTGCCAACATGGGACACTTCGACCCCGAGAAGATTGACCCGGGAGCAGCACCTAACCCCGAAAACGGTACCGTGGACATGCACTGGAAACTTGAGCCCAAGAGCAGTGACCAGATTGAGCTTTCGGCCGGATGGGGACAGACCGGTATCATTGGCAAGCTGTCGTTGAAATTCACCAATTTCTCAATGCGCAATCTCTTCAAGAGGGATGGTGTGCGCCGTGGTATCATCCCTCAGGGCGATGGCCAGACATTTGCAATCAGCGCACAGACCAACGGCCGTTACTACCAGTCGTACAGCATCAACTTCTTCGACCCATGGTTCGGTCGTAAGCGCCCCAATTCACTCTCCTTCTCGGCATTCTTCTCAATGCAGACAGACGTTGCCGACAGCTACTACAATTCGGCATACTACAATAACTACTATAACTATCTCTACGGTTATGGAAACTATGACGGTTATGGATACAACAATGTATCGTCATACTATGACCCCGACAAGTACATCAGGATGTATGGTGCTTCATTGGGTTGGGGACGCCGCCTGAACTGGCCCGACGACAACTTTACCCTTTCGGCCGAGCTCAACTATCAGGTGTATGACCTCAAGAACTGGCAGTACTTCCTCATAACCGACGGTGTATGCAACAACCTCAATGTGCAGCTGTCGCTTGGCCGCAGCACAGTCGACCACCCCTACTTCCCCCGCCAGGGCTCGGAGTTCTCTCTGGTGGCCTCGGCTACACCGCCATACTCGGCCTGGGATGGAAAGGACTATGCAAATCTTGCAAAGAATGTCAACTCGCCGAAGTACAAGGATGAATTGCGCGACAAGCACAAGTGGATTGAGTATTACAAGATAAAGTTCCGCAGCAAGACCTATACCTCGCTCACTCCGGGCAAGTATAACCTTGTGCTCATGACACGTGCCGATTTCGGTATCCTCGGCAGTTATGACAAGAACAAGAAATCACCGTTCGAGACATTCTATGTGGGCGGTGACGGTATGAGTGGATATTCATACAACTACGCTACGGATATGGTTGCGCTGCGCGGTTACGAGAACGGCAGCTTCACCCCATACGGTTACGAGGGTTATGCCTACACACGTCTTGGCCTTGAGCTCCGCTTCCCGTTCATGTTGCAGAACTCTACAAGCATCTATGGTCTGGCATTCCTTGAGGCCGGTAATGCATGGACCGATGCAAGCAAGTTCAACCTCTTCGACCTGAAGCGCAGTGCCGGTGTGGGTGTACGCGTCTTCCTGCAGATGATAGGTCTCATAGGTATCGACTGGGCTTACGGCTTCGACAAGGTATTCGGCTCGTCACAATGGGGCGGCAGCCATTTCCACTTTATTTTGGGACAGGAATTCTAACGATAAAAACGGACAACTATGAAGAAACTATTCTTAACAGCGGTTGCATGCATGCTTGCCTTTGCTGGAGCGCAGGCGCAGAAGTATGTTACGGTGGATATGGAGTATATCCTCAAGAACATTCCGGCCTATGAGCGCGCCAGCGAACAGCTCAACCAGCAGTCAAAGCGTTGGCAGGGCGAGATAGAGGAGCTTGTTGCAGAGGCCGAGACCCTTTACAAGAAGTACCAGAGCGAGTCGGCTTTCCTCTCCGATGCACAGCGCACAGAACGCGAGGAGGCGATTCTTGCCAAGGAGAAAGAGGCAAGTGAACTCAAACGCCACTATTTCGGCCCTTCGGGCGAACTGTATAAGAAACGCGAAAGCCTCATGGCTCCGATACAGGAAGAGGTGTACAATGCCATAAAGGATATTTGCGACCTCAAGAAGTACACAATGGTGTTCGACAAGTCATCGGCAACAAGTCTCATATATGCATCGCCGTCAATCGACATAAGCAGCGAAGTGCTTGTAAAACTTGGATATTCAGAATAATTAACATTTGTAAATTTAACAAATTGACGTTTTGTCGGTCAAATAAGAAAGTGAAATTGTTTAATTTAAATATAAAGGAAATGAAAAAGTTTTTGATTTTGATGTTGATGTTGGCTCCAATGAGCCTTTTGGCGCAGAAGTTCGGTTATGTGAATTCTGCCGAGATTATTCAGGTTATGCCTGAGTATGCAAAGGCTTTGAAGGATGTACAGGCTCTTGAGAAGATGTACACCGACGAGTTCAACAGCATGCGTACCGAGCTTGAGAAGAAGGGTACCGAGTTTGAGAAGATGCAGCAGGATTCTGTTCCCGAGAATATCCTCAAGCGTCGTTATGAGGAGCTTATGCAGATGCAGCAGCGCTTGCAGGAGTATGCTCAGGAGATTCAGATGAACCTTCAGACTGCCGAGCAGGAGAAGATGGTAGAGATTCAGAAGAAGTTGCAGGGTGCTCTTGAGGCTGTTGGCAAAGAGGGCTCATATGTATGTGTCTTTGATGTTGCCGGTGGCATACCTTTCATCAACACAACAATCTGCGAGGATGTGAATACAAAGGTAAGAGCAAAGCTCGGCATCCCTGCAAATGCAGTTCCTGCAACACCTGCAGCGCCTGCAAAGTAATAATTCCAACTCTTTATACACAGGACAACTCCCTTTTTCAGGGGGTTGTTCCCTGTAAATATGGTATAACGTTCACTAAAATAGATGACAGAAATGCGTAAAATCCTTTTCTTCCTGTTCTTTGTCTCTTTTGCCGTGTTTGCAAAAGCGCAGTTCGGGTACTATAGTAACAGTAATGTATTGAAAGCATTGCCTACCTATGGGCAGGCTGCGGCCGAATATGAGAGCCTTTGCAGCCGATGCGAGAAAGAGATTGAACATAACGAGCGTGAACTCACACGCAAGTATGTGGCATTCCTTGACGGTTATCGCGATTTCCCTGAGCCAATTCTGCGTAAGAGACAGAACGAATTGCAGCGCCTTGTCGACAACAGCATTGCTTTCCGCAAGGAACTGAAGGCATGGCTTGTACAGGCCAAGGACTCGCTATTTGCGCCATCGCGTGAGATTCTGGCCGTTGCTCTTGAGAAGGTGTGCGTGGCATGCAACATTGACTATGCAATAGATGTGGACGTTGTTGCCTATTCATACATCAATCCCAACAAGGCGGTCGATATCACCAGAATGCTGCTCGATGCAGCACTGAACCCTGAGAAGCCTGTGACTGCACTCGACGGTTATGACGAGTGTCTTAAATTCTTCAACAAGGATGCAGAGCCGGTGATAGGCAGTGATGCTGTAAAGAGTGTCGAAGAAACCATTCTTATTCCTGAAACTGAGGCTGCAACCACAGAAGATGTTGTTGACGGGGCCGTTGTGACCGATGAGGCGGGGAATGTGAAGGAAACTGGGAGTGTAGAGGTAGTTGAGGATGTCACTGTTGAAAACGGTGCCATGAATTGATAAAACAGTAATATTATGGATAAATTCGTGCAACTTTCAAAGGAGGCCGGCCCCATTGGAGTGTTCGACTCGGGTTATGGCGGTCTCACAATCTATGACGAAATCAAGAAACAGCTGCCACAGTATGATTATATCTACTTGGGCGACAATGCACGTACCCCCTATGGTACACGCTCTTTCGACGTGGTGTACGAATTTACCCGCCAGGCAGTGGAGTATCTCTTCCGCCAAGGTTGCCAATTGGTGATTCTTGCCTGCAACACAGCATCGGCCAAGGCTCTGCGCACAATACAGCAGGTCGATATCCCTTTGTGCGACCCCAACCGCCGTGTGCTTGGCATAATACGTCCCACGGTGGAGTGTGTGGGCGATATTACCAGGAGCCGCCATATTGGCGTACTGGCCACGGAGGGCACAATAAAGTCGCTCTCGTATCCGCTTGAAATACGTAAACTGTTTCCCGAAATTGAGGTTACAGGCGAGGCCTGCCCAATGTGGGTGCCCCTTGTGGAGACCAATGAGTTTGCGGTTGACGGCGCCGACTATTTTGTAAAGCGCCATATAGACAATCTCCTTTCGCGCGACCCGGAGATTGATACAATAATACTGGGTTGCACACACTATCCCATTCTTTTGGAGAAGATAAGGAAGTACACCCCCGAGGGCATTACACTTGTCACGCAGGGCGCTGCCGTGGCGGCTTCGTTGAAAGACTATCTGTGCCGTCACCCCGAGATGGATGCGCTCTGCACAAAGGGTGGTACAACGCAGTTTTGTACCACCGAGGCCGGCGGCAAGTTCGGCGACCAGGCATCGCTTTTCCTCAACTATCCTGTTGAGGTGAAGAATGTGGTGCTTGTCTGAATAAGGTAAACACGACATAAACCGCGAGAGTCGTCATTCCGCCAAACCAAAATATTGAATTCGGTCCGCTATGAGTATGGCGAACTTGCAGAATGTGAAGAAACTCACGTTATTTTTTAAAGAGATACTTCGCTTTGCTCAGTATGACAAGGTGCGTGGGATAATAGTCTCTTAAATAGAAATCAGACATACTTTCTTGTAAGTGCCTTCACCGGCAGCCACACGGTAAGGAATCCTACTGCAATCACCGTAAAGAATGTCATTGCAACGTCGCTCGGGATAATGACAACCGGGTAGCTGTCCACAATCATAGCTCCGTCTCCCAATGAAATGAGCCCGAAGTGCTGCTGTGCAAGGCTCAGTGTAACTCCTGTCACAATACCTATAAGTGCACCGAATGCCGATATTATGGCTCCTTCAAAGACAAAAATGTTCGCAATTGTCTTGTTCTCGGCTCCCATGCTGCGCAGGGTTTTCATGTTCTCGCGCTTTTCAATGATGAGCATGGCCAGTGAACCGATGATATTGAAACAGGCCACCATCAATATGAAGGTGAGGAAAATGTAGGAAATCATCTTCTCAATCTGCATAACCTTGTACACGCTCTCCTGCTGCTCATAGCGGTCCTGCACAACGTAGCCGCTGCCAAGGAGCTTCTCAATCTCCCTCTTTGTCTTTGCCACATTGGCCTCGCTCTTCAGCTTCAGTTCCATCGATGTTGCCTCGTTGGCCTCGCGGCCGAATATGTCGCGTGCGAACTTGTCCGATGTGATGATGTATGCATTGTCATACTCGGGCTGGTTAAGCACGAACACCAATCCCGATGAAAACAACTCGCCTTTCTTGAAGTTCCTTGCCGGGATAGTGAGGTTCAAGTTACCCTGTGTGTTAGGTACGTAGATGTTGAGCGGCGCAGTGAACATCACACCGCAGTCAAGAATTCCGGTAAGGCCGCCGCCAAGCACGGCATAGTCATTCACTCCGTCGTTCAGTATGAATTCCCCCGGGCCATACAGAGTTTTGCGTATATCGGTTAGTGAAGCAAAGTTTTCATCCACTCCTTTTATGGTTACCATCGCCTGGCTGTTGTCTATGCCGGCCATGGCCTTTCCTTCAACGGAAAACGATTGTGCCTCAATCTGTGGCAGCTGTGCCAGGGAGGCAATCTCCTGCGCGTCGGTTGTTATCACCTTTCCGCTTGCAGCTGTTATCCTTATGTCGGCATCGAAGGCCGAGAATTGCTTTGCAACAATGCCCTGGAAACCGTTGAAGACCGACAATACACATACCATTGCCGCTGTGGCAAGGGCTATGCCGGCAATGGCCACTCCCGAGATGATGTTTATCACCTGGTGGCTCTTCTTTGAAAAGAGATAGCGGCCTGCAATGTATAGCGACAGGTTCATGGGTCTGTGAAATATCGGCATTGTTGTCTTGTCCCGCCATGGGTGAGCGACAGGTGTGTGCTGTTAATCTCTCAACAGCCTGTCGATGTTCTCAATGTAATCGAGCGAGTCGTCGATGTAGAACTTAATCTCGGGGATGATGCGCAACTGGTGACGCACCTTGTTGCCCAGTTCGAAGCGGATGGCCTTGATGTTTGTGTTGAGGTGCTCTACAACCTCGTTGCCCTTCTCCGATGGGAACACGCTCAAATAGGCCTTTGCAATGCCAAGGTCTGGGCTCACGCGCACTGCGCTCACCGATACCATGATACCGCGTGACTCTTTCTGCAATCTGAGCAGTATCTCGCTCAACTCCTTCTGGATAAGGCGTGAAATCTTGTTTTGTCTTGTACTGTCCATATGTCTTTTATTTTTTTCTTATTATCGTAAGTCCGTCGCGCAATGGCAGAATAACCACTTCAACACGCTCGTCATTGCGTATCAGGTCATTGAATGCCCTCACACCGTTTGTCTGTGCATCCTGTCTTGTAGGGTCAATCACGTGCCCGTCCCACAGGGTGTTGTCGGCAAGAATCCAACCGCCATCGTTGAGGTACTCCATGGCCATCTCGTAGTACTTTATGTACTCGCGCTTGTTGCCGTCCATGAACACCAGGTCGAACTTCTCGCCCAATGTGGGCACAATCTCAAGTGCATTGCCGATGATGAACTCAATCTTGTCGGCATAGGGCGAACCGTCAATCCAGCGGCGTGTGAAATCCTCCAGTTCATCCTCAACCTCAAAGGTGTAGAGCTTGCCCCCCTCGTCAAGTCCCTCGGCCATGCATAGTCCCGAATAGCCGGTGAACGTGCCAATCTCCAGTATCCTGCGTGGACGAATCATCTTTACAAGGAATTTGAGCAGGCGCCCCTGTATGTGGCCCGATGCCATCTGCGGTGCCAGAATCTCGACATGAGTGGCGCGGAACAGCCTGTAGAGGTAGTCGCCTTCGGGGCTGCTGTGGTCGGCAATGTACTGGTCGAGTGGTGTAGTGAGGCTCATTTTGCGTTCAGTTCTTGTTTCAAACTGCGAAGATACAACAAAGATACGAATAAGTGAGTGAGAAATATGAAGTTTACTTCAATATTTTTCAAAACGAACGAAAGTATCTTGGAGGGCTACCTCAAAGATACAAACTAGTGAGAAATATGAAGTTTACTTCAATATTTTTCAAAACGAACGAAAGTATCTTGGAGATTTACCTCAAAGATTGCAACAAATGACGTAAATCCCTGTTTAATCGTTACCTTAATTTGAAACTTATGGGCAAAGCGGACTCTACATTCACATTCTTGCCTTCATGCATGCCGGGCTTCCATTTAGGCATCTTCCTGATGGCTCTTATAGCCTCTTTGTCGAGCTACTTTTCATGACTCTTTTCTTTTTCTTGCCATAAAGATAATTATTTCATTATGCAAAGTCAATACCGAGACCTTTTTTTTGTACCTTCGCCCGTGGAAACCATTGCCGCCAATGAACAGGAATACCCAATCGCCATTGATGCGTTACCGCATATATCTGCAGCTTGAGAAGTCGCTGCAGCCCAACACCGTCGAGGCCTACATCGGCGATGTCAATAAGCTGCTGTCATTCTTTGGAAATGCCGACTGCCTGCTCGCCGTTACGCTCGACGATTTGCGCGAGTTCCTCTCTGCGATGGCCGATGTGGGTGTGAATGCACGCTCGCAGGCACGCATAATATCGTCGCTGCGCTCATTCTATGGTTTTCTTAAACTGGACGGCTATATCGGCAGTGACCCTACAGCGCAGCTGCGCTCGCCAAAAATAGGTATGCGCCTGCCCGACGTGCTTACGCTGCAGGAGATTGACGACGTAATAAACGCAATAGACCTTGCCACGTGCGAGGGGCAAAGGAACAGAGCAATCATAGAGGTGCTCTACAGCTGTGGTCTTCGCGTGTCGGAACTCTGCTCTTTGCGAATGTCCGACCTCTATCTCAAGGAACAGTTCATACGTGTCACGGGCAAGGGAGGCAAGCAACGTCTTGTTCCCATCTCATCGCGTGCCATTGCCGAACTTGAGGCCTATTTCGTTGACCGCAGCAGAATCCCCATAAAGCCGGGTTACGAGGATTATGTCTTCATCAGCGAACGTTTGAAGAAACCGCTCTCGCGCATAACGGTGTTCCACCACATAAAAGAACTTGTGGAGCGGGTGGGAATAAAAAAAACAGTGAGCCCGCACACCTTCCGCCACTCCTTTGCCACTCATTTGCTCGAGGGTGGTGCCAACCTGCGCGTCATTCAGGTTATGCTTGGACACGAGAGCATCTCCACCACCGAAATCTATGCCCACATCGACAGTACCCGCTTGCGCGAGGAGATAGTCCTCCACCATCCACGTAACCGCAAAACACAAAAAATGTAAAATAGGAGCTTTGTGTGCCGCTCTTTTTTTTGATAATTGGATTTGTAGCGTTAACTTTGCAGACATTATGGCCGCGCACGCGCGGACTACGACAAAACGAAACAATAAATTATATTTTGATGTTGAAAAAAATTTCTTTGCTGCTTGTTATGGCAGCTGTTATGTTGAGCTCATGCAGCTCAAAGATGAAGAGTATGAAGTCGGAGTTCTTTACCGTAACTCCCGGTGTGCTGGAGGTTGTAGGCAGTGAAATCCCTGCTACCATCGACGGTCGCTTCCCCGCCAAGTTCTTTAATAAGAAGTCTGTGCTGACAATCACTCCAGTGCTCAAGTACGAGGGTGGCGAGGCTATGTCTGAGCCTGTTACATTCCAGGGCGAGAAGGTGCGTGGCAATGACCGTGCCATCTCCTACGACAATGGCGGCAGCTTCAAGATGAAGGTGCAGTACGATTATATTCCAGCAATGGAGGATGCCGAGCTCTATCTGCGTTTTGTCATCAACAAGGGCAAGAAGACAAAGAATATTCCCGAGGTGAAGGTTGCCGACGGTTGCATCGCTACATCACAACTCTATCGCCAAACTGCGGCTACAGCAAACATTGCAGTGGGCGAGGATGCTTTCCAGCGTGTCATCAAGCAGGCCAAGGAGGCAAACATCATGTTCCTTATACAGCAGGCTAATCTCCGTGCTTCGGAACTCAACAGCACCGAGATGGAGGAGTTCCGCGCTGCGCTCAAGGATGTTGCAACCGACTACGAGAACAAGGTGCTCGATGAAATCAAGGTTTCTGCATACGCATCGCCCGATGGTGGTGTAATGCTCAACGATGGTATTGCCGTTGTGCGCGAGATGAACACTGCAAAGCAGATGAAGAAGGAACTCAAGAAGGCAAAGCTCGACGGCTATGTCGACAGTGAGTACACAGCCGAGGACTGGGAAGGCTTCAAGGAACTTGTTTCAAAGTCCAACCTCCCCGACAAGAAACTTATCCTCCGTCTGCTCTCAATGTACAACGACCCCGAGGAGCGTGAGCAGCAGATAAAGAACATCTCTTCGGTATATGCCGAGCTTGCCGATGAGATTCTGCCAAAACTGCGCCGTGCACGTGTTACATTGAACTACCAGATTATCGGCCGTTCCGACGACCAGATTAAGGCTCAGTATGCTGCCGACCCTTCGGAGCTCTCACTCGAGGAGATTCTCTATTCGGCAATCCTTACCGAGAACGAGGCCGAGCAGACAGATATCTTCAATACCGCAATCAAGCTCTATCCCAATGACTACCGTGCATACAACAACCTTGGCGTGATGGCTTACAACAATGGCGACTACAGCGCAGCTGCAAGCTACTTTGCAAAGGCCGAGAGCGTGGCAAAGAGCGCTCCCGAGGTGATGGTTAACCTTGGTTATCTGGAGTTGCTCCAGGGTAATGTTGCCGAGGCCGAGGGCTACATGACAAAGGGCGCCGATGCAAAGGCCGGTGACGAGGCTCTCGGTAACCTCTACATCGCACAGGGCGAGTATGGCCGTGCAGCAGCACTGCTCAAGGGCAAGAACACCAACAGCGCTTTGCTTGCTCAGGTTCTCAACAAGAACTATGTTGCAGCACGTGAGACTCTCGAGGCAATGGAGGCTCCCGATGCAATGACCTACTACATCAAGGCTCTCCTTGGTGCGCGTACATCAAACGTAGGCTTTGTCTATGATGGCTTGAAGAAGGCTGTCGAGCTTGACCCGTCATTGGCAAAGAAGGCTATGGGCGACTTGGAGTTCGCCAAGTATGTGAAGGACGCTACCTTCTGCGATATCTTGAAATAACAGCTGTGGTTGCAAATATACTTAACGAACAGGTTGCGATGCTTGCACTCTCAAGGGTGCAGGTACCGCAACTTGCTCTTATAAGGGAACTCATCGAAACCGTAGGCAGTGCGAAGGAGCTGCTTGAGAATGGCGATAACATTGGTGATATTGTGCCCGAGGCCTCGCCCCGTCTGCGTCAGTTGCTCTGCGACCGCTCGCTTGTGGAGCATGCCGAGAAGGAGATGGAGTTCATTGAGTCAAAAGGCATTAAGCTCATCTGTTATGGCGACGAGGCCTATCCATGCCGTCTTGCCGAGTGTGCCGACGCTCCCCTGGTGTTGCACTCGCTCGGTAATGCCGACCTGAATGCCCGTCGCATTGTCTCCATTGTGGGTACACGCCATGCAAGTGAGTATGGCAAGGCATTGTGCGAGAATTTCGTTGCCGACCTGGCACGCTTCGCCCCCGGAACACTAATTGTCAGCGGACTTGCATACGGTATCGATGTTTGCGCTCATCGCGCGGCGCTGAAAGCCGGCCTGCCAACCATTGGTGTGTTGGCTCATGGTCTCGACCGCATATACCCCGGTGCCCACCGCGCCACGGCAAAGCAGATGCTCGAAAATGGCGGCCTTCTAACCGAGTTTATGAGCGGAATGGAACCATTCCCATCAAATTTTTTGCAGCGCAACAGAATCGTTGCCGGTATGGCCGATGCCACGGTTGTTGTGGAATCGGCATCAAAGGGCGGCTCGCTTGTCACTGCCTCGTTGGCATTGGGTTACGACCGTGACTGCTTTGCCTTCCCCGGCCGTGTAAACGACCAATATTCACAGGGTTGCAACGAACTCGTGAGCCGTAACAGGGCTGCGCTTATAACAAGCGCATACGACTTCGTTGAGGCAATGAACTGGGAGGCTGCAACCGCAAAAAAGAGCTCCGAAGAGCGACAGACCGAACTGTTCCCTGACCTCTCGCCCGAGGAAACTGCTGTAATGACAGCCTTGCGCGAAAGTAGCGACGGATTGCAGGTAAATCAGATGGTTGTGCAGTTGAACATGCCAATAAACAAGCTCCTGCCGTTGCTTTTTGAAATGGAGATGAAAGGCCTTGTCAAAGCCGTTGCCGGCGGGTGTTACAGGGCTGTGATGATGTAAGGCATTTCAATGTGTCCATTTTTTTAAATTCCCCAATTTGTCATCCGGGGCTTTGGTTCCTTTCTTTAAGGGGAAAGCCCAATTAAGGTATCTTGTCTCAAATTTACCGTTAATGTACCATACCGGCCAGGGCTTCAAATCCTTCAATACAGCCTTGACGGCCATTATTAATGGAGAATCCTGGGACATTGATTCATACTCATCGGGGCTTAGGCATTGCACATTGCAATCCTGTAGTATGCCGTTCTCATCAATGATGTAGTCGCAGAACCGCAAGAATAAACGTGTCTCTTCATATTCGGGGAATTTTTCCCAAGGGAAATTCTCGGCCAGCGCTTTGCAAACATCAAACGGCGCTACTCCCTCTTTGTGGTAATTGTTGTACTGGGTTATCTCTTTGACAATTCCGTTGTCTACAACTATTAGGCATTCATTCTCATTGTGCCTTGCAAAGGCCATATGCTCATATAATATCTCTTCGCCTCTGCCTGCTCGCATGGTGTCGCAGAACCACGATGCGCATATACCCTCTGCAGTGTAATATGGTGCAAAGATTTCCTTGAGCGTCTCTTTGTCCAAAGCGAAAAAACTCCATTCGCAAAAATCTTCCGTTTCCCGGAAATATTGTACCCCGATTTCACGCAGATATAATCTGTTCTCCTTGATTTCCCATTCTGCAATGTAGTTTCTCCATAAATCGCTGCTGTGTGATATTTCCCATTCAATGCTGTCCTCGGTTATCGTTTCGGGAAGTGACTCAATGGCTTTTGCTATTTTTTCACTCAACTCCCTGTCGGTTTCTATCGGGCAGTAATAGAGTTGCCAATATTTACCATTTATCAACAGGCTTTCGGCCATCTGTCCGGTTGCCTTTGTCATGACAGGCAAGGAAAGCAGCAGCAGAGCGAACAGTATCTTTTTCATTCTTGTAATATTTATAATGCAAAGATAACTATTTTTCTGCAAAATATTCCTATCATTCACCTACGGTGCATATACTTCTGCACTCGCTTTAAAAAATAATCAAGTAAACTTGTTATTTCTCGCTCGTTTATTCGTATATTCGCGTAAAATATATTTGGATGAAAGAATTTGTTATATCGACAACTAAGAAAGAGACCGCCATTTTGGTGGGTCTTATTACCTCTACGCAGAACGAGCGCAAGACAAACGAGTATCTCGACGAACTCGAATTCCTTGCGCAGACAGCCGGTGCCGAGGTTGTGAAACGCTTTACACAGCGCATTGACCACCCACACCCTGTTACATATGTTGGTACAGGTAAACTCAAGGAGATTGCCGATTATGTGGAGATGCTCAAGGATACCGATGATGAGATTGGTATAGTTATCTTCGACGACGAGCTGTCGGCAAAGCAGATACGCAATATTGAAAAGGAAATCAAGATAAAGATTCTCGACCGTACATCGCTCATTCTCGATATCTTTGCCATGCGTGCGCAGACAGCACATGCAAAGGTGCAGGTTGAGCTTGCGCAGTACAAATATATGCTCCCTCGTCTGCAGCGTCTGTGGACTCACCTTGAACGCCAGGGTGGTGGTTCCGGCGGCGGTAGCGGCAAGGGCGGTAGCGTGGGCTTGCGTGGTCCGGGTGAGACACAGCTCGAGATGGACCGCCGTATAATCCTTGGCCGCATGTCACTGTTGAAAGAGCAGCTCTCGCAGATAGACCGCCAGAAGAGCATACAGCGCAAGAACCGCGGCCGTCTCATCCGTGTAGCATTGGTGGGTTACACCAACGTTGGAAAATCGACACTCATGAACCTGCTTGCCAAGAGCGAGGTGTTTGCCGAGAACAAACTCTTTGCAACGCTCGATACTACCGTGCGCAAGGTAATCATCGAGAACCTGCCGTTCCTGCTCTCCGACACCGTAGGTTTCATACGCAAGTTGCCTACCGACCTTGTGGAGTCATTCAAGTCTACGCTCGACGAGGTGCGCGAGGCCGACCTTCTGCTGCATGTCGTGGACGTGTCGCACCCCGAGTTCGAGGAACAGATTGAGGTGGTTGAAAAGACACTTGCCGACCTCAAGTGCGGCGACAAGCCATTGATGGTAATCTTCAACAAGATTGATGCCTTCACATATGTTCAGAAAGAGGAGGACGACCTCACTCCAAAGACAAAGGAGAACATCACGCTCGATGAACTTAAGGAGACCTGGATGAACAAGCTTGCCGACAACTGCCTGTTTATCTCGGCACGCGAGAAACAGAATATTGAGAACCTCAAGGAAATCATCTACAAGAAGGTATGCGAACTGCATGTGCAGAAGTATCCGTATAATGATTTTTTGTATCAGACCTACGATGAGGAAACTGAAAACTGAAAGCCGCGAGTAAGCGAGAGCAGAGCACAAGTTTACTTGACGCTATGCCGAGTGTGAGCGGGTTCAAGCGCACGAGTGCGGTTAAAGCTAAAAAGCGCATTGCATTGTCATCCTGAACGTAGTGAAGGATTTTGGTGTATGTGTAGATTCTTCGCGATGCTCAGACGTGTTGTTGAGGGCTCTGCCCGAAAAAATGACAATCTGGGATGCAAAAAATGAACTGATTTAAAAGAGAACGAAAATACAATACTAACAATATAAAAACCATTGAAAACTATGGCAGCAATTCCTGAATTCAAGTATGCCCACATGTTCCAGCATGGAGAGGACACAACAGAGTATTATCTCTTGACAAAAGAGGGTGTCTCTGTGGGCGAGTTTGAGGGTAAACCAATCCTTAAAGTTACTCCCGAGGCTTTGACACTCTTGTCACGCACAGCCTTCCGCGATGTATCGTTCATGTTGCGCCGCGCTCACAACGAGCAGGTTGCGAAGATACTGAACGACCCCGAGGCGAGCGACAACGACAAATATGTAGCACTCACATTCCTCCGCAATGCCGAGGTTGCCTGCAAGGGTCAGCTCCCATTGTGTCAGGATACAGGTACAGCAATCATCCATGGCGAGAAGGGTCAGCAGGTGTGGACAGGCTTCTGCGACGAAGAGGCTCTCTCACGCGGTGTGTTCGATACATACACACAGGAGAACCTGCGTTACAGCCAGAACGCTCCACTCAACATGTACGACGAGGTTAACACAAAGTGTAACCTACCTGCACAGATTGACATTGAGGCTACCGAGGGTATGGAGTACAAGTTCCTTATGGTTACAAAGGGTGGTGGTTCTGCCAACAAGACATATCTCTATCAGGAGACAAAAGCTCTCTTGAACCCTGCGACTCTCGTTCCGTTCCTCGTTGAGAAGATGAAGAGCCTGGGTACAGCAGCTTGTCCTCCCTATCACATCGCATTCGTTATCGGCGGTACATCGGCCGAGAAGAACCTCCACACTGTGAAGCTCGCCTCAACACACTACTACGATGACCTGCCTACAACAGGCGACGAGACAGGCCGCGCATTCCGCGACATCGAACTCGAGGAGCAGCTCTTGAAGGAGGCTCACAACATTGGTCTTGGTGCACAGTTCGGTGGCAAGTACCTCGCTCACGACATCCGCGTTGTACGTCTGCCACGTCACGGTGCAAGCTGCCCTGTAGGTATGGGTGTGAGCTGCTCGGCCGACCGCAATATCAAGGCGAAAATCAACAAGGACGGTCTTTGGATTGAGAAACTCGATGACCAGCCTGCAACACTCATCCCCGAGGCGCTTCGCAACGCAGGCGAGGGCGAGATTGTACGCGTCGACCTCAATCGCCCAATGAAGGAGGTTTGTGCACAGCTTTCACAGTACCCAATCGCTACACGTCTTTCACTCAACGGTACAATCATCGTTGGCCGTGACATCGCTCACGCAAAACTCAAAGAGCGCATCGACCGTGGCGAGGGTCTCCCACAGTACATCAAGGATCACCCAATCTACTACGCAGGTCCTGCAAAGACTCCTGCCGGCATGCCTTGCGGCTCAATGGGTCCAACCACAGCAGGCCGCATGGACTCATACGTTGACCTTTTCCAGGAGAACGGCGGTTCAATGATTATGCTTGCAAAGGGTAACCGCAGCCAACAGGTGACCGACGCTTGCCAGAAACATGGCGGTTTCTACCTCGGCTCAATTGGCGGTCCTGCAGCCATCCTTGCACAGAACAACATCAAGAGCATCGAGTGCGTCGAGTACCCCGAACTTGGCATGGAGGCAATCTGGAAGATTGAGGTTGAGGACTTCCCTGCATTCATCCTCGTTGATGACAAGGGCAATGACTTCTTCAAGCAGATTAAGCCACGTTGCAGTTGCTGCAAGTAATCAATCTGTAGATACATATGACAAAAGGCGCTGAAAATCAGCGCCTTTTGTCGTATGTATTTGTTGTTCTCCTCTTATTCTGTTACCCAAGCAGGGTTGTGTGCCTTTGTCTCTGCAGGGTTGTAGCGCAGTGCATCTTTATTGGGAATAAGCACCTTGTATGTTTTTCCACTCTTGTTGTTGAGCGTGGTACGTCTTATCCAGTGGTTCGCTTCGCGCAGCTGCATGAATGTAAGCCCGTGCTTCTTTGCAAAGTCGGGCCAGTCTATTACTGTACTGTTTACTATAACCTCGCACTCGATTGGGATTGCGGGGTAGAGGTCGCTGCTGCGCAGTATGAAACCATATTTTGCAGGGCATTCAAATATTGTTTTAACTGCCATCAGACGGAATATATAGCGCGATGTCTCGTCGGGCAAAACAAGGTCTATGGCCTTCTCCTCCTTCTGTCGCTCGCGGCGCTTTGTCACGTTGTTGCGGCCTGTGTTGTAGCTTGCCGCAACAGTGAGCCAGTCGCCATACAGTTCGTATGAGCCTTTCAGGTACTCGCATGCGGCGCGTGTGGCTTTCGCGGTGTGGTAACGCTCGTCAATCTCCTCGGTCACCTCGAGCCCGTACTCACGGCCTGTCTTCTCAAGGAACTGCCACAAGCCGCCGGCCTTGGATGGCGAGAGGGCTTCGGGGTCGCCGTTGCTTTCAATGAGCATCAGGTATTTGAAGTCATCGGGTACGCCGCACTCCGCCAGTATCGGCTCCACAATGGGGAACAGGCGGTTGGCACGCTTGATGATGAGCATTGTGTTTATGTGTGAGTAGGTAAAGGAGAGCATCTCCTTGTCCATGCGCTCGCGGCGGTCCTGCAAGGTCAGGTCAATGGTGTCGCCGGCAAAGAGTATCTGTGTGGGTATCTCGGGCGGGAAAACATCCTGCATGGTGCGCTGCGCGCTCTCCTGTGTGGTATTGGTCTTGTTGCTCGACAGGAATATGGCTGTGAATACAATGCCTGCGACTATTATTAGTGACGAAATGTGTCTCATGTTTTTCATTGTCTGTGCCTGTTGTTTGTTTTGGAGCGCAAATGTAGCTCAATTCTGTGCAATTATCAACCCTTTCTATTGATTTGCATTGCTTTTTTTTGTTCCTTTGCATAATATTTTATAGGGGAATCCCAAAGACTATTTTTTACATTATGGGTGAATTTGAAATGATAGCAAAGACCTTCCAGGGTTTGGAAGAGGTCTTGGCAAAGGAGTTGGTTGCATTGGGTGCGAATAATGTGCAGATTGGCCGTCGCATGGTATCATTTACCGGTGACAAGGAGATGATGTACAAGGCGAATTTCCACTTGAGGACTGCAGTGCGAATTTTGAAACCGTTCCTTCACTTCAAGGCTACAAATGCCGACGAAGTATATGAGACAGTAAAGGCTTTCGATTGGGAACAGTATCTCGACACCACTTCGACATTCTCGGTAGATTCTGTTGTATACAGCGAGGTGTTCCGTCATTCCAAATTCGTGGCCTACCGTGTGAAGGATGCCATTGCCGACTATTTCAACGAGAAGTATGGCGAACGTCCATCGGTGCGCCTGAACAACCCCGACCTCATTTTCCACATACACATTGCCGGCGAGGAGTGTACTCTTGCACTGGATAGCTCGGGCGAGTCGCTGCACCGCCGTGGCTACCGCGTGGAGACCGGTCGTGCACCAATAAACGAGGTGCTTGCTGCCGGTATGATTATGCTAACCAACTGGCATGGCGAGTGCGATTTCATCGACCCAATGTGCGGCTCGGGTACACTGCCCATCGAGGCTGCTCTCATTGCGCGCAACATCGCTCCCGGTGTTTTCCGCCAGGGCTATGCCTTTGAAAAGTGGAAGGACTATGACAGCGCGCTCTTCAAGTCAATCTATGAGGATGACTCGGCCGAGCGTGAATTCAAGCATAAGATTTATGGTTACGACGTGGATGGCCGCATGGTGGCTTGCGCCCGCCGCAACGTGAAATCGGCTATGATGGGCGACTGCATTGAGATTGAGTGCCGCGACATCAAGGATTTCGAGGAGCACCCGGAACCCGCCATAATGATTGTGAACCCGCCATACGGCGAGCGTCTCGTCCCCGAGAAACTGTTGCAGGTATACAAGGACCTCGGTGCCCGTCTCAAGCATGCGTTCCAGGGCAACGTGGCATGGGTAATAAGCAACAACTACGACTGCTTTGACCAGATAGGTCTCAAGGCATCGGCACGTATTCCGCTGTTCAACGGTGACCTCGATTGCGAGTTCCGCAAGTACGAGCTCTTCCAGGGCAAGTATAAGGGATTCCGTGGCGACGGCAACGAACTGCAGAAGGATTTCTCTCCTTTGAAACGCCAGTCGCGCCTCACAGGCCTTGACGGCGAGACACGCTCGGAGCGTGCATCAAAGAGCCGTAACAATGATGCCGACTACTCAAGTGAGATAGATGACGAGTCAATGCGCCGTCGTCGCGAGCTCGAGGCATACTTCAGCAAGGCTCGCAGAAAACCGGCACGCAGAGAGCGCACCGAGGGCGATGGTGAGAGAAGAGAACGCCGCGAGGGCTTTGCTCCACGTGATGACCGTCGTGCTCCACGTGGCGAGCGCAGAGACGAGCGCCGTGCTCCACGCGAGAACCGCCGCGATGACCGTTTTGCTCCACGTGGTGAGCGTCGCCAGGCATCGCGCGACGAGCGCCGTGATGGTGGCAAGTTCAACGGCAAGGGCGGTGACGGCCGCAAGCCTTTTGACCGCAAGGGTGACGGCAAGCGCCAGGCACCATACAAGAACGGCTTCAAGCCATTGCGCGGAGGCAAGAGAAAGGATAATTGATTAAACGAAAAAACAGTAAAACAGAATAGTTATGAATATATTGCTTTTGGGTAGCGGAGGCCGTGAGCACGCTCTCGCTTGGAAAATAGCTCAGAGTCCTAAAGTTGAAAAGCTTTACATTGCTCCGGGTAATGCCGGAACAAAGGAGGTTGGCGAGAATGTGAACATTGCTGTGTGCGATTTCGATGCCATTGCGGCTTTTGTTCTTGCAAACAATGTTTCAATGGTGGTTGTAGGTCCCGAGGATCCATTGGTGAAGGGTGTATATGACTACTTTGCTGCCGATGAGAGACTCAAGGAGGTAGCAGTTATTGGCCCTACAAAGGCGGCTGCCGAGCTCGAGGGAAGCAAGAACTTTGCAAAGGAGTTCATGCAGCGTCACAACATCCCCACAGCAGCATACAAGGCTTTTACTGCAGCCGAGAAAGAGGAGGCATACCGTTTCCTTGAGGGATTGAAGGCACCTTACGTGCTCAAGGCCGATGGCTTGTGTGCCGGTAAGGGTGTACTCATTCTTCCTACATTGGAGGAGGCAAAGAGCAGCCTCAATGAGATGCTCGACGGTATGTTCGGCGACTCATCGGCTACTGTTGTGATTGAGGAGTTCCTCGATGGTATCGAGTGTTCTGTGTTCGTGCTAACCGACGGCAAGGACTATGTAATATTGCCCGAGGCCAAGGACTACAAGCGCATAGGCGAGGGTAATACAGGCCTCAACACCGGTGGTATGGGTTCAATATCTCCTGTTCCTTTCGCTACAAAGGAGTGGATGAAGAAAGTTGAGGACAGAATTATCAAGCCAACGGTTGACGGTCTTGTAAAGGATAATCTTCTCTATAAGGGCTTCATCTTCTTCGGTCTTATAAACGTTGAGGGCGAGCCAATGGTAATTGAATATAACGTGCGTATGGGTGACCCTGAGACCGAGTCTGTAATGTTGCGTCTGAAGAGCGATATCGTAGAGCTCTTTGAGAAGGTTGCGGCAGGCACTCTGGCCGGTACAACCGTTGAGTTCGACGAGCGCAATGCCGTGTGCGTGATGCTTGTATCGGGCGGTTACCCCGAGCACTATGACAAGGGCTTTGAGATGACAGGTTTTGAGGATGTCAAGGATAGCATCCTGTTCCATGCCGGTACAACCGAAAAGGATGGCAAGGTGGTTACAGCCGGTGGTCGTGTTATTGCAGCTGTCTCTTATGGTGCTACACGCGAAGAGGCTCTTGAGCGCTCTTTCCGTTCGGCCAATGCCATCAAGTTCGAGAAGAAATATTTCAGAGGCGACATCGGATTTGACCTGTAAATAAGATGCTACACGGCTCATTCGCTAATGGCAGATATACATCGACGGTACTTTTTGTACTGTCGATGTTGGTTTTGTCAGCAACCTATTGGTTGCCGGCATCGGTTGATGCACTGTGGCAACCTAAGCACCCGTACTTTATGAGTGGTGCGGTATCATGCATGCTGTCGGTGCTGATGTATATCCCGGCTGCATTGCTGTTGTCGCGACAGACCTTCTTTGACCGCGCGGTGAAATGGAAAGGAGCGCTTTATCTTTGGTTTGTGGCTCTTTCTACCTTTGCAAACGGTAATGCCACCGTGGCATTTGCAGCACTGCTTTTCCTGCTCTCTTTTGTGGTGCTGCTGTTTACGCAGTACGCTACAAATACGGTAGGTCTGCTTTATACATCGTTCATGCTGTTGGGTGTGCTCTCCTTTATAGTACCCCATTCACTTTACTTCCTGCCGCTTTATCTGCTCTTCTGCTCCATGACCAACACGCTGTCGGTACGTGGTGTGGCAGCTTCGCTCTTGGGCCTGTTGACTCCTTTCTGGCTTGTGATGGGAACGGCTTATGTGCTGCCCGGTGTCAATGTCATTACGGAATCTTTCATGGCTGCTTTGCCTGCGATATTCGATGTGGAGTTTCCGTCATTCTCTCTTCCCAATATGTTACTGCTCATTTTTGAGCTTTCGGTTTTGCTGCCGGCTATGTTTCTGTTCGTTGGCGGCACATCGCCTGCAAAGCCGCTGTTGCGCCGCCGCCTGTCGTTCATCACAGTAGCAGCCGTGTATCTGTTGTTGTTATGCACAATAGTAAGTGGCGGTGCGCAATTTTTCTATGCCTGCCAGCTGCCTTTTGTGGCAATATTGGCTTCCTACGTACTTGCACGTAAAGAGACTAAACTTTTGAACATCTATTTTGTTATCCTCAATGTATTGATGATTGCAATTGCAACATCTCCGTTATGGTTGAACAGTTGATAGAATTCTTTAAGGAATACGGCTATTGGGGAATGGGTATGCTCTCATTCCTCTCGGGCACGGTTGTGCCCATAGCAAGTGAGGTGCTGCTGCTCTTTTTCCTTGGTTTGGGGATGAATGCGGTGCTGCTTACCGTTGTTGCGACAATTGGCAACACCATGGGTGGCATTACCTGTTTTATGCTTGGTTATCTTGCCGACAAGAGGGCGGTGAGCAGGCTGTTCCGTATTCCCGAGAAAAAGATGAAACGTGCCGACAGGTTGATACAGAAGTATGGCTACTGGAGCGCTGTGTTATCATTCCTGCCGGCAATAGGCGAGGTGATACTGGTTGCATTGGGCATCATGCGTGTCAACAAATATAAGGTTATTGCGGTGATGACCATTGGCAAGTTCGCACGCTATGCGTTTGTCGTTGCATCATTCTACGGGGTGGCACGTCTGTTTGCGTAATTCCGTGGCTTGTGCCAATGAGCGAAACTGAAAGCTTGCTTTCATGTTTTACAGCGAATGCAGCTTTAACCTTTAACCGCACTTCGTGCGCTTGAACCCGCTCCTGCTCGGCATAGCAAAAACAAGTTTTTTCTCTGCTCTCGCTTACTCGCGGCTTTCCGCTTTCCGCTCAATATGATGCTGTGGCCTTGATGCCCTCCTTGGCAAGCAGTGCCACAATCCTGTCAAGTTCTTCGCGTGTGGCTTTCTGCAGGCCGCTGACCGGTGTCTCGCGGTCAATGGTATATATCATCACCTCGCGTGGAGCAATCTCTTTTACGGTGGCAATCCAGGGCATTACATATGAGTCGCCTGTATTGTCCATATCCTTGCCGTCCACCTCTCCTTTCAGGAACATGGTCTGTATCACCGCTTTTCCATTGAATGCTCTCATGCGGTCTATTATGGTATTCACGTCATATTTGCCGGTGGGGCGGTCTATTGCAGATATGTATGTACTCTCTACGGTATCTAATTTGAGAATGTTGTTGTCAACCTTTTCCAATGCCTCAAAAACTGTGTCGCGTGTTATGAGGGTTGCATTGGTGAGCACGCTGACCTTTGCTGCGGGGCACAGCCTGTCACGCAATGCTATGGTGTCGTCAATGATTTCTCCAAAATGAGGGTGTATGGTGGGTTCTCCGTTGCCGGCGAATGTGAGTACGTCGGGCAGTACTCCATGCTCCTTCATCTCCATCAGTTTCTTCTCCAGTGCCTCGGCAACTTCCTCACGTGTCGGCAATGGGCTCTTTGTCCTTCTTGTGGCGTTGAGCCCGCATTCGCAGTAAATGCAGTCGAATGTGCACACCTTGCCATCGGCAGGCAGCAGGTTTATCCCTAATGATATACCAAGTCGGCGGCTCTTTACGGGGCCGAATATAGGTGATGGGTAGATAATGGTTGGCATATTTCTGTTGCTTATTTTTCTGTGTCGTTATCTATTGTAAGTCTGTTCCCGGTCATGCGCTCCATGTATTGCTGTATGATGGCCTGCAGTTCGTGCACCATATCATGTTGAACACTGCTGCTGCCAATAATGTTGTTCTTCATCATTATGTCGTTCCGCAGGTTGAACATTGACAACGGGGTGTCGTTCTCGCCGTTGTAGAGCAATATGTTCTCGCCTTTGTAGTATCTGTATGTCTCGTTAGCATAGTTCACTGCAAAACTCTCTTTGGCGGGTGTAGATATCAAACTCTTGCCGAAAGCGATGAAGGGTCTGTCATATCCCACATATTCAAGCACTGTTGGCATGATGTCAATCTGCTGTGCAATCATTGTTGAATCTATGCCGGGCTCGAATGGTGCCTCTCCTTGTGGCGAGAAGAAGATGACAGGTACCTCCATCTCCCCCGACGGTGTCCTGTAACGCTCCTCAATGCTGTGGTTCGTGTGGTCGGCAGTTATTACAAAAAGGGTATTGCCGTACCATGGTTGCTTCTCTGCATAGCCGAAGAACTTTTGCAGGGCATAGTCGGTGTACTGGACGCACTTCAGGAACGGGTCGCCGCCGGCTGTGAAGGTCTCCTTATATTCAGCAGGGATATTGAAAGGGTGGTGCGATGAGGCCGTGAACATGGCTGTGACGAACGGCTCTTCCATGCTGTCCATGCACTTGGCATAGTATTGCAGGAACGGTTCGTCCCAAATGGCCCATGTGCCGTCAAAATCATCCTTGCCTCGGTATAAAGGCGATGCCTCATACTCCTCCTTGCCATAATACTGCTCGAAACCGCCGGCCTTTGCATATGCCATAAAGCCCATTGAACCGTTAGGTGCTCCGTGGAAGAATGCGTTGCGGTATCCCGTCTTTCCAAGTTCGCCGGCAATGCTGCTTATGTCATTGAGCGATGCCGATGACGAGATGAACGGTGTTACGAACATGGGTATGCTTGAGAGTACCGATGGCATTCCGTCTATTGATTTGCGTCCGTTGCCATAGGAGTGCAGATAGCTTCGGCTCCTTTTGATGAGGCTGTCGAGGAACGGGGTGAGGCTGCCCTCCGGGCGCGGGTTGTAGGCGCCGATATACTCTTTACCGAAGCTCTCCACAATAAGCACCACAATATTCTTTCTGTTTGCAGTGGCGCTGCTGTAGTGTTTTACAGGGGTGTATATGGCATTGGCCTCGCTCTCTGTAAAATACCTCTTTATGGCAAAGGGCTTGCGGCCAGCTGTCCTTATGATGCTGAACGGTGTGTTGAGTACGAGTGTTGCCTCACCGGGTGCCGTGACATAGGCATTGGCATTGCTCAGGGTAATTGGGCGCACGCTTTTGCCCACACCGCCGCGTATGCCTGTTACCATCAACGGTACAATAAGCACCAGCAGTGCAGTGTGTTGTATGTAGTATTTGGCGAGAGTGTGCTTTTTCAGCTCTTTTGCGGCCGGTGTGTAGAGCTTGTATATGGCAAGAATGAGAAGTATGCCAACTGCAAGCAGCCACAGGTTGCCCATGACCTCAATGCCGATGACTTTGCCAATGTTGCCGTCGTTGCTGAACTCGTTGAAGATGTCCCATGTAGTTCTTCGTCCGGTATAACGTACATATATGCAGTCGCACAGATTGGCAATGACTCCTGCTGCATTAGGCAGTACATAGGCCCACTTTGCGAGGCACTGCATTACCTTTCCCTCCTTGTAATGCAGGGGGAATAGGGTGAGCAGGATATAAAGTGCATTCAGGTAGCACACGGCCGGGGTGGCAAATACAATGTTTCCTTTAAGGAGCATCCACCACGCGTTGTTCTCTAATGCTGTGGCATAGGTTTCGCGGTTGGCAAGTATGAAAATGAGTTGACATAACAAGAGAATGAGATATGATAATAGAATATTCTGCACAATTGCGTGGAGAAGGCTTCTCTCACTTCTCTTCCTGCCAAGGAAACTCTCTTGATATCTGTCCCTGGCTTTCTTGAATAGTCCGTTCTCTTTCATTACAATAACCTTTTGTGTGGTTTACAGGTTGAAGAAATCGTCATACGTGCTTTGCAGAATGGCTTTTGCTCTTCTTATTCTGCTGTCGCTCCCCGTGTCCGGTGCTGTTGTCTCCTTGCAGCCGGTGAGGTCATACACGCTGTAGCCTGTGGAGTCCATCAACGATATTCCATTGTTGTAGCAGTGGTATGCGAACGGAGAGGTGTACCCGGGTGACAGTATGTTGCGGCTGAACCTGAATTCGTCGGCCGGCAACTGCAACTGCGCAAGCAGGGTTGCAACAAAGTCTGTCTGGTTGCATATTGTGTCAATCTGCTTTGCACCGTTTATGGCACCGCCAAGCATCATCAGGAGTATGTGGTTCCTCTCCTTGTCGGTCTGTCTTATGCCTGCTGGGTAGCCGGTTACGCAGTGGTCGGCAATGCATATTATGAGGGTGTTGTCCCATTTGCCGCTTGCTTTCAGCCGCTCTACGAACTTGCCCAGCATCTCGTCGGTGAAAGCAAAGGAGTTTGCAACCTTGTCATCGTCTATGCGGTTGTATGGGACCTCCCATGGCTCATGGCTGCTTAGCGTGAGGTATGTTATGTGCCAGGGCTCGTCACCGGCCTCCATTATGGTATCATATAGCCTGTCGAATGTTATGTCATCGCCCGCGCCCCAACGGTGTGTTGCTGTCTCCTCCCTTGTGAAGTCCTTGTCCGATATGAGCCTGTTATATCCGGTAAACAGGAGGTAGCCGTTCATGTTGGTAAACATGATGTCTCCTCCATAGAGGAATGTGTTTGTGTATCCGGCCTCTTTCAATGAGCCTGCAAGCGAGGGCAAGCGCGAGCATTTGTTGGCATCCTTCATCACCGATGTCTTTGGGAACGAAGGGTAGCCGCTCAGTATGGAGACTACTCCTCTGTCGGTGCGGAAACTGTTTGCGTAGCACTGTGTGAAAAGGACACTCTCATTGGCAAACTCCCCGATGTTTGGAGTGACACCTTGGGCTCCTCCCAAAGCCTCGACAAACCCGGCGCTCATGCCTTCGAGGATTATGGTTACAATGTTCGGGCGGGTGGTGTTCAGGATTGTGTCGGAAATTGAGTTGTCCTGCACGTAGAGTCCGTCAAAAATCTCCTCTCTTTCGCTCTCGCTGTAGAAAGCGTACTCCTCCTTGAAATTCTCAAGGTTTGCAAGGGTGTACAGGAAACTGAATATGGGGTTTACTGCGGCATCGTTAAGCGTGGCATTGTCGTTGTAGTACACTGTGCCTATGTTGTTTGTGGACTCTGTGGTGCCGCCTCTTATGCCAAGGAACATCAACCCCGCAACAAGAAGATATACTAGGCTCTTTGCGACTTTTTTTGTGATGCCGGGCTCGGAGCCTTTGTGTGGAGTGTGTTCGTCCCTGCTGATGGATGAAAGCAGTCTGTATGCTGCATATGTGAGCGTTGCCAGCACTATGGCAAGCATTGTGATGTGTGTGGCGGTGACACTGGCAAAGGCATTTGCCGGCGAATCGATATATACAAGCACGGCCGACGCATCGAGCTTCTGCTCCCAATAGGGGTAGAGCGTGATGTCTGCAATGAATGCCAATGACGTGGCGAATGCCATAATGCCGTTGTATGCCTTGTAGAAGAGACGTAGCGGCAGGCACATGAATGTATTGGCCATGGTGAGCAACAGCGGTATGGCCGTGAAATAACCGGCTACGGCAAAGTCGTGCTTTATGCCGTGCATCAGAACGTCGGTATAATCCCCGAACAGAAAACTGTCGTTGCCGCTGTTCAGTGCAAGGAACAGGATTTTGTATATGACGGAGAGAAGGATGAATGCCGAGTAGTATTTCAGCAAGAAAAGCACCCCCGAAGCGTAGCTCCCATTGAGCGCCCGTTCCCCTGTCCGTTTGAAATACCTTGTATGTTTCATACTCTTCTTTTCATTTCCTGCCAAAGTCGGCCGGAATTTCACCCCATTTGTCGGTCTCCCATTTTATGAGCGTTGTCGTGTAGCTGTTCTCCTTGAGCCATTTCTCGGCGCGGTCCACATATTTGAAAAGCTCTTCGCTCTTGCTGTCGCGCGGGAGCTTTGTCTTGCACTTCTTGCCTTTTATCCACAGTAGCGCATTGTAGCTGTCGGAGTAGATTGGCAGGTCAATGCCTTTCTGTTTCAACAGTGCAAGTCCATGCACTATGGCAAGGAACTCGCCTATGTTGTTTGTACCGAACATGGGCCCGAAGTGGAAAATCTCCTCGCCTGTGGCTATGTAGACACCGCGGTACTCCATCATTCCCGGGTTGCCGCTGCAGGCGGCATCCACAGCCAACGCATTAGTTATTATTGATGCAGGCATTGTTGCCGCACACTTTTTGCTTTCGGCTTTTGCGCCTTGCCCGATATACTGCCGTGGTGAGGATGCATATGCTTGCTCCGCTTCGGCAAGAGTGTCAAACGCCTTGTAGAGAGCCTGTTTTACGCCCTTTATCTGCGTTTGACACTTCTCCCAAGAGGAGTATACGCCCGGCCTCAGGCCGTTCCACACCACGTAGTATCTCTTTTTCGCCATTGCGTGGATTACATTCTTTCGGGAACCTCAATGCCAAGCAGGTTCATAGCAGTCTTGATGACCTTGCCTACATTGTCGGTGAGCAACAGACGGAATGCCTTTGTCTCCTCGTTCTCCTCGCGCAGGATGCTGTAGTCGTGGTAGAACTGGTTGTACTCCCTTGCAAGTTCATATGCATAGTTTGCAATGCCCGATGGTGAGTAATCGGTGCCGGCCTGACGTACGACAGCGGGGAACTCGTTGAGCATTCTTATTATGTTGCACTCCTTCTCGCTGATGCTCTCGGGTGCGGTGAATGCTGTTTTTGCACCGGCCTCGGCAGCCTTGCGGCCGATAGAGCGTGTACGTGCATATGTGTACTGGATGAAAGGACCGGTGTTGCCGTTGAAGTCGATTGACTCCTTGGGGTTGAAGAGCATGTTGCGGCGTGCATCGACCTTGAGCATGAAGTACTTCAATGCGCCAAGTCCGATGATGCGGTTGATTTCGGCCTTCTCCTCGGCTGTGAGGTCATTAAGCTTGCCGCCAAGCTCCTCCGATGTCTCGCGTGCGGTGTTTATCATCTCGTCCATCAGGTCATCGGCATCCACAACAGTGCCCTCGCGGCTCTTCATCTTGCCCTCGGGAAGCTCAACCATGCCGTATGAGAAGTGTACAAGACCTTTGCCCCATGAGAAACCGAGCTTGTCGAGCAATAATGAGAGAACCTGGAAGTGGTAGTTCTGCTCGTTACCCACAACATATACCATCTTGTCGATGGGGTAGTCACGGAAACGCAGCTGCGCGGTACCGATATCCTGTGTCATGTACACCGATGTGCCGTCACTGCGCAACAGGAGCTTCTCGTCGAGACCGTCGCCTGTTAGGTCGGCCCAGACCGACTCGTCCTCTCTGCGGTAGAAGATACCCTTCTCCAGTCCGCCAAGGACGGTTTCCTTACCCACAAGGTATGTGTCGCTCTCGTAGTAGATTTTGTCGAAGTCAACGCCCAGACGCTTGTATGTCTCGTCAAAGCCCTCGTATACCCAGCCGTTCATCTGCTCCCAGAGTGCGCGTACCTCCTTGTCGCCGGCCTCCCACTTCACGAGCATCTCACGAGCCTCGGCCATCAGTGGCGATGCAGCCTCGGCCTCCTCTTTGCTCATGCCCTTTTCCATAAGCTCTGACAGTTCGGCCTTGTAGTGCTTGTCGAAGGCTACATAGTAGTCACCGATAAGGTGGTCGCCCTTCTTGCCGCTGCTTTCGGGGGTCTCGCCGTTGCCCCACTTCTGCCAGGCAAGCATTGACTTGCAGATGTGGATGCCGCGGTCATTTACAATATTGGTCTTCACTACCTTGTTGCCGTTTGCGGCAATGATGTTTGACAATGCATAACCCAAGAGGTTGTTGCGGATGTGTCCCAAGTGCAGGGGCTTGTTGGTGTTTGGCGATGAGTACTCCACCATCACAAGTGGCGAAGCCTCTGTCACGGGTATTGTACCCCATTTGTCGGTTGCGTCGATGTGCTTCAAGAGCTCTACCCAATAGCCCGGTGCAATGGCAAGGTTAAGGAAACCCTTTACCACGTTGAATGAACTGATGAGGGGAAGGCTGTTCTTCAGCTCTTCGCCAATCTCCTGTGCTGTCTCCTCGGGGCGCTTCTTTGAAAGTGCCAGGAATGGGAACACTACAAGGGTGAAGTCGCCTTCGAACTCCTTGCGTGTCTTCTGCAACTGTATCTTCTCGGTGTCAACATCTGCCCCGTATAGCTTTTTGATAGCCTGGGCAACACTCTGCGCTAATGTAATTTCAAGATTCATCGTTTTTATATGTTTTTTGTTCAAATTCGTGATTTTATGCTTTGTTAAGCTATAATAATTTGCAAATATAATAAATACCGGTAATTTTGCGGGCGATTTTGTCCGGAAATATACTTTAATAATATATAATAAGCCGATAATTGTGCTTCGGCAGTGTGTTCTGTCGCTTTTTGTATTATATTTGCCGGCTCAATGCCGTTGCGGCACCGGTGTCCTGTGTCGTGTAGAAAGATTATCCTTATATGAACCGAATACCCCAAGCTACCAAAAATCTTCTGGCCATAAATGTGCTGATGTTCCTGGCGACAATCGTTATGGAAAGGAAAGGCATAGACCTTGCCGGCATATTTGGCCTTCACTTTTTCAAGGCTGCCGATTTTGCTCCCTATCAGTTTGTCACATACATGTTCATGCATGGTGGTTTTTCTCACCTCTTCTTCAACATGTTCGCGCTTTATATGTTCGGCAGTGTGCTCGAAAGGATGTGGGGCGTTAAGCGTTTTCTGATTTACTATTTTGTTGCCGGTGTCGGGGCCGGTCTGTTGCAGGAGGTTGTGCAGTATGTCAGTTATATCCATGAGGGCTTGGCTGCCTATGAAAATGTAAAAACGCCGACAGGAGTAGTGCCTATGGGACTGTTCCTGAATATGTGGACAACCGTGGGTGCTTCGGGTGCCATCTATGCGATATTGCTTGGCTTTGGCATGCTGTTCCCCAATGAGAGAATGTTCATTTTCCCCCTTCCATTCCCCATAAAGGCGAAGTTCTTTGTGATGGGCTATGCTGTCATAGAGCTGTTGCTTGGATTTACAAACAGCATGGATGGCATAGCGCATTTTGCGCATCTTGGAGGAATGTTGTTCGGCTTGATATTGATTCTCTATTGGCGCAAGAGCGGCAGGATTGGAGGTCCCTATGTTTAAGGAACTTGTGCGCCGATTCGCATCGGCCGACATTGTGATGAAATTCATATACACTAATGTGCTGGTGTATATAATCCTCGTTTTAATCGGTGTTTTTTCGGTATTGTTGAACCGTCCGTCGCTTGTTGCGACGATAAGTTCTTGGCTTGAATTGCCGGCTTCACTAATTGTGCTCGTGCATAGGCCATGGACCCTCTTTACATACATGTTCATGCATGGCGGTCTCATGCATATCCTATGGAATATGTTCGCGCTGTATCTGTTCGGACGCATCTTCCTGGATTTCTTCTCGGTAAGACATTTCGTGGGTGTCTATCTGTTGGGCGGTCTTTTTGGAGCGCTGTTTTTTGTGTCGGCATACAATCTGTTCCCATATTTCGCGGCTGTTGTCGATGTGTCGCATCTGGTTGGCGCATCGGCTGCGGTGCTGGCTGTTGTCACGGCAACTGCCGTACGTTCTCCCGAGTACAGGATTAATATGCTGTTTTTCGGCAGTATCAAGCTCTCGACCTTTGCAATAGTTACGGTATGCATCTCTGTCCTGATGCTTTCGGGCAACAATGCCGGCGGTAATTTTGCGCATCTTGGCGGTGCACTTGGCGGTTATCTTTTCGCTCTTTTGTTAGGAAAAGGATTTGACCTGACCGATATTTTGTGCCGTCCGGCCGACTGGTGCCGCTCCATGCTCGGTAAACTCAAAAACTTGAAGCGAAAGAAAAGAAAATTCACCTATTCGCCGGGTGGCAAGCATGGTGCTGATTATGAACACAATGCACAGAAAAAAGCAGCTGAGGCCGAGGTGGATGCCATTCTTGAAAAGATTAAGAAAGGCGGGTATGCCTCGTTGAGCGAGGAGGAGAAAAAGCGCCTTTTCGATGCCTCTTCAAAATAGTTTTTCCCGTCTGTATTGTCGTTTTTGCAGGCTGCTTGGGATACTCTTCTCCGGCACCCTGTTCATGCCCGGCACGTTGCATTTTGATGCAGATTCCCGCGTTTTTCAGGCCTTTTTTGCCTTGTTTGTATTATAAAATAAAGAAAAAGCAACGAAAAGTGCTGTGTTTTAAATAAAAAACGCTATATTTGCGCGTTTTTAAAAGGAACAAAATAAATCACAATAAAATTTTATTAATATGCAGAACAAAGGATTTGTAAAAGTTTTTGCAGTATTGCTGACACTTGTGTGTCTCTTTTACCTCTCTTTTTCTTTCGTGACAAACCGTCAGAACAAAGAGGTGAACAGATGGGCTACAGAGCAGACTGCAAGTTGGGTTTCTGAGCTCCAGGACAGTGGCGTGACCGTTACCGAAAAGGAGCAGAGCGCATATTTCGACTTCAAGAAGGAGGAGTATCTCGAAACCAACAAGGAGAAAAAAGTATGGCTGGGTATATACACACTCCAGCAGTGCCGTGAGTTGGAAATTGGTCTCGGTCTTGACCTCAAGGGCGGTCTTAGCGTTACTTTGGAGGTTTCAGTTCCCGAGTTCCTCAAGTCACTTGCAAGCGGTAACATTGACAAGGATGTTGAGGCAGCCATTGTTGCGGCTCAGAAGGCATCTGATGTCAACGGAGACCCAATCGGCGCATTTATCGCAAGCCTGCCCGAGGGCAAGTCTTTGGCTTCAATCTTCGCTTCAAGCGCATTGAAGGACAAGGTTGCCCAGAACTCTACAGATGCAGAGGTTGAGGCTGTGCTCCGTGCCGAGCTTGAGGTTGCTGTTGAAAACTCATTTAATGTGGTACGCTCGCGTGTAGACCGCTTTGGTGTAGCGCAGCCAAACATCCAGAAACTTGCAGGTGGCCAGGGCCGTATCATGGTTGAGCTTCCCGGTGTTGACAACAAGACTCGTGTAATCGACCTGTTGACCCGTTCTTCAAATTTGCAGTTCTGGGAGACATATACCGACCAGGAGCTCGTTAAGGTACTTCCAAAGCTCATGCAGTTGGGCGAGGAGGTTGCAAAGAGCAAGGGTGAGACCGTCAATCCGTTGACAGGTCTTGTAGGTAACGCAGGCGGTTGCATCGTTGCTTACGTAAACCGCGAGGGCAAGGCGAAGATTGACGAGGTTCTTGCAGCAGGCAAGGCTTTGGAGAATGACCCTGCAAACCCACGTGTAATTCTGCCACGCGAGTTGCAGCTCTTCTGGGGTGCCGATTCAAAGGGTGGTGTATACACACTCTACGCAATAAAGGACAAGGATGTTGACGGTGTTGCTCCATTGCAGGGCGATGTAATCGCTGAGGCTACAGCAGCATTCCAGAACAACAAGCCTTGTGTGAACATGACCATGAACGGTGTTGTTGCCCACACTTGGGCTAACCTTACCGAGGATTGCGCAAAGAGCCGTCGTCCTATCGCTGTTGTGTTGGACGGTATGGTTTATAGCGCTCCTGTACCCGAGGGCCGTATCGCAGGTGGTCACAGTGTCATCAATGGTACTTTCACCATCGAGGAGACACAGGACCTTGCAACAGTGCTCTGCTCGGGTAAGATGCTTGTTCCTATGAGAGACGTTGAGAGCAATGTGGTAGGTCCTTCTATCGGTGCTGCTTCAATCAACCAGGGCTTGATGTCATTCGTAATCGCGTTCATCCTTCTGATGATTTACATGTGTGCGGTTTACGGTCTTGTACCGGGTATGGTTGCAAACGGTGCTTTGCTTCTTAACCTCTTCTTCACATTGGGTATCCTTGCTTCGTTCCAAGCAGCACTCACAATGTCTGGTATTGCAGGTATCGTATTGACATTGGGTATGGCTGTCGATGCAAACGTGCTTATCTATGAGCGTGCAAAAGAGGAGCTCCGTGCCGGCAAGAATGTACGTGCGGCCTTGACCGACGGTTACAAGAATGCATTCTCTGCAATCTTCGACTCTAACCTCACATCTATCATCACCGGTATCATTCTCTACAACTTCGGTACAGGTCCTATCAAGGGCTTTGCCACAACTTTGATTATCGGTCTGTTGTGCTCATTCTTTACAGCTGTGTTCGTAACACGTGTGGTTTACGAGCGTTTCCTCGACAAGAACAAACTTACAAACCTCACCTTCACAACCAAGTTCTCTGCCAAGATGTTCAAGGATACAAAGTACAACTTCATTGGTGGTTCAAAGAAGGCGGGTATCGTATTTACCGTATTGGCTGTGGCTATGATTGCTTCGTTTGCATTGCGTGGCATGGCAAAGAGCATTGACTTTACAGGTGGTCGCAACTATGTTGTCAAGTTCGAGCAGAAGGTGTCTGATGCCGAGGTCCGTGACTTGTTGAAGGCCGAGATTAAGGATGCCAATGTTCAGGTTATCTCTTACGGTACAAGCGGTGATCAGGTACGTATCTCTACCAACTACCTCGTTGATGACCAGACTCCAAACTCTGACAAGAAGGTTGAGGAGGTTATCTATACTGCATTGAAGAATGGCGGTATGCTTGCCGAGGATGTTACATTCGAGCGTTTCTGTGATACACAGGATGACTTGGGCGGTTCTATCAAGAGCTCACAGAAGGTTGGCGCAAGCATTGCCGACGATATCCGTGAGGGTGCTGTGGTATCAGTGATTCTTGCCTTGATTGCAATCTTTATCTACATCCTCGTCCGTTTCCGTAACGTGGCATACAGTGTAGGTTCAATCTTCGCGCTTGGTATCGACGTGCTCATGATTATGGGTTGCTACTCACTCCTGCACGGTCTGTTGCCAATGTCACTCGAACTCGACCAGACATTCATCGGTGCTATCCTTACAGCTATCGGTTACTCAATCAACGATAAGGTGGTTATCTTTGACCGTATCCGTGAGTTCAACCAGCTCTATCCGAAGCATGACAAGCTCGAGCTGTTCAACAACTCTTTGAACACAACACTTGCACGTACATTGAATACTTCATTCAGTACTTTGGTTGTTCTGTTGTGTATCTTTATTCTTGGTGGCGACAGCATCCGTAGCTTCTCATTCGCTATGATTCTTGGTGTTGTATTCGGTACACTTTCATCACTCTTCATTGCGGCTCCTGTTGCCTATGCAATGATTGCAAAGCAGGTGAAGAAGGCTGCGAAGTAATATAACCAGGTTGCAATAAAAAAGATTGGGACCGCCCGTCGGGCGGTCCCAATCTTTTTTATTGTCTGTAAAGAACTTCTATCTATTGTGAACTGCTTGTTGCTTTATTGCTGCAGGGCAAACGGGCATGCAGCGCACTTCTTTGTCCTGCAGTAGCTGCGTGTCAGTTGCAGCAGGGCTTGTGTGTCGGCAGCATTCTTTGCTTTCACTCCCTGTTCGCTCCACTTCTTGATTACACTGTTCTCCTCGGGGTCTATCCGGTACAGCAGTTCTCTGCTCATCTCGCAATAGCGCTCCTCCTTGCGGTGCTTGCCGTATATGTGCAGCAGGGGGACTACGGAATTTATTATTATCACGTCTACCTGTCTCTGCTTCATGCAGCCGTTGCCGCCCGTGTCGGTTCCTCCAAAACAGATATGGTTCTGCCAATATCCGTCCAACGGATGGGCAAACAGCCTGTAAATGTCGGTGAGGTTGCCTGCTGCCGTGATGCCCGATATTGTGAGCCGTCCAAGATGGAATAGGCTTGCCACTCTTGCTATGCGCAGGTGCGGCGTTGAGTTTCCGCTGCTCCACATCTTGTGGTCAATGCTTTTCAGGCCGAACTTGTTGCTCAGGAAACGGTATTCTCTTACGAGTTCATTGTAGTAATTGCATTTGAGAGCCTCTTCTCTATAATAATAAGGTATGCTTTCGATGTCGAGCAAGCCGGCCTGTCCAAAGAGGATGGCCTCCACCTGTGTCAGGTTGTCGCGGTGCTTGCCCAAGGCTTGGGTGTCGAGCATGTTTGCCCACTCCTCGAAAACGGGGTTCTGGATACCGAACCCGAAACTGCGGATGGCAACTTTCAGCAACGTGTCGTCCCATCTGCTGTCGCACAGCGCAAAAATGCGCTCTATGATTTTTCTCTTCTCCTCAAACCGTTCGTCGAGCAACCGCGCAAGGTTGTTGTCAAACTGTTCGCTCGGCAGTCCGGCTATGATGCATCGGCACCGTGTGGCACCGTCTGATTCTTGTACCACATCTATGGAGTGTCCTTTGTCCTCTGTTTCTCTCCGGCTGCTCATTATTCCTTCTCTTTGGGGTAGCTTATTCTTGTGTGGTAAATGGCCATAAGCCTCTTTTTGAACACTGTCTTGATGGTGTCTACATCCCCGAATGTGATGGGGCTCATCGATAGCTCTCCCTCGTTCAGCTTGGCTCCGACGATATTGTCCACAAGCTTGTTTATGTTCTCCTCGGTGTACTCCTTGAGGCTGTGCGAGGCTGCCTCTACACAGTCTGCAAGCATAAGCACGGCCTGCTCTTTAGTGCTTGGCTTGGGGCCGGGGTAAGTGAAAAGTTTTTCGTCTATCTCTTCGCCCGGGTGTTCGTTCTTGTATGTGATGTAGAAGTACCCTACCTTTGAATCTCCGTGGTGGGTCGCGATGAACTCCTTTATCTTCTTTGGCAAGCCTTCGCGTTCTGCAGTGGCAAGTCCGTCGGTAACGTGCTTTATGATTACCTGAGCGCTCTCAATGGGTGTGAGGCTGCTATGTGGGCTTACTCCTCCATTCTGGTTCTCGGTAAAGTAAATGGGGTTCTCGAGCTTACCTATGTCATGGTACATTGCGCCTGTGCGCACTTCGAGCGGGTTTGCTCCAATGGCTATAGCCGCTTCGGCAGCAAGGTTTCCTACCTGCATCGAGTGCTGGAAAGTTCCCGGTGCCTCCTGTGACATCCTCTGCAGCAGCTTGCTGTTGAGGTTCGACAGCTCAATAAGTGTAACGCTTGATATGAAACCGAATGTGCGCTCTATGATAATCATCAACGGGTAAATGAGCAGTGTGAGTATGGAACTTGCGGCAAAGTATGCGAACATCAGTGTTCTTACCCCTGATACACCGGCTGTGTTGATTGTCTTGTAGCACAGGTATGCTATGGTATATGTCAGGAACACAATAATCACGCATTTGAACATTTGTGCTCTTGACGAAAGGTCTTTGAGGCTCAGTATGGCGCTGCCGCCTGCAAGTATCTGCAGCAACAGGAATTCGTACGGCGAGGCCATCATCATTGAACACATCGCAAAGGATATGCAACTTGTGAAGAAAGCCGTGCTCTCGTCTATGAAAAGGCATAGCGTAATGGGGAGTATGGCAAATGGTAAGATGAATATGCTGTAATCCCCCTGCATTGTCATAATCCCCGCTATTACGGGAAATACGGTTGCCGCTATTATGGTGAAGATGAATTTGTTGTTGCTGTTGGCTATCTCCTTCTTGTATATGTTTATATAGGCCGAAAGTATGAGCATACATGTGATGATGAAAAGAATCTGCCCCAGCAGTATATATTTCCAGTTGTTTGCCGATTCTGTCTTCTCTTTCTCTTTTTTCAGGTCAAGGTATGCCTTGATGCTCCTTTCTGTATCTCCGTCCACAATATCACCTGTGCTTACAATCCTCTCGCCCTCTTTAATGTGCTTGTATACAGGGTCTATGGACTTTACAAGCCTCTCCTGTTCCTGCAGGGTGGCGCGTGTGTCGCATCGGTAGTTGGGCGTTATGAGTGCTGCAAGGCCTGCAGTATCGGCAATGCAGCGCGATAGTATTGCACGTGCCTGCGATACGGTAATGAAGTTCCTGGACTCAAGCCTTCTTCTGTCGGTGCTGTCACTGTATGTCAGTATCTTGTTGTGCCGGCTGCTGCTCAGGTAGGCCGTGTCGCTGTCAGCTATTATTCCCTGGTTCAATATGCCTTTGAGGCTGTCGAAGAACTGCTGGCTATCTTTGGTGTCTGTGTTGCCTTTGAATATTGTGGCAATGGCTATGTCATAATATCCTTTGCTGGTGCCGGTGCGTTGGAACACTGGTATTGCGGCCTGCTTGATGCTGTCCTCTTCGGCCGATATCTCCTCGGCTGTCTTCGGTACGTCAAAATCGAACTCGGCACGCAACTGTTCGTGTGCCCAAGGGGCATTGTGCCTGTAGTTGTAGAACACGTTTCTCTCACGTGGCATGAAGTATATTATCAGCCCCGAACATAGGAGGATGAGTAGTACCTGTGATATCTTGCGGCCATATCTGCTTGTGAAGTCCTTTATGCCTTGTATGAAGCCAATGAATCCATTACCTTTATTTTCCATAATTGATACTTTTGCTGTTCACTCTGCAAATCTATTTAAAAAATCGGCTAAAAACAAATTAATCAGGCAGTGTTATGTCCGCTGCTTCCGCCCGCCGTAAAAAACCGTGATTTTATTTTGCCAAAAACATAAGTTGTGCTATTTTTGTACTGAATATACTGTTAATTGGGCGAGGTGCGGTTCTACTGCATTTGTGGGGCGGCGAAGCCGGTTGACTGTTTTTTGGAATTTAAGAAGCTTCTAATATTTGAACACTATGATTGAAAGAAAAGTAAGAGTCCGTTTTGCTCCAAGCCCAACCGGACCGTTGCATATCGGCGGTGTGCGCACCGCTCTCTATAACTACCTCTTTGCAAAGCAGCACGGTGGCGATTTGGTTCTCCGTATTGAGGATACCGACTCCAACCGTTTCGTTCCAGGAGCCGAGGATTATATCCTTGAGTCGTTCCGTTGGTTGGGTATAAAGTTCGACGAAGGAGTCTCTTTCGGTGGCAACTATGGCCCCTATCGCCAGTCCGAGCGTCGCGACATATACAAGAAGTATGTAAAGCAACTGCTCGATGCCGGCAAGGCATACATTGCATTCGATACCCCCGAGGAACTCGAGGCCAAGCGTGCCGAGATTGAGAACTTCCAGTACGATGCCGCAACCCGTCTTTCAATGCGCAACTCGTTGGCAATGCCGGCCGAGGAGGTTGAGGCGCTTATTGCTGCAGGGAACCAGTATGTTGTACGTTTCAAGATTGAACCGGGCGAAAAGGTTGTTGTCAATGATATAATTCGCGGCGAGGTTACCATCAACTCATCAATTCTTGACGACAAGGTGCTCTACAAGTCGGCCGATGAGCTGCCAACCTATCACCTTGCGAATATTGTCGATGACCACCTGATGGAGATTACCCACGTTATCCGTGGCGAGGAGTGGTTGCCTTCGGCGCCCCTTCACGTGCTTCTCTACCGTGCCTTCGGTTGGGAGGATACAATGCCGCAGTTTGCTCACCTCTCTCTGCTTCTCAAACCCGAGGGTAACGGCAAGCTCAGCAAGCGCGACGGCGACCGTCTTGGCTTCCCCGTGTTCCCGCTTGAGTGGAACGACCCCAAGAGCGGTGCCGTGTCAACAGGCTTCCGCGAGAGCGACTACCTGCCCGAGGCTGTAGTGAATTTCCTCGCTCTGCTTGGCTGGAATCCTGGTGACGACGTGGAGATGATGTCAATGGAGGAACTGGTGAAGAAATTCGACCTCTCGAAGTGCAGCAAGGCCGGTGCACGTTTCGACTACAAGAAAATGGTGTGGTTCAACCACGAGTATATATTGCAGAAACCCGATAGGGAAATTGCGGAAATCTTCATGAATGTTGTCAAGCAGCATGGTGTGGAGACAACACTAGAGCACCTTGAGGTAATCGTCTCTTTGATGAAGGGCCGCGTTAACTTTGTTCACGAGTTGTGGGATGCATGCAGCTTCTATTTCGAGGCACCGGTTGCCTATGACGAGAAGACTGCAAAGAAACGCTGGAAAGAGGACTCTGCCCGGAAGATGACCGAACTGGCCGATTTGCTTGAGTCGCTTGACGATTTCTCAATCGAGAACCAGGACAAGGCTGTTCACGAGTGGATTGAGGCCAAGGGCTATGGCATGGGTGATATCATGAACGCGTTCCGCCTGGCATTGGTGGGCGAGGGCAAAGGCCCCCAAATGTTCCACATATCGGGCCTTATCGGTAAGGAGGAGACACTCTCGCGTCTGCGCCGTGCAATAACAGTCTTGGGATAATAGACAATGTACACGTTCGGAATATACATATACGCTCTCTTTGTGAGGCTGGCTGCTCTTTTTGGTCATAAGAAGGCTAAAAATATGGTGGCCGGTCATCGCGAGGTGTTCTCGACTTTGAAGGAGAAACTGAATCCCGGGGCCGAGTATGTATGGTTTCATGCCTCTTCTCTCGGCGAGTTCGAACAGGGCCGCCCTATGATAGAGAAGATGCGCGCGGAGCATCCCGAATACCGCATTCTGCTCACGTTCTTCTCGCCGTCGGGTTACCTGCCGGCAAAGAATTACCAGCAGGCCGATGTCGTTTGCTATCTGCCCTTTGATACAAAGCATAATGTAAGGCGCTTCCTCGACCTGGTGCGCCCCAAAATGGCATTTTTCATAAAATATGAGTTCTGGATAAACTATCTGCTCGAACTCAAGAGGCGTACCATTCCTGTATACAGTGTCTCTTCAATTTTCCGCAACGGGCAGGCTTTCTTCAGGACATGGGGTGGTCGTTACCGTCTGGCGCTTCACTGCTTTGAGCACCTTTTTGTGCAGAACGTAGAGTCCAAGGCTCTATTGAAATCCATTGGTGTGGAGCGTGTGACAGTGGTGGGCGACACCCGTTTCGACCGTGTGGCAAAGATTCTGGAGCAGGCACGTCAACTGCCGTTGGTGGACGCTTTTGTCGAGGGCGAACGCAAGGTGTTTGTTGTCGGCAGTTCGTGGGATTGTGACGAGGCGGTCTATATGCCTTTCTTCAATTCCCATAGGGAGTGGAAGCTTATTGTGGCCTCGCACGAGGTGAGTGAGGAGCGCGTTGCTGCCATCATCTCCCAATATGAGGGAACTTGTGTGCGCTATTCAACAGCAACGTTGGACGAGGCACGTGCTGCCGATTGCCTTATTGTGGATTGCTATGGCCTGCTCTCGTCAATATACCGTTACGGTTCAATGGCATTTGTGGGTGGAGGCTTTGGTGCCGGCATACATAATGTACTTGAGGCTGCTGTCTACGGTGTGCCGGTCTTCTTTGGTCCCAACAACCGCAAATTTCAGGAGGTGCAGTCGCTGAAAGCATGTGGCGGCGGCATTGAGGTTATCGCAACATGTGATTTTACCGAGAGAATGGACGCTTTTGCAGCCGATGTACAGTTGCTGGAGCGTGTGGGCAAGGCGGCAGGCGATTATGTGTCGGACAGCATTGGTGCTACGGCAAGGATATTTGCTCACCTTGGCCTGTAGTTGATTTTGTAAATAGACAGTTTTTTAATATAAACCTTTAAAATTTTAAAGTTATGAATTTTTTGACAGATGAGAAATTGGTTATTGTCGGCGCAGCCGGTATGATCGGTTCAAACATGGCTCAGTCTGCTTTGATGATGGGCTTGACAAGCAACCTTTGCCTTTATGATGTATTCTCTCCCGAGGGTGTTGCCGAGGAGATGCGTCAGAGCGGTTTCGACAATGTGAACATCACAGCTACAACTGATGTTGCCGAGGCTTTCAAAGATGCCAAGTATATTATCTCTTCAGGTGGTGCTCCACGTAAGGAGGGCATGACACGCGAGGATTTGCTCGCAGGTAACTGCAAGATTGCCGAGGAACTCGGTAAGAACATCAAGACATACTGCCCCGATGTAAAGCACGTGGTTATCATCTTCAACCCTGCCGATTTGACAGGTCTTGTAACACTTCTCTACTCAGGTTTGAAACCCGGTCAGGTTACAACACTCGCAGGTCTCGACTCTACACGTCTGCAGAACGCTCTTGCAAAGAAGTTCGGCGTTATGATGAGCGAGGTTACAGGTTGTGCAACATACGGTGGTCACGGTGAGCAGATGGCAGTATTCGGTAGCGCGGTTAAGGTTGCCGGCAAGCCATTGACCGACATCATCGGTACAGCCGAGTTCCCCGAGGAGGAGTGGGAGCAGATGAAGAAGGACGTTACACAGGGTGGTGCAGCTATCATCAAGCTCCGTGGCCGTTCTTCATTCCAGAGCCCATCTTACCTCTCTGTTGAGATGATTCGTTCGGTTATGGGTGGCGAGACATTCCGTTATCCTGCAGGTACATACGTGTCAAACGAGAAGTACAACCACATCATGATGGCTATGGATACAGTTCTCGATGCCAACGGTTGCTCATACAAGATGCCTGTCGGTACTCCCGAGGAGATTGCAAAGCTCGACGCAAGCTACGAGCACCTTTGCAAGATGCGCGACGAGCTCGTAACTCTCAACATTGTTCCTGCAATTGAGGAGTGGAGCAGCATCAACCCTAACCTCTAATATCATAATATTATTAAGGTTATATACAGGATGGCGGCTATGGTCGCCATCCTTTTTTTGTAGTATTGTATAAACTTTGCCCCTATTTCTGCAAAAAACAGCCCGAAAGTTTTGCCGTTTGAGAAAAAGTGTCTACTTTTGCGCTGCATTTTGTCTAAAGTGAAAAATAATATAAACTAAATAAATAAAATAGGAAATGATTGTAGTACCTGTTAAGGAGGGCGAGAACATTGAAAGAGCTCTCAAGAAATTCAAGAGAAAATTCGAGAAAACCGGTGTTGTTAAGGAGTTGCGCGCGCGTCAGCAGTTCGACAAGCCTTCAGTTTTGAAGCGTTTGAAGATGGAGCACGCTATCTACGTGCAGAAGCTTCGTGCTAACGAGGAATAATTTCCCGTTTTTTCTTGTTTTTTAATTAAAACTGATTTATATTCGTTGCCGAAAGACTATCTCTTTCGGCAACGAATATGTTTATAGACTCATTCATCGGGTATTTGAGGGTTGAGAGGCATTACTCGGCGCACACCGTGCGGTCATACGAGCGCGACCTCCTCGCTTTCAAGGATTATGTGGCCCGCCTGGATGAGTCGCTCTCTTTTTGGGAGGCCGATACCGATGTGGTACGCTCCTGGGTGGCATCAATGATGGATGCCGGTGCAAAGCCATCCACCGTGTGCCGTAAACTAAGTTCGTTACGCTCGTTCTTTGCCTATGTTTGTGCCGATTGTGGTGTACAGGAGAATCCTGTTGCCGGGCTCAGAGGTCCAAAGTGCAGGAAGGTGTTGCCTTCATTTGTAAAGGAGGAGAGCATGAATGTCCTCATTGATGATACCTCGTTTGGTGACGGTTATGCCGCTTGTCGTGACAAGATGATTCTTCAGCTCTTCTATGAGACCGGGGTGCGACTCTCCGAGCTTGTGGGCCTCGATATCTCCTCGGTCGATATGCAGGCCTGCACCGTCAAGGTTCTTGGAAAGCGTAACCGCGAGCGCATCATACCCTTTGCCGCCGGGCTGAAGGCTGCATTGGAGTACTATCTCCATGAGCGCGAAGCGTTTGCCCCCAAAAACGGCAATGCCCTTTTCCTCTCGGCCAAAGGAGAACGTATAACCCCAAGCTGCGTCTACAGGATGGTGAGGAGCCGTCTTGCCGGTGTCACTACGGTAAAGAAAAAGAGCCCGCACGTGCTGCGCCACTCCTTTGCCACGGCAATGCTCAACAACAAAGCCGAGATTGGCGCTGTTAAGGAGTTGTTGGGGCACCGCAGGTTGGCAACGACCGAGATATATACCCACCTCGGTTTCGAGGATTTGAAAAGTTTTTACGAAATGGCTCACCCAAGAGCCGGAAAACAATAAATATATAGGAGGTTTAATTATGGTAACAAGAATTCAATCTGTTCATTTCGATGCATCACAGCAGTTGATGGAGTTCGTGGAGAAAAAAGTTGCGAAGCTTGACAAGCTTTGCGAAGGTGCAACAGCCCTTGAGGTGACAATGAAACTGATTAAGCCCGAGACCGCCAAGAACAAGGAGGTTGCCTTGCGTGTTTCGGCGGCAGGAGGTGAACTTTTTGCCTCAAAGACAAGTGACTCTTTTGAAGATGCTCTCCTTGGCGCAATAGATGCCATAAAGGTTCAGGCCGAGAAGAACAAGAACAAATAACCCCGTTGCATAAGATGCAACTTGCGCAGCCGCCAAATTTGGCGGCTGCAATTTTTATGGTATGTTTTTGGCGCTTGACACATGTTTTTCTTAAAAAATATTATAACTTTGTGCCGGTTAAAAATAAAGGACACCGCGTGCAACGATGCCCGACCTTTATTACAATGCAAACACAAGAATTCATATTTTTTACAGCTAACATCATATTGATAACTGTTAGCGTCTACAGTTGTATCATCAAGTGGTTTTTCAGGCCCAAGGCATATCGCGAACATTTTAGTCGTCTGTTCCCGGGACAGTTCTGGGTTGGTCTTCTTTTCCTGCTGCAGTTGTTGGAGATACCATACATGTTCGAGATTGAGAATGTAAAGGCACTGCGTTATGCCAATGCATTCTCGTTGCTGTTGTCTCCCCCCGGTGATGCTGATTATCTGCCGCAAATATTTCTTTCCCAAGCAGCCACAGCCACCGTTCGAGAAGGTGATGTTCCTTCCCGCATTGCTGTTGTTTGTCGTTTTTCTTTTACGTGTCACGGGAGTGCTGGTACTTTCGGAAATAGGTAAGGCAATAGTCATTTGGGGTGCATTTACCGTATTCCTTGTATTCTTTGCAATGACAGTGAATATGGGAGTGAAGATTAAGAAACTCGCCGATGGTGTCGATTATCTTGAGTATTCCGATGCTGTTGATTTCTCTCATACATTCGGTAACTATGTCATGCGCATTCCAACGCTCATATGCATTGTTGCCGCTATAAACTACCTCTTCAATGACCCTTGGGTGAAATTCATCTCCGATATATTCTCTACAATAATGACCGTGGCCTTTGTGCTGTATACCCTTGACCCGTGGCGTGAGATTGAGTTTGTTGAGGAGAAGCGTGCATACAACGAGATTGTAGAGGTAAGCGAGGGTAAATCGAAAAGGCGTATGTCCGATGCTCGTTTTGAGGCGCTGAGGGACGAATTGTTGAAGCTTTTTGAAGAAAAAGAGATATTCCTTACCCCGCAGCTGTCGCTCGATGTGTTGTTGAAGGAACTTTCCACAAACCGCAACTATCTTGGCGAGACAATCGCCCGCAGTGGATACAAGTCGTTCTACGACATGGTCAACAGCTATCGTGTGAAGTATGCAATTGCCTTGATTAAAGAAGAACCTCAGATAAAGATGGTTGAGGTAGCCTATCGTAGCGGCTTTGCATCGGCCACATCAATGAACAAGGCTTTTGCTTCGCAAGGCATGGCCGTGCCATCGCAGCACAGGAATATTGTAATAGACTAAAATTTATTGATATATAGCATGTTATGCAAAGGGTGTACCCGTAAGGGTGCGCCCTTTTTCAATTAAACGGAAATTAGTTCACCTGTGCGGAAACTGTTTTCATTTAAGAAGAAAGTACTTTCAATCAATGGTAAACAGTTTTGTAGGTTAATATCCTTTCTTTGCAGCAAGAACATAAAAATCGAGAATATGAATAGAAACCACAAGGTGATGACAAACGGATTGCTGCCCGGTGCGGAGCTTGTGTATGATGCAGAGACGGTAAGGATGTTTTCGGCATTCTGCGAGAACACCTGTTCCAATCTTTTTGCCTTCTCTCCCTATCAGTTGCACCTGGAGCGCGAAGAATTCCTGCATTTCCAGTATATAGCCGATGAACTCAAGTCTCTGCTCGATGGCGATGAGGTACGCTTTGATGTTATGCTCTCTCTTTGCGACAGTTTGCATTCTGTATATTGTGCAATGATGAACAACTGCTGGGAGGCATTCGTCGCTAACCCGAATATCAATGACGACCCGGGGAAATTCATTGTGCAGCAGCTGGTGTTGGTAGACGAGTATGAAAAAAGGGTTCGTTCGTACAAAAATGGCTTCTGAGTATCTCTGGGGCATTTTCCTTTAACGCAAAATCAATTTATGGGAAATTTTCCGCCAAATTGAAAGCGCTTTTTCAACCTCGTGGAAACAGCTTTCATTGTATTGGAAAACCTTTTCAGTCGAGAGAAAACAAAATAATTTGGGGAGTGCTTTCCTTTGCATTGGTTCTGATGTAAGAATATTATAACGTGAGTTCGATATAATTTCAATGTGAGTTCAACATAAACTCTATAAATCGCGATATTGTCATTCCGACAGAGCGTAGCGACGAGGAATCTCAAAAACATTGCTAAATATAAGATCTCTCACGTACGTTCGAGATGACAAAATACGCTAAATTTTAGTATAAATTCTTATATCGAACTCACGTTATTATAAGAGAAATTATAAATAATAAAGATAATGAAAAAGGAATATATCAAACCTACCAGTGAAGAGATGCAGATTGATACTTCACAAATGCTTGCAAGTTCCATTACAGGTTCTGCTCCTGATAGCGATGATTCAGAATTCGGTGCTCCGATGCAGCGCCGTGGAGAATGGGGAAATTTATGGAATTAGTGACATAAATTTCACTATCGCGAGTTTTGCAGCAAATGGTCACGCGAAGCACTCCCTCCCCTCAGTCGGCAAGCCGACAGCTCCCCTCGGGCAGAGGAGCAGTTTTGTGCCGCGTGGGTTGCGATAAGCAAAACGAGTCAAATTTTGGAAAGCGAATATTAAAAAGAAAAACTAACTATGAAAAAAATGAAACATAAAATTGGGTATTGGCTAAAGCTTTCCGCTTTAACCTTTCCCCTTTCCGTTTTTGTTGCTTGCAATAACGACGACATTGTACCTGACACCCCTGAGCAGCCGAGCGTGAGCAAATATGAGCAGCTTACCTTCAGCACCGCCGATGACGATGCCGGCAAAGCGGCAACACGTGCCGTGTGGTCTGACCCTAATGGCAAGGGAAACCTCATCTTCAATTGGGAAGCAGATGAGACCGGCACACAGATGGTGGCATTGCTTTCTGACGGCAATGGGTTCATCCACAGCTATCCGTCGGCTAACCCTACCGAAGAGGAGTTGCAGGAGGAGGTGATACACACCTTTATGACTATCAGCCCGAAGGAGGACCTTCACAGGGCCGACTTCACCACCGTACGCTATTATGATACGGAGGAGATGGCCAGAGCAACGGATATCTTTGTG
>JAZRRI010000083.1:0-21658 GCA_045650605.1 Bacteroidaceae bacterium | reverse complement strand
AGATTAAGGTCAAATTCATCGAACTCACCCTGCTTTGCCACCTCTTGTATCTCATCTGGCATCCTATACGTAAGCATTACCATACGTGGCAGAGCAAGATAAGGATTGCCACTTCCTTTCCACTCCGCTTTTGCCCTCTGCTCATCAGAATATGTCCAGTTGAAAATCTGCTCCTCAATGAACTCACCATTATTGATTGCCCTGAACGGAGTACCAGACAAGAACAGATAATACTTTGTAGAGATTGGGAGCCAAGACTCATTGATTGCATTGCTGGCCTCTTCCTTCTGATACTTCTCTGCATCAAAGTTTACAGCATCTTCCTCATCCTCTTTCTCAAACAACTCTTTAGCACGCTCCCTCCATGCTCCGAAATGATATTCATCAAAAATCACTAGATCCCAGTTGGTGGCATGGATGAACTCATTCTTCGTCTTGATACCTCCACTCTCATTTGTGCCCAACATATCCTGGAAAGAACCGAACACAACTATCGGTTTAGACTTGTCTGCCCTCTGGAACTCCTGGTCAATATTCAGATTATTATTACGTGCATCCTTATTCGAGATATACTGCCATCCCTCAAAGTCAATATGCGTCACAAGATCCTCTCTCCACGCAGACTCAACAGCAGGTTTGAACGTGAGAATAAGCACTCTTGACAATCCCATCTTCTTCGCCAACTGATAACTCGCAAACGTCTTTCCGAAACGCATCTTGGCATTCCACAAGAATTTTGGAACACGATTCGGCTCATCCTTCAAAGACTGCTCAAAATACTCCTTCGTCTGCTTAACGGCACGGAACTGCTCCGGACGCATCTCAAAATTCTGAGTCCTGTTCTCCACATTAGAAGTTCCTGTGCGAAGTGACAGTATTGCTGCCATAACATCAGAAACCGAACATTTGAACCACTCATCAGTCTTGTCCATTGGATTCAGACGACGGAAACCCTTGCGTTCAAGTAATTTATGAACATCCTTGTCGGTAAAACAAGAACCATCATTCGACATAGCAGATTCCACCAATACAATCTCATATTGCACCTTGCTGGTATGCAACTGCTCATCAATGCGTTCCTTAGCAGACCGGTCAGTATAACCAATTTTCAAGAAACCTTTATGAGTTTCTACTCCTACCAGTTTATATGCATATATCGTAGGAGTAACCTTTGGGCGTTGAGGGAAGAAATTGTGTGCCATAATATTATCATTACTCCATTGATGTTATCATAGATTCGATGAATTCTATTTCGTCTTTATCAAGTCTGTATTTTTTATACAGCTCTTCGTCAGTCCATGGCTTTGAGAAATCTTGAATAGGTACAAATGAATATGTGCTTTGAGTCATGTTTTTATTTTTCCTCGCTCCAACAAGGCATCTAAAAAACTTTGTCTCAATATACGACTTTACATTTTTACATTCTATTTCACTGTTGAATGGTCCTATGCGTAGAAAGGTTTCCGTACATGCCGTATTAATACCTGCTATCTCTGATTTTCCAAGTATTCGGGCAGGAACAGGATAGCCAATTTGCCCCGCAGCTCCGTCGGCTTTAGAAATAAAGATTTTATATCTTGATAATTCGTCGATATTTCGCTCTATATATGATTTGGAAATATTCTTATAGACTCTTTTTCCACCTTCAACACCGAAGACCTTACAAGAGTTAATAAGGTTATTGCTCTCAACAAAAGCTGCTCGAAAGTAATAGGGATTTCTCGGACTAACAAGTTCGGAAAAACTCCTCTCATTAAAAGAGGCAACCTTTCTAATTATAGAAATAACTTCATTGTATCTAATGAACACATCTGCACCCTTTTCCAATAGAGGGCGTTCAGACATGGCTGTGATCTTATTTTGAGAATGAGAATATACCTTGCATAGCCCTTTGGAGTCTCGATTCCATAGAAAATAACATACACCACCTTCTATGGCAACACCTGGAAAACAATCATTAGCATTGCCAAAATCATGAATCTCTCTAATATGCTCATCGTGTAGCATCTCATCTCGAAAATCATCTAAACCTTTGCCTCCTGTAAACCATCGTGATGGCACAATCATGCTTAAATAACGAGGATTAAGTTTCTTCGCTTGCTGAATAAATTTATGATATATTGGCATTGCACTTGACCCAGTTCCTCCGCCATCACTCAACTGATAAGGAGGGTTACCTATAATGACATCAAATTTCATATTGAATACTTTCTTTACATCGAGATTGTGAATGAATTGATAAGCGTGAGTTTCGAGTTCGGAGCCACGATCATACTCACTCTTTGAAGCACCACAATAAACGCACTTGCCGTCTTTCCAAGTGTGCTTAATGCGCTGATAGATAATGTTTCCCTGTGGTTTGTCTTCCGAGAACTGATATGCGGACCACTCGCTGCTTGGATACTTGCTGCAATAAACGCTTCGACGAGACAGGAGACTGGTAAGTTCTGTAATCGCAATGCCGAACAACTGTTTTGAGAAGATATGTTCAATACGCTTCTCTAGGTCAGGAATCTGATGCTCAAGCCCTTCAATCAACCTCTTTGCTATCTCACGTAAGAATACGCCGCTCTTGCAACAAGGGTCAAGGAATGTGGTGTCAGGGTTCTTAAACAACTCCTGCGGGAGCATATCGATAATCTTGTTTGCCAATTCAGGAGGAGTGAAAACCTCATCATTGCTCAGATTGGCAATACATGAAAGAACGTCAGGATTATAGACGTTATTGAATAAACTAGTCTCCATAATCTTGCACTTTTTTATAGTGAGTAATGTATCTTCTCAGGAAAATTCCACCCTCCTCTTTCTCGTCCTCGGTAAGTGCAAAGAGATTTCCCATACCATCCTCTACACTGTTGTCGTTATATGTAAGAAGGTCAGACATCGTATAGTCAGACCGCTGCATTTGAGTTCCGCTGATTAGCGTCCACTCAGAAAATACTATCGGGGCCTCGGTATCCTTGCCCTCGTTGTCAACGCACATCAAAGTCAATGCGTTCCCATTAATGATATTCCGACCTATGATAAAGCGAGCAGCCTCACGAGCCTCATCAGAAGCATCACCCTTACAATGTGCCGTATATTCCTCATCCCAGATCGCAAACAAGCGTTCACGGCAAGCCAACACATTATCGTTCATGATGTCCACGCCATACAGACTTCCGATGGCTACGATTGCTTGCTTCTCATAGTCACGATTGCTCTTCTTGTATTTTCTTCGGAGTTCAGCGAGTTTACGCTTTAGAATAGCAGAAAGAAAGTTCCCGTCACCACAAGCAGGCTCAAGGAATCGGGAATCAGGACGAAGACACTCATTGGCCACAAGGTCCAGCATCGCATTCACCTCACGCTCTGCCGTGAATACCTCGCCCCTTTCAGAAACCCTCTCTTTAGATTTAATCTGAGACTTATGCTCCTCATTAACCGCCATAGGCAGCCCAACGATATGCGGCCAGGGCTACTCCGCGGTTTACTTCCGTTTCAATAAGACATAAAAAAAGCGTGAAGCCCTGCACTGTTGCTCGCTTCACGATCTGAGGCCTTCGCATTGCCCTGTCTGTCGAAACGAGCAACGCATAAGCCCCACGCCGGATATGTATAAGACAACCTCTGCACCAAACACCACGTGATACGACACAACATGACGCACCTATGGCTATGCAACAACAGAGGCATGTATATAACACACCTTTGGGGCATTCACGTTGCTTTGTTTTTGACAAACAGTTATTTGAAGTTGCGAAGTTCTTAAACCGTCAAAACCAAAGCGTAGTAAACGCCTTTTCATATGTCTTGTCCCACCCTCCCGTTCTTCTCTATTGGAGATAGAACTATCGGCGTAGGACTATGCGATAATTTAGCAACTGATCGAGTAAAAGTCACTTTTTACCCACACAATCGCAATCAATAATCGCAAACTTTGCTTGCAAATATAGTGAAAGGAGGGTGAAAAACAAAATCAAGTTTACTTGAGTTTATTCTTCCGAGCCGCAGTTTAAATTATCAAAGATCTTCCCACTAAAAACAATTCCACCCCAAATGAAGTGATTACACCGTCTATTCGCGTCATATTTTGACGCGAATAAGTTGTTTTTTCGCATCATTGCGCTATCTTTGCACAAAAATTGAGCAGTTATGAGGGCAATTTATATATGGCAGCAGCCAGATTGGGCTGAGTTCAGATGGGACAACGATACGTTGATGACTCTTCTTGCCGAGGTGCGTAATCTCGAGGGTCGCGTTATGGGGCTTATGGAAGGTGCTGGGTTCTGCGTGCAGAATGCCGCCTCACTCAATGTGATGGTGGAGGATGTGTTGCGCTCATCGGAGATTGAGGGTGAGTTGCTCAATGCCGACAGGGTACGTTCATCAATTGCCAGGCATTTGGGGATAGAGACCGAGGGGTTGCCCGAGCCGGACCACTACACCGAGGGTGTTGTGCAGGTGATGCTCGATGCTGTGCGCAACAGTGACCACCCTTTGACTCATGAACGTCTCTTTAACTGGCATGCAGCTCTGTTCCCGACAGGTCGCAGTGGCATGCATCCAATTACCGTTGCCGCGTATCGTGTGGGTGAAGAGCCCATGCAGGTGGTGTCGGGCGCAATGGGCAGGGAAAAGGTGCATTATGAAGCTCCGGCCTCGGGTGATGTGCCTGCGATGATGGACAAATTTATTGCATGGGTAAATGACAAACAGGAGATAGACCCGATACTGAAAGCTGCAATAGCGCACCTTTGGTTTGTTGCCATACACCCATTCGACGATGGGAACGGCCGTATAACCCGCACAATAACAGATATGCTCCTGGCAAAGGCGGACGGAATGCCGCATCGTTTCTACAGTATGTCGGCCGAGATATTGCGTGAGCGCAAAGGTTATTACGAGGCTTTGGAGAAAACCACAACCGGCACCATGGATATAACCTTGTGGATTGAGTGGTTCTTGCAGACTCTCAGGAACGCCATAATGCGCTCCGAGGCAACTGTTAAGCGAGTGGTTGCCAAGGCTTCATTCTGGCAGCAGCACCGCGAGGTTGCAATGAACGAACGACAGGTTAAGGTTGTCAATAAGCTATGGGATGGCTTTGATGGAAAACTCACTACATCGAAATGGGCAAAGATTGCCAAGACATCACAAGCGACAGCCCTGCGAGACATAACAGACCTGGTAGAAAAAGGAGTGCTGAAAGTTGCAAGCGAAGGCGGCAGAAGCACAAACTACCTTCTGAAAACAGATTTATAATACACCCTGTTAAACCCAAATTCCTACCCAAATGAAGCGATTGCACCATCTATTCGCGTCATATTTTGACGCGAATAACCACAATTACACCCTATCGGGTATAAAACAAGGCGCGAATAGCAAAATTATACCCGATGGGGTATAACTTTATTATTAGTCTATATCTACAAAATCTTGGCAAATAGAGATACTTAATTAAAGACCTAAAACAGGACGGAAGAAAATCCGTAACATATCATATAGTATGCAAAAAGCGGCGTTTTATATATTATATGATAGGTTGTACCGGATAACGAATTTAATGGTGAGCAAACTTTAGCGGCTCGGCTTGAGCGAAAACATAACAAAAAAGCAGCTATCTTTTCAGATAACTGCTTCTCTCTCAAGTGGTGCCACCAGGGCACCACCTAAAAAGGTATTTATCTAATTGATAAACAATAATTTAATTCTTAAAGAACGATTTGAAATGCACACTTTTGGTACACTCTAATGAAAACAATATCGGTTTTCTTGTGTGCAAAGGTATAACGCTTTTCTCAAATAACAATACGTTTATAATGATTTTTTGTTGAGGCTATTGTATAGTTGTTCCCAGAAAATTCAATCTAACGCTATTCTTTTTATGGTTGTAGAGCACACTTTAAGGCACAATCCAAAAGAATGGCTCTGAATTGAAAAAAATAATGGGGTGGGTGTCCTCTCTGGGACGGATAGCATATATAATTTTTGCCTTAATTTTCTCAATCTCGTTTTCTTTTCTCTGTTTGGTTATAAAATGTGGTAACAAAAAAGTGTTATTTCTTATTTGTAGTCTTTTTCTTGGGTGTGATTTTCTTCTTTTGAGCCTTTATAGCACGTTCTTTCTCTTTTATCTGCTGTTTAAGATAGCGAATAACATCATCTAATTGCTCGTTGAGGTCTTTGTATTCTACAACTTCTTCCGTTACGATTTCTTCTATATACTCTTCTTCTGGGGTATCTTCAAAATATTCCGCACCCTCTCCAGTGTGCATATAGCGGTCATACATATCGTCCGTATAATCGTTATCGTAATTGCTCATTGCAGAATCTTGTTTGATTTTATGATTTCTTGTATTAGGTCGTTTATTTCGTTTGCAACGGTCTTACTCCAAACCGTAACAGATACAAGCCTATTAGTGTTATCATTTACTCCAACAAGTAATACACTCGGCTCTGAGGCGTTATCTGCATCTTTTTGTAAAGATACAGCCTTTTCTACTTTGCACGAAATAATATCATTGAATTTGTAAACCTCATCATTAATAACCAACATTCGTGTATATGCAAACTCTAAGATATATTTACGCCTTTTCTTGCTAATCCATATAAGGTTAGTAACTTTTCCATATTTGTCGTAAAGGGATTGTATATAATTATTCCATTCTGTATTCATATTAATCTTGTATTGCAGTTAATATATTGCCATCAAAATACAAATAGCGTCCAATATCGTAAACCCATTGTTCGTGAACACCGTTTTTTGTAACCGTTCTGTTAATGTCGTAAGGTTCTCCCCAAGCCTCAACGCACATTTCTTTAGTAAAACCGATTTGAACAGCATTTTCAAGTATTAAAAGAGCATTCTTTTTGCCGTATTTCTTTATTAGACTTGCTTTATATTCTCGCTCTTCTTTTTCTAACATTGATTGATATTCAGCCTCTTCTCTTTGTCGTTGTTCTTCTTTGATACGCTGTTCTTCTCTATAAATATCAGCTAGCACAATATGGCTCATATCATTTTGTATAGGCAGTTTAATTATATCCTCTTCTTGACGCAATGTAAAGATATAATTATAACAAGGCTCTTTTGTCCCAATATTCTCAATGCTTATATTCTCGCATATATAAAAGCCTCTTTTCGCCCCAGATGACAAATATATTTCTTTGTTCAACAAAGAGTCTGTTAGAGCTGCAACATAGGCATTGTCGTATTTCTGTTTACATTGTGATATTAAGTCGTCCTCAAAAAGTATTGAAGATGTGAACGTATTAAATGAGTTATTGTTATGTCTGTAATTTGTAGAATATGCACTAATATAATACTGATATTTTTGAGATGTTTTATCGCTGTATTGAACACATAACAAATCTTTCTCAATGCTTATATTGTCAAAAATAAATAGTTCATTTTTCCCTTTGAAATAAAAACGCTTGTTCTGTATTTGATTCTTTGTGCGATTGATTTCATCAAAATTGTGATAGCAAAGACTTATCTCTTCTGGATTTACCTCTACATCAACTCTAAAACCACCTATATAATCGTTCGTTTTAAGATATAACGGCAAATACATAACCAATGTGTCAGAATGCGTATCAAACGATATTAATATAGCTTTTTTCTTGTTGTTTGATTGGTTTATAATACGCACATCATTTACAAACAATGGTTTCCCAATAATATCGCCCTTATATAAGTTCTTGCTTGAAAACTTATACTTCTTCAACGATTCAGCATTGTATATCTTTCCAAAATTATCGTGATAGGAGTTTTTCCAACCGAATGCAATTTTATCTGAGGTCAAGATAATGTTTTTGCCTTTCAACTCAAATATGTTCTGAGAAAAGGCATTTGATACAAATACAAGAGAGAGCAAGAGCGACAAACAAACGTTACGTGTCATAAAACTTTATTTGTGCCTCAATTCCCCAGATAGGCGGTTTCTAATGGCGAAGCGTGGGAACTGTTAGTTATCACTTCGTCGGAGGCTCTGGACTGCCTTGCACCTAATGATAACAACAGCCCACGCCTCTTTTATTGCATATCTGAATAATATACAACATAGGCGTAAGCATTGTTTGTTATCGTCTTAGGTACTTTGGAAATTGTCCAGATTTCCGACAAAAGACAATATACTAAACGCTTACACGTATTTACACCTCATTCGTTGAGGTGCTGCAAAATTACAAAATTTTTCTCTTAAAATTTCAACCTATTGATATTATAATCCCTATTCGTATATAAAACCATAAAAAATATAAGTTATGACAAAGAGATTTTTACTTAATGGGGTTGATTTCCCCCAATTCGGCTTTTTTGTTTGGTTGTATGGTACATACGGAATGGACGTGAAAGGTACGTATAAAGAAATTGCGAAATTGACAAATAGCTTATCTTATGGGACGGTTAGAAATTATCTACTTGCATTAGAGAAGGCTAATTATCTACAAATTGAGAATAAAGGCAAATGGCATCAAATATATTGCCTTAACGCAGATGTTGTTAATTTGATTTTTGGGAAATGAGTTTTAATTATGTGTTTAATACAAACCAGGATTATGCCGGATTAACGACTGAATTACCCTTTATAATTCAAAGAAAATTTAGGGAGTATTCCGATTGTCCCAGAATTGCAGTTCATCTATTGTGTGTACTTATTGGTAAGACCCAGAAAATAAACCAACGTAATGAAAGTGCTGATATAAAATATTACGAAAGTAGTACAAGGGATTTGGCAAAAATGGCTGGAGTACAACAAACGATAATGCAAAGAGCTGTCTCTTGGTTAGTGTCAAATGAATGGCTAACAATAAGAAAGGGGATAGACAATCCTCAAAAAACGTGCTATGTTCTTAATGTTGATAATATTAATGACCTCATTTTGCAACATCAGTATGATTAACCGAACACAATATACGTGTTCATAGCGAATACAATAGGTGTGTTCGCTATCAATATGGCTGAACACATAAGACGTGTTCAAATGTGAATACATTATCTGTGTTCATATATGAGAATGTAATAATTTATATAACGCTGATTTTCAAGATACTACAACAGATAGTAATTATATTATCTTAATAGAACTATTTCTAATTAATTACTTATATGTTTACAGAGAGAATATACAACGGAACTATATTAGCACTTGACTTAGCAAGTGGGAAAACGGGATATGCAATATATCGTAATGATAAAATTATAAAATCGGGAACGTGGGTGTTAAAATCCCAAACAAGATATGCAGATTTATACAATAATATCGTGAATGCTATTGACAAATACGAAATTAGCAACCTTGTTATTGAGGATATTTTTAAGGACAATGACAAACCTACTGCATTTCAAATATTGGCAGAATGCAGAGGAATTGCAGAATGTATTGCCCAATTACGTAGAGTGCCAACATCGTTTATAAGACCAATAGCAGTAAAGCAACACATCTGTGGTATTAGGTACAATAAAGACACCTCACACCGACAATATAAAGAACTTATGATTAAACGTATAAAGAAATTGGGGTATTCATTAGAAAAAGACAATGCAGATGATGAGGCTGACGCAATAGGTTTACTTATTACATATCTGGATAGTCATAATTATATCGTAAAGCACCCTAAATAGAGTAAATCGTCACTCCCAGAAATATACCAGGAGTGGCGATTTTTAGTTATAGATTGTTGTACATTGATTTGATTCTTTCGTGATTTACGCTATTATTTCCGTTGTAATAATGCTCTTGTATCATTTCAATGCTCGTTCCTGCTGTTGAGGCTACAAATGATGTGGATAATCCTTTGTCTAATGCAGTAGTTATTGCAGTATGGCGAAATACATAGGCGTATAGGTCAAACTCTGTTTTAAGCATTTTTCCAACTGCTTTTAGCCAGATATTAAGTTTTTCTCTAAACTTCTTAAATAGATAGTCTTGTGTGATATATTCTTTTGCTTTGCTATCGTTCATTATAGGGAATATATAGCCGTCTGTGGAGTGTCCTTTATACTTGCTTATAATCTGCTCCATTTTATCGCTAATAGGTACGTTTACGGCTTGATGTGTCTTTTTTCTTTTAACTTTGATTTCTCCTTTCTTAATGTCGGAATGTTTAAGTTTGATAACATCGCAAGGAGCAAAGAATGAATGTAGCATAAAGACACAAAAATCGTAGTAGAGTTCAACGGTTTTTCTATCCTTATATGTAGGTGTTAATTTCTCAATATCCAGCGATAAAAAACGCTTTAATTGTCTTGGATTTAACACATCTGGCGATTTCGTTTCTACTTGGTCGCGCTTTGGGTTGTAGTGAGCAAACTTGAAATCTCCTATCTGGGTTAGGGTGAATGTAACATTATTATCGTTACTTGCTTTGCCCAGAAGATTACGAAACGATTTAGATGTACCCTTATAGCCATTGTACTTTGCAAATATCTTGGCTATTTGAATACACTTATCACAATTCAGTGATGAGAATGTGAGTGTGGAAAATTCGGGTATAATCTTACGGCACTTAGATAATAACTTTGCGTATGTTTCAAAGTTACACCCAGATTTCGCTTTTTCTCGTTCTATAACGATTTGCAAATACTCTTCTACTAAATCACATTGATTTGCACTTAGATTGTCCCCAGATATGCCATTTCTTTTGTTGTCGTAATAATCGCTTACTTGTTTGGCTGAATACTCTGGGTGTTCTCTTGCGACTTTTGCGTACTGCTCTTTGAATGCCTCTAACCTTTTATTGTTTTCGGCACAATTCACTGCATTGTTGGTAAAGCGTTGTTTACTCTCGTCCCAATGCTTTGCAATGTTCGGATTTCCCAATAGTAGGGATTTCACACTTTTGTAGTAGCGTTCTTTCTTTTCGCTAATTCTTAAAGATAAATTGCCATTCTTAAAGGCATAATTAATTTTTACCATTACATTGTGGCTTAATTGAATTTGACAAAAGTTTGAATCCGAATTGCTCCATAAGAGAAATGCACACTTTATGCACACCCTTTTAATGTTTCTTTAAGATTCGAGCTATTGAGCAATTTTCATTTTGATTGATTCCGTGTTTTGAAATTCGTGTTCAAAACTCAATTAAGCAGCTCATTAATAATGGTTTACCTCATAAGACAATTTGTTTTTAGGTTTAACAAAAAAAGACAACCAAAAATTTGATTGTCTTTTCAAGTGGTGCCACCAGGAATCGAACCGGGGACACAAGGATTTTCAGTCCTTTGCTCTACCAACTGAGCTATGGCACCGTCTTGTTTGCGAGTGCAAAGGTATGACAAGTTTTTTATTTGTGCAAATATTTCGATAAAAATCTTCAAAAATTTTTCAGTTTTATATATTTGTACTATATTTGCACCATCAAAAGTGACGGAATGTAGCGCAGTTGGTAGCGCACTACGTTCGGGACGTAGGGGTCGGGCGTTCGAGTCGCCTCATTCCGACACAGCTAAAAAATCGAACGCGGCAAAGATTTCATTTGCCGCGTTTGATTTTTTATTGCTCATGTCCGTTTAAATAGTTTAAGCACATTGCATATATAATGATTCTATTATATATTTGCATCATCATTCAAAAACACAAGCTATGTACTTAGGCAAAAGAAAGATTTTCGACATCAAGGAGTATGAGGAGCGCAGAAAGAAATGCATTGAATACAAAGCAGATGCAACAGAAACAGCTTTTTGCGAGTTAGAGGATATCATAAATAAATCCCAACTTGCAAAACAGTATTTTGGCAAGTCGCAAAGCTGGTTCTCTCAGCGTTTAAATGGTTGCCTTGTACTAAATAAGGCAAGAGCATTTAAAAATGAAGAATACAGCATACTATCGGATGCTTTCCGCGACATTGCCAAGCGCCTATTAGCTCATGCCGATGAAATTGACAATGCGAAACCCGAAGAAGAATAATATCAACTACCCCCTACTCTTTTACTCCGTATGTTTTTTCCAGTTCCAGTTTCTTTATGCGTGACTTGATGCCGCCGGGTTTGCGATGGAAGTGTGCGGAGAGCTCCTCTATTGTTGCGCCCTCGCGCCACATGGCTGTAAGCACTGCGTCATCCTCCTCGCTCCACGGGTCATAGGCGTTTGGGAACTCCTGACGGCAGGCATAGACTGAATATGTTGGGGTGCCGGTGAGTTGCTTGTAGGCCTTCAGGTATTTTTTCAGGCGCTTGACATCCTTGTCCGAGAGGTAGGGCAAACGGCGGATGTCCATGTTGTCGGTGAGGTCGTTGAGCTTTACTGCTACGGCCAATGGGTTATGCTTTATGCGCGCTATAAACTTGTCGTATGGTTCGTCGGGCGAAAGTTTTGTCACGCAGCGCAGTGCCTCGATAATGCGGGGCGAGAAGCCTTCGGCTGCAAGCTGTTCAAATGTCCAGATGCTGTCCTCCACCACGTCGTGCAGCACACCCACAATTTTCTCTTCCATTGTCTGCCCCATTGCCATCACACGTAAGGGATGGCCGATATATTCGTTACCGGCCTTGTCGAGTTGCCCGCGGTGTGCCTCGGTTGCTATTTCTATTGCCCGTTCAAGAGTTGCCATAATTGAATTTTATTTACGCAAAGCTAAACATTTTTGGGGAATAAAATAACTTTTGAGGGTTACAATGCATATGTTTAAGATCTTTCGCTACGCGCAAGGTGACATATACCGATAAAAACTTTTGCTACGCTGTATTTTTACAAGATTATAATTGGCACGTCGGGCAATTTGCACTACATTTACATTTTCTCATTTAACTTACAACAAGAGATCCCTCGTCGCTACGCTCTGTCGGGATGACACCAATTGGGACAACATAACATTAATGAATATACGCAAACGTTTGGAAGAATGCACCGAAATAACACCATTCCAACGGCGGGTGTACATGGAGGTGCTGAATGTTCCGCCGGGCACCACCATCACATACGGCGAACTGGCACAGCGCATAGGTTGCCGCAGTGCGCAGGCCGTGGGGCAGGCATTGAAGCGTAACCCTTTCGCACCCGAGATTCCATGTCACCGCGTGGTAGCCGCCGACGGTTCAATGTGCGGTTACTTTGGCAAGCGCGAGGGAGAAATGATTGAGCGCAAGCGCAAAATGATTGAAGAGGAACAGGAGAGCGCAAGAAAACAGGATATAAACAAAAAGCAAGTATGATAGAACATCTTTTGCAGCCATTAGTGTGCGAGCGTTTCAAGAACGATGCACGTTACCGCGATGGACATCTGCGGGTGATAAACGCGCTGCCCTGCCGGTGCGTACTGGGACTACACACACCCGATATGAAGCAGACAGCCAAACAACTGTCGCGCGAGGGCTGCGAGATTGCATTACCCGACGGTTCACACAGAACCTGCACAAACGGCAGGGAAGTCATCGCATGCATCGAGGCTGCCGACAGCAACACTCTTTGCTACGAGGAGACCGTCATCTGGGGTTTCCTTATAAACCTTGAAAAGTGCACGCTAACAGAACGGTTGGCAATGCTTGGACGCTACGTGCCGGTAATGGACAACTGGGCTGTGTGCGACTCATACTGCGCCAATGCTAAATGGATGGCAAAAGCCGACAAGGAGGTACTGTGGATGTTCCTGCAGCCCTATTTCCGCTCCGTGCACGAGTTCGAAGTGCGCTTTGCCATTGTAACGGCAATGACATACTTCCTCGACAGCGAGTGGTTGGAGCGTGTATTTGGACAACTTGACAAGATTGACCTCAACTGTATAACATCAAAGTACAAGAGCGAAAAAGGCAAGCCAAAAGCGGCTCAACAAGGAACAGTGCAGGGCACTGAGCCATACTATGTGCGCATGGGAGTGGCATGGTTGCTTGCAACGGCACTGGCAAAGTTCCCCACGCGGACAAGGATGTTTGCTCGCGCATCGGGGTTGCCGGCCGATGTAATAAAACTCTACACGCGCAAGGCACGCGAATCGTTGCGCACCCGCACAGTAGAGCCTTTATAAAGAACACATTTACAGAACAAAAAACATACTATGGAAATCATTTTTGCAACTATTCTGGGAGTGGCATTGGGAGTATTGATTGGCATTGCTGTTGCACGTGGCAAGAGCAAGGGAATGCAGAACACCATTGACAAGCTGCAGTGGCAGCTTGAGAGCGAGAGGGCGAATGCCGAGCAGACAGCACAGAACTTCCAAAAGCAGATGGCCGAGGCGAAGGCCGAGACAAAGGAACAGATTGAGAGCATAAAGGCCGAATGCGAGAAGCGCATTGCCCTGGCGAAGGCCGATGCCGAGAAGCAGTGTGCCGAGGCTATGGCAGCACAGGAGAGAAGGCACACCGAGGCCACCAAGGCACAGCAGGAGCTATTTGACGAGACAATGGCAAGAGTCACCGCACAGGTGAAGAGCGCTACCGACGAGATGCTGAAGCAGCGACAGAGGGAGTTTGCCGAGTCGAGCAACAGCAACATTGAGCAGATTGTGACCCCGCTGCGCGAGACAATAGAGAAGATGAAGCAGACCATGAGCGACAGCACACTGAAGCAGACCGAGCTGAGCAGCGAGATGAAGGCAAATATTGAGAACATGATGCGCCACAGCGCGGCTGCCAAGGAGAGCGCGGACGAGCTTGCACGTGTGTTCAAGCACAGGAGCAAGGTGCAGGGCGACTGGGGCGAGCGCGTGCTCGATGAGTTGCTCACCTCGCAGGGCCTCACACAAGGCATACACTATGACATACAGACCACAATACGCGATGCTGCAGACAATGTGGTGCGGACCGACACCGGCGGCAACCTGCGCCCCGATGTAATAATGCACATAGACAACAACCGCGAAATCATCGTCGACTCGAAGGTGTCGCTCACCGCATTCATTGACTATGTGAATGCCGAGACCGAGGAGGAGCGCCAGAAGTACCTGAAGGCACACATTGAGAGCATACAGAAGCACGTGAAGGAGCTGTCGAAGAAGGACTACTCGTCCTACATAAAGGCACCCAAGGTGAAGATGGACTACGTGATTATGTTCGTCCCGCACACCGGTGCGCTGTGGACAGCGCTGAACGCACAGCCCGACCTGTGGCGCAAGGCAATGGAGATGAACGTGTTCATTGCAGATGAGCAGACTCTCTTTGCCGCACTGCGAATGATAAACCTCACATGGACCCACATTGCACAGACCGAGAACCACAAGAAGGTTTACGAGCTTGCGAACGAAATCATTGAGAGGGTGGGCATGTTCATGGAGAGCTACGAAAGCATAGGGAAGGCCATTGCCAACGCACAGAGAGCCTATGACGATGGTGGCAAAAAACTTGCCCCAAGCGGCCAGAGCATCCTCAACACCTGTGCCAAGCTGAACAAGCTCGGCGCAAAGCAGAGCAGCAAGCACCCCATCAGGCAGATTGAAGGAGCAACCGACATTGAATGATTGACAACAAATTGACGCGCAAGAGAGTACCGGAACAAAAACATTTTGCTATCTTAGCGCGCAAAGAAAAATATTGCATTTATGGAAAAGTATATGGCTTCAGCGACAAGATACAGTGACAGCGACAACAAATACCGCCGCTGCGGCAACAGCGGAGTGCTGCTGCCAAAGGTGAGCCTTGGATTCTGGCAAAATTTCGGTGCCGATGCATCGTACGACAATGCACGTGCAATAGCACGCCTTGCATTCGACAATGGCGTAACGCATTTTGACCTTGCAAACAATTACGGACCGCCACCGGGCGCTGCCGAGGAGTTGGTGGGGCGCATGCTGAAAGAGGATTTTGCCACACACCGCGACGAGCTTTTCATTGCCACGAAAGCAGGCTATGACATGTGGGCGGGACCTTACGGCAGCTGGGGCTCGCGCAAGCACCTGATGGCAAGCCTTGACCAGAGTCTTGGGCGCATGCAGCTCGATTATGTAGACCTCTTTTACATACATCGCTACGACCCCGTGACACCGCTCGACGAGACACTGCAGACGCTTGTTGACATTGTACGCGCAGGCAAGGCGCTTTACATAGGCATATCGCGATGGCCACTCAATGCACTCAAATACGCGAATGATTTCTTGCGCAAGCAAGGTGTTCCGCCACTCATTTTCCAGGGGCGGTTGAACCTGCTCGACAGAGCCGTGCAGGAGGAGGGGGTGCCTGCATACTGCAAGGAGCAGGGAATAGGCTTCATCTCCTTCTCGGCACTTGCACAGGGATTGCTCACGTTGCGCTACCTTGGCGGCATACCAAGCGACTCGCGCATGGCACGCGGCGGCTCGCTGCAGCAGGAGAAGCTGTCGGCCGAGTTATTGGAATACTTGAATACCCTCAACAGAATTGCAGTTGAACGCGGCGAGTCGCTTGCCACAATGTCGCTTGCATGGGTGCTTGCACAGGAGGGAGTGACATCGGTGCTTGTGGGAGCACGTACCCCCGAGCAGTTTGCCGAGTCGCTCCGTTGCATAGAAGTATCGCAGGAGATTTGCAAGGAACTGCCACTCTACCCCCACAAGGTCTTTTAAAAATACATCTACCATATAAACAGCATCGGGGTGGTCATTAGCCACCCCGATGCTGTTTATATTCAGGTTTGTATCAATAAACCAACACTTTCTCGCCGTTCACGACATACACACCTGCAGGCAGTGCAATTCTTGTCGTGCCGGCATTTACGCGTACATTGCGTACCAAACGGCCATCAACAGAGTATACTGCAATCTCCTGTGGTTCGAGCGATGTCACTGTTATGCAGTCGCCGCCATTTACAGAGTATGTAGCATAGACGCCGGAAATGCCTGTTGCCTGGCTGAAGGCAATCTTCAGGTCATTGAAACGCACCTCGTCGTTATTACCGTCAACGGCATACGCATTGACAATCTCAAAAGCACGGGCATCCTCTTCGACAACCGATGTCGCGTTAGCGTCAAGGCTTACAAGAACATCATCACTGCCGCTTATTGTCGCGTTATCATCGGAGTAGACCACAACGCGATAGGTGTTCATATCGAGCATCTCGTACATGAAGTTGTGTGACGCCAAAGCCCCGGACGGCACAATGTCATTGATGAAGACACCATCGGGCACCCTGATGTCGAACTGCATTGCGGTATACTCCTCGCCGCTGTAACGCATGAGGTTCAACGGCACAACAGCATCCTCGCCAAGTTCAAGCACTGCATCCTCTCCGTACAGTTCGCCGGCTGCAAGCGGAGTAGCATAGGCATACGTTGCCGATGGTGCTTCGGCCATCATAACCTCGCCGGCAGTCAATTCGGCATCGGCAAGGTCAATGTAACCATCGGCATTCAAATCGGCCTTCGCCTCGCTGAAACGTTTATATACATTACCTTGCAAATATGCAGTTATCACAGCCACATCGTGCACTGTCAACTGGTTATTGAGATTGACATCGCCAAGCAATGTATATATAAGGTCATTCACATCGTACTCATCAAGGTTATTGTAAATATAGTTCGCACGTTCCTCAACCCACTGCTTTGCGCGGTCACGGTCAGCCTCGCTGAAGCCACAACTGCTGCCCCACTCATAGGCATTGTTCTGGAACGATGTCTTTGCAAAGTTGTAGTAGCTGTCGATGTAATCGTGCAGCTCGGCTATGGAGTTGTTCTCGACAAACTCCTTCCATGCGTGATAGTAGTGCTTCTTGAAGACCTCGATATTTGTCAAATCCTGCCAAAAACGGTATGCCTCCATCGAGGTCTTTATGACACTTGATGTCTGACCCGAATAGCAGTATTTGCTGCCGTTCTCGTAATTGAATCCCCAGTCAAAATCCCATAGCGGACCAAAGGCAATCTTGCCCTCAGGGTCGCTCTCATTCTTATGATAATAGGTACTCTTGGGGTGATTGATTTCCTGGTTGAGAGCAAGGTCGTTGGCAAGGAAGAAACGGGCTGTGGCATTCACATCAAGCACATCTTCAAGGCCCTCACCGGTGTATACGGCGGTCTGCATATCTCTTGAATCCTCAAGTATTGCTGCACGGCGGTCTTTTGCATACTCCTGGTTTATATACTCATCAAGGTCGGGCTCTGCCACCTTGACAGGCAAGTTATAGTTACCTGTACGGTAAATGGGCTCATCGTTGCTGCCGTATGTATCCAACTCAACCACATAACCATCCTCTTCGTCAATGTCCACGCTGTTGTTGGCCATACCCACCTTTTCGGTAAACATGTAGCTACCCATGTACGAACCGTTCATATACAGTTCGACAGGGATTATATGGTTGGGGTATTTCGCACCTGCCATCTGGCCAATCTTCATTGCAATGGCATTGGCCATGAGCGAACCACTCTGTGCATTGGCCAGCAACACCCAACTCTTGCCCTTGGTAAGGCCGAAAGGTTTTACCTTCTCCTCGAACTTCAGGCGATAAGGTTTCTTGCTATGGCTCCATGACGAGTTTCCGCGGCCTTTTATCTGCACCGAATCCTCGAAGTTTTCGTAAATGCCGTTTCCAGATATGCGGAAGTTTGCATTCAGGTAATAGTCCTTGCTTGTAACAAAGTAGCCGCCATCGATGTCAATATCGATACGTGGGACAGTAGCAATTCTGTCGGTTAGCCAGTCAATGGTAACATTATATGTATTGCCAAAAGGCACGCGGCGGTTCTCATAAACAGCATCCTGTATCTTCACCGGCTCCTCGGTTGTTGCAGGAATGACCTTGTATACACGCAGTTCGGCCAGTGCAAGGTGGTTCTTTGAATACTCGCCACTTGTCTGCACTATCCGCAGATATGAATACTTGCCGCCAAGCGAGATGGTGGGCGAGGTGTACTCCTGGCCGGCACCACCCCTGGGCATGCCATCGGCAATATAATCCAATGTGCGGATAAGTTTCCAATTATTGCCGTCATTGCCTGCATATATCTCCCAGACAAGCGGATTATAACCGGACTGGGGACGGCACTTATAATAGAGCTGAATGTTCTCCAGTTGCTCGGGCAAAGCTATCTGAATATAGGCATTTACATTGATTGTAGCATTGTTGGCACTGCCCCATGTCGAGTGGAATATTGTTGACGGACTGCCGTCGAGCAGGTTTGCAAGCGATTCGTTGCTGCTTGATGACGGTTTGTTGGTAGAGAGCATATCGGCTGTCAATGCAACCTCGACAGTCTCGCCCGAAGTCGATGGTGTAGTCCATATCTCATCCTGCACCTTTATTCTCTTTATGATGTTGTAACCGGGGTAGGTCACCTTGTATGCCACACTCTTTGCAAAGCTCTGACGCGTCTCCTTGCTCACCTGCAGCACGGTATCCACATACGCAACAGCTTTGTCGTCACTCAATTGGAAGCTTGCAGTGAGCCACTTGCCGATAGCGTTGACACTGAGATTGATATCATTGGTAACCTCGGCACACTCCACATCAACATTCAACGTGGGGTTATACTTGTTGTTGAACTTGAACGATGTCATTGACGGCAATGCCGGCATAACCGTTGAAATGCTGTCATACTCGCTCTTTGTGTAATACGCTGTCTCGCCACCGTCCAACGGGAAATAGACTGTGCCGTCGGCAATGTAATAGTCGCCATCGAGTGCAGCAAGCTGATAGGCATCAATATCCCCGTTTGAGAGATATACATATACAACCTCGCCATCCACGGGTTCCGGTTCTGGAGTCTCCTCCTCTCCACCGCCGCCTGTGCTGCCCGAACTCTCGACCTTTGTGGCAAGGAACTGCTCCAACTCGCGTTCAACCTGGGCATATATCTCAACATATTGTGACGCACCATAGACACCGGCTTTTTCCTTAGCGCCCAAAATGGTAGCGAGAATGCCATCAAGGATGGTACGTGAACTTTCGGGGTATGTTCCGGCAACATAAGGATATTGGCTGAATGTAGAATTTGCAAGCAACTCTTTCACCTGAGCCTCATACATTGAAAGACCCACTGCCATATAATTTGACAGTGCATGTGAAAGCTGTTCCTTTGACGATGTTATCTCGGCTACACTTTTCATTGACGGAATGTTCTGCTGAACGCTATTCACCAATGAGCGCAATGTCACATCCTCACCGCCTGTACAGTAACCCTGATGGTCACCGTATGCCATAAGATACATACTTGCCTCGTTGATTAGCGCACCAAGCAGTGTCTGCGCCAATTGAGGTATTGAAATCATCAAATCCTCAACTGTCGATGCGTCAAGCCCGGCCTTATATATTGACCAGTTGAAAGCCACCGGCAACGAATAGCCCTTTGTGTAGTCACCGTTTTCAAGCGCCTCCTTATGCGTAAGGTCAAATGTCTTCATCTTGGAATTTGTGCCATCGCGTAGCTCCGCACCCACGTAAAGGGTCAACATTTGGGCAGAATTCTCACCATCGTACTGCATCTCGAAATAGCCGTTATCCACGGCAGTTATCTTGACATTGGCGGCAGAAGCAAAATCATTTGTACTGTACTGCCAACCATTCAAACCATTGAATTGTGATGCTGAATTCGCGAGGAACTTGCCGGAAACAGGCCAATAGATAAGATAACGGCCGTCGCCTGCAGGAATGAGCTGCATTACATGAATGGCTGAAGCCTCAACATCGCCCTCCTCGGCATACTGCATGAATATTGGACCACTACCCGAATATGTAATACCGCCACTATTGGTAAAACTCTTCACAGCATTGCCTCTCAATACAAAAAGTTGATTCTCTGCAGCAAGTTCAGCCTCGGCAGCAACTGCATCACCAAGAACAAACTCCTCACCGACCGATGAAGGAGAATAATCTGTTCCAAGCGTTATGCCAACAATAGTAGGACTGTTCTTGGACTCACCAAGACGTGTTGTCCACTCAATGAAGAACGAATCGAGACTCCTTTCAAGTTCCAACTCGACATAGTGGTAATCGGCAACTGCGTTAAAAGAACTCCACATTGAGTGGAAATAACTCTTAATGTTGTTATCCGACAAGCCCTCAAGACCCGCGCCATCATGCCCTTCCCACGACAAAGTGTTGTGGTCGGCATTGGAAGATGCGGTATAAGGCACAATCATGCCATCCTTGTCATATATTTTCAGTTCCGACAACGAGAAAATTATGTTATTTCCATTAGGGGCCTCGTTGTTAATAGTACCCACAACGGTCATACGCACTCTGTCGGTCTGCACACCGGGAGTGAGCAGCTGCGAGTTGAACTGGTAATACTCGCTGCCATAGTAATCCTTTACCACACCGGGCAGGCCATCGACAGCGGTCAATGTTACAGACCAGTCCTGAGCATTGGCTCCAAACATTGCCGAAAGAACACAAACCAAAGAAAAAAGAACTCTCTTCATATTGCAGTCAGTTATTAAGAAGCTGTTTAAATTTCTATTTTTTCCTTATAAAAGCTGAGCTTCTAAGTTTCAAAATCAAACGAGGCGCATCTTATCTCTTTAAAAGAGATAAACCTCCAATTTGCAAAGAAACGAAATAATCACCTCCTTTCAAAAGAAATGTCATTTTTTTTGACAAAACAGGCTTTGGAAACAAAACGTGAACCGGACAAGGAGCAATGCAAAGATGGAGTGAAAAAGAAAGCAAAAAATATTTTGGCAATATATTTTGTTTGTTTGCAAAATAATAGTACCTTTGCAATCGCAAAACAGAGCGGGATGTAGCTCAGCCCGGTTAGAGTACGCGTCTGGGGGGCGTGTGGTCGCTGGTTCGAATCCAGTCATCCCGACAAAGAGAAATATTTGATTTACAAC
>JAZRRI010000082.1:0-12832 GCA_045650605.1 Bacteroidaceae bacterium | reverse complement strand
AAAACTTAAGTAATATGAAACTGAAATCTTTACTAACCGCATTCCTTGTAATGCTTGCAACCTTTGCCATGGCACAGGTTGAGGACGGAAAGGTTTACCGCATTGTAAGTGCCAAGTATGGTACAGTGATGTCGGAGAGCCCGATTCTGCACACCCTTTCATGTGCGTCGAAAGGCGCTGCAACCGACTACCACGAGATGTGGCAGTTCGAAGCCGCCGATGAAGGCAAGTTTACAATCAGGAACGTCTACACACAGCGTTACATGCAGTACGAAACAGGCCGTAACGTGCAGTGGAGAACCGGCAGCACAAAGACACAGTTCGCTGTTTTCGAGAACCCTGCATTGAAGGGCTGTTATAACATTGACCTCACTCCGACAACAAATTGGGGTGCGCACTGCGATGGTAGCTCAAACATCGTGCCCTGGAATTATGGTCCGGACGCTGACGGTATTTCGGGAACTGAGTGGACTTTTGAGCTTGTGAACATCAGTGCCGATGAGATTGCTGCAGCTGCTGCAGCATATCAGGACTATGCAAAGGTGCTGAACAATGCCGATGCCATTGCGGCAAAGATGGAGGCTCTCTTCCAGGACAAGGCATGTACTACTTTGAAGGCCGAGTGGGCTGCAAAGAGCGATGCCGAGGTGCTTGCCGCATTGGAGGGTGTTCCGGCCGACCTGCAGCAGGTTGTGCTCAAAGTGAAGAATAATACCTGGGCTACAGCATCGCGTGAGAATCTATCGGAGAAGAACTTCCGCGTCTATGACTATAAGCCATACAGCAACCCCGAGGTTTGGGCCGACCGCCTGTTTACACGTCCCTACAACCGTATAAACAACCCTACAGGTATAAGCACAAGCGACTCAAAGAGCTTCATCTATGTGTTTGTCGAGGAGATTCCCGAGGGTACTACAATTGACCTTGCCGAGATGGCGAGCACCAAGTTCTGGGGTAATGACACCCGTTTGGATGTGGGCTTGAATATTGTACCTTGTGCAAACAAGGACGGTTCGCTCTACATCCGTTATGTGTGCGAGACTGCTATCGACGGCAAGAAACTGGCCGACTATCCGACTGTGAAGATTCACATCGAGGGTGGTTATGTTAACGGTTTCTGGAGCAAGGAGCGCGGCCACACCAACGAGGATTGGGTGTACATGCGCGACAACATGTTCAAGAACCCTACAGCTGTGCAGGCTGCAGGTGACCTCACCGTGCTCAACTTCCGCACATACGAGTTCCTCAAGGAGTGCCCCAACAACATCGAGGGTGTTATGCGTCTTTGGGATTTCTGGAACAGCCGTCAGAACCACTACATGGCTCTCGACAAGTATGACGAGTGGAGAAACAACAAGCAGCTTGCCATGAGTGACGACAACGGTTTTATGGATGCAAGTTCATACCGTACTCACTATAACAACAACACACTGAGCACTATTGTGAACTATGACCTGCTCATTGCCGATGCCGGCAGCTCTTGGGGTCCTAACCACGAGATTGGCCACACAAACCAGTATGCATTCCAGATTGTGGGAACATCCGAGGTAAGTAACAATGCCCTCACAAACTTTGCAATCTTTGACCAGGGTACACACGTGAGCCGTGGTAACAACATGGAGAACCAGATTCTCGACTTCGAGAACAAGATTCCGTACGTTGTGCGTGGTGAGGGTATGTATGGCTCAAAGCTCTTCAGTATGACACGTATGTACTTCCAGTTGTTCCTCTACTTCCATGCTGCCGGCAAGGATACTACATTCTATCCCCGTCTGTTCGAGAAGTTGCGTTACGACCGTCTGCCGGGTTGGGCTACAGGTTCATGGGACGAGCTCGACGAGAACGGTTTCTACAAGAACTCAGTAAACGCAGCAAAAGACCAGTTGAAGTTTGCTGAGGCTTGCTGCGAGATTGCACAGATGGACCTCAGCGAGTTCTTCGAGGCATGGGGCTTCTTCATCCCAATGAAGAATGCGTTCGTGGGTGACTATGGACACCACTGGGTTTACCTTCTTGAGGAGGAGGCGCAGGCAAGCAAGGCACGCATGCAGCAGTATGAGAAGAAGGGTGGTCACCTGATGTTCCTTGAGGACCGCGTGCGCAAGTCGCCAAGGAAGAAGAGTCCATTCTGCGACGGTACAGGCTACCGTGCAAACTATGCCGATTGGGATGGCGAGACAATCGGTACTGTCGGTAACTTTGGCCAATGGATGGATTACATCGATGAGACTGTGAAGGCTCAGGGTTATTTCTATGCTGTTTCAAAGGGTAAGGTGGTTATCAAGGAGGCCGAGGGTGCAAGCGGTGCGCTTGGTTTCAAGCTCTACAATGCCGAGACAGGTGAGTTGCTCTCATACACAAACAAATACGAGATGAATGTTCCTGTATCGGCAACCGGTGCTCCATTGAAGGTTGTGGCTGCACAGGCCGACGGTACCGACTATGTTGTGCCTCACGCTTCACAGGGTCCCGAGTCAATGCAGAAGGAGGCTCTTGACGGTTCATTGAAGAGTGCAAGCGCAATCATCGCCAAGAAGGCTACAGCAACCACAATCGTAGGTTATTACTACCCCGAGGCTATTGCCGACCTTGAGGCTTTGTACAAGGAGGCAAACGCAGCCTTCAAGGCCAACGATACAAGCAAGTACTCGTTTGCCGAGTGGAGCATTATGCTCGACGACGAGTGCAGCAAGGTGCTGAACAACGAGGATGCACGTATCACAATCAAGGAGGGTGCCGTATTTACAATGAGAAGGTTGACAGGTACTAACAGAGGAGCTTATGCAGCGGGAGAGTATCCGGTAGCGAAAAAGAGTGATTCCAAGGGTAAAATTAACTGGACTATCGAGTATGCCGGCAAGCAGGGTGAGTATTACATGAAGAGCACTTCTACCGGTTACTATGTGACTAATGTCAATACTTCTAATGTATTCCTTGAGTCAAAGAAACAGAGCGATGCTGTCAAATTCACTGTTGGTTATACAGATGATGGTGGTGTGAACTTTATTTTGGCCGAGAATCAGGATTTGACAATGGGTCTTAGCGATGGCGGCAGTGTTGCCGGTTTGCCGCTCAACGAGGTAGGTGCGAAGTGGCGCGTGGATATTGTTGAGGATAACTCACTTGCTTTCTATGCAGCTACTGTTGAGGAGTTGATGGCCGAGGCTAACATAAAGATTACCGAGGTGCTGAACCTTGACAGCCTGCAGACAATGAATATCTTCAAGGATGGTATTATTGTAAAGGACAACAACCTCAATACATACGCACTCAATTTGCTCGATACGTACTATGAGGTATCGGCAAACAAGGAAGGTGCGGCCGTTACACTGTTGCAGAAATATGTTGAGAGATTGCGCAAGCAGCTTGCCGACATCGAGGGCAAGTATATTGTGACTGCTCCAATGGTGACAAAGGGTGAGCAGGTTATATGGTATTACATCATAAGTAACAAGAGCGAGGAGTTTGCAAGTATCTACAGTGGTACACAGGCATCACGTAAGGGTCGTGTAGAGTTGAGCGACGAGCTTACAGATGACGCATTGTGGAGCTTTGCTTCAACCGGTAAGGTAGGTGAATACAAACTCTACAATGCCGGACAGAAGGGCTTTGCATACCGTCAGGGTACAAAGAATTACCTGTTTACATCGGCCGAGGAGGGTTATATACCTGTAACCATAGAGTACGATGCAAAGAATGAGGGCTTGTTGCTTACTGCTGATGGAAAGAATGTCTGTGATACCGGTTCTTCAATACAGCTCTCCAACTCAAAGTCATACTGGAGAGTGCAGATTGCCTTGATTGAGAACAACAAGGAGGTTGCGGATATTATCACAACTATTGAGAACGTGATTCCAGAGGCTGACACCAATGGCGTAATCTATGACCTCAGCGGCCGCCGCGTTATCAACCCTGAAAGAGGTATCTTCATCCAGGGCGGCAAAAAGGTATTGGTGAAGTAAGCCCTCTTGAAATAATAGAGTAGGACTGAGATTCTTCGCTTCGCTCAGAATGACATTAATCGTCTATTGTCATCCTGAACGAAAGTGAAGAATCTCTTTTTTGTAGGAATGAGTAATGAAAAATTGTCCCTCTTGCTTAAGAGTGACGAGCGCAGCGGAGGGAGTTCAAGAACCACGAATATTCCAACTCCTACCCCCTGCGGGTACTTCCTCTTTAAAAAGAGGAAGAGTTTAACAGCGATAAAAAAACAACTGTCCCTCTTGCTTAAGAGTGACGAGCGCAGCGGAGGGAGTTTGAGAAAATATAAATTCTCGAATACAGAGATATCTCCCATACGGTCGATATGACAATACGTAGGGACACGGCATGCCGTGTCCGCCCTGTACACAAAGAAAAAGATGTTTCGACTTCGCTCAACATGACAAAGTGCAGAACGGCGTGTCTGCCCAATAGCCGTGAACACCAATACGTACACGGCATGCCGTGTACGCACCATACAAGTGAAAATGCCAATCGTAGGGGCGGGGTCTGCCCGCCCAAAAGTAGTGGAGGGAAAACCTCTTTATATGCCATGCGGATGGAGTTTACAGAGTACTTATTACCTTATATAATATATAACAGCACCAATTATTGTATATCTCCTTAAAATACACTACTTTTGAGGCTGTATTAATTTGGATAACTCTGCAAAATAATAAAACCTTAAAATATGAAATTAAGAAATCTACTACTTACTGTTTTTATGCTTGTGGTGGCTGCAACGTCGAACGCGCAGTTGACGACAAACAATGCACAGCGCTATTATGCCGAGTTTAAGAACTACTTTGTGGATGACATCTGCACTGAACTTAAGGTTCCATACTCGGCTATGACCGATGAACAGTTACGCACAACAATGAGCGCTATGCCCCAGGAACTTGTGGATATTGCCCTCAAGGTGAAGAACAATGCTTGGGAAGAACGCGAGAAGGAGTTCCGCGTGTTCGAGGCAAAGCCTTACAGCAACTCCTACAACTGGAAGTACCTGATGAATGTGAGACAGTACAGCGAGCTGCAGAATCCCACAGGTATCAGCGCCGACAATGAATACTTGCTCATCTTTGTGGGCAGTGAGTTGCCCGATTCCATTTGGATGGAGCTCTCTCCTGTTGCAGGAAACATGACAAGACCGTTGATGACGAATGTGCTGCAGAGCGGTTTGAACGTAGTGAAGATTCCCGACACCGAGGGCGATGACCGTATGCTGTTCATACAGTATTATGTTGACACAGACAGCACTGCTACAAGCAAGAAGCTGGCCGATTATCCAAATGTGCCCATTCACATCGAGGGTGGATATGTGAACGGTTACTTCGATCTTTCACGTCACACCGACGAGGATTGGCGCTACATGACACAGAACATGATGAAGCACTACTCGGTTCAGGTGCTTGGCGAGAGGGTGATGTTCCACATGGAGCTGAAGAATGTGCTGGCGGCTTGCCCTAATACAATCACCGATGCCATAAAGTGGTGGGATGAGTGTGTGAAGTGGCAGCACGAACTGATGGGTGCCGACAAGTACTATGATCGTTGGAACGACCTTATCCTTGCGAAGGATGGTTATGAGGGAATGTTCATGTATGCAACCGAGACATATACATACTACGAGTATTACACGTTGCCCGATATCCTTCCTTGGGAGAAGGTGTATGCCGACCCGGGACAGATGTGGGGACCGGCACACGAGATTGGCCACGTAAACCAGGGTGCCATTAACGTTGTATCATGTACCGAGGCAACAAACAACCTGTTTGCCAATGCCCAAATTTTCCGTACCGGCAAGACTACCACACGCGGTAACGGTGTGAGTGTGTGCCGCGAGGATTTCAGTAACAAGGCTCCGTTCCCGTTGCGTTCCAATGATGATATTATTGCAAAGTCGAGAATGTTCTTCCAACTCTATCTCTATTTCCACGCGGCAGGCAAGGATACTACTTTCTATCCAAGGGTGTTCGAGGCTCTGCGCAAGAACCCGCTCGACAAGGGACCGAAAGACCGTAACTGGACATCGCTGACACAGGCCAAGGACGACCAGCTGAGGTTTGCCGAGGTGTGCTGCGAAGTGGCACAGATGGACTTGAGCGAGTTCTTTGAGGCTTGGGGTATGTTTGAGCCTATGACCGATGCCGGTGTGGGTGATTACGAGAACTTCATTGTTAACCTCACCAAAGAGGAGGCCGAGGCAAGCCGCGCTCGCATGCAGCGCTATGAGAAGAAGGGTGGTCTCCTCATCTTCATTGAGGACCGCATAAAACCATCGCCAAGAACCGACGGTGTACCCGGTAACAGACTCGATTTCAACGAGGAATTTGTTATTGGCAAGATGGGTAGTACCGGACAGTGGAGTGACTATGTTGACGAGAGTGTGAAGGCGCAGGGATACTATTTTGCAAGAATTCAGAACACTATTACAATTAAGGAGGCTGCCGGCGCCAAGGGTGCTCTCGGTTTCAAGCTATACAATGCTGTTACGGGTGAGCTGCTCGACTTCAACAATGCCTTTAAACTGGCTGTGCCTGTTGCGCATGCGAATGCTCCGTTGAAGGTGGTGGCAGCGCAGGCCGATGGTACGGATTATGTAATTCCCGATGTTGCCGAGAGTGATGACGAGGAGATGCAGCTTGAGGCTTTGAACGCTACATTGTCGGCAGTGAAGAGCCTTACAAGCAAGACAACGACAACGGGCAAGGAGATTGGTCACTTCTACAAGAGTGCATTGACCGAAATAAACGCGCTCTACAATGAGGCCAAGGCTGCTGCCGACAACAAGGATACAAGCAAGCATAGCTACAAGGAGTGGATTGCATTGCTCGAAAAGGAGATGGAGGCATTGAAGAATGACCCGTCTGCACGTGCCTATTTGAAGCAGCTCGATGTCTATACACTCACTAATGGCGAGAAGAGAAGCTATGGCTTGTGTTATGACAGGTATGGCCTAATTGCAAACACTACATCACAGATGGCAAATTCTTCTCCTAACAAGCGTTGGATGTTCGAGACTACAGGTGTTGCGCATCACTATTATATAAAGAACAAGAACGGCCTTTATATCAATGATATGGCAAGCAATGGTGCATCGTGCAGTGGTGCCGACCAGGCTTCGGCTTGGGTGTTCAAGGCGAACTATCTGGATGACGGCACAGTCTACTTTACAACGCAGGATGGCAAATTGTACCTTGCCATGGATGTTAACAACTATAACATCTATGCAGGTACCGAACTTGTGGGTGCGGCTACTTGGGGCATACGCGCCGTGGAGTTGAACAACACTGCTATTGAGGAGGTTGAATGTGAAGGTGAAAACGGAGAGATGAAAGGTGAAATATATGACCTCCAGGGCCGCAAGGTGGAGAACCCCACAAAGGGTATGTATATTATTGATGGTAAAAAGGTTTTTATAAAGTAAAAATCTATTGGCGATAATCGTCATAGTAGGGGCAGACCGATGTGTCTGCCCTGAATGTAATGGTGAATGTAGATTTTTAAACGTCAAAAGGCAGCCTGTCGGCCGCCTTTTGACGTTTATAATGACTTCAGGAACTGAAATGTAAAATGTGAACGGTTATATACGGCTTTAAGCGCACTTCGTGCGCTTGAACCTGCTTTCGCTCGCTTTGTGTGTAAGTAAACTTTTACACATTAACATTGTTGATTTCTTTATCACTCGCAGTATAACATCAAACAAGTTTGTGCTAAGCTCGCTTAATCAAGAAATTCGCTTACTCGCACCTTTCACCTTTCCGCTTTCCGCTTTAACTTTACTCTTCTACAAGTTCCATCTCCTTCCAGCGTTCAACGATAAGCACGCAATCCTCGCGTGCTACGCTCTCCTCAACCTCGTACTCTGCAAGAAGCAGTGCTGTCATGTCGTCAATGGTGAACGACTCCTTTGAGGCTACATTCTCCCAAAGATAGGCCGCTGTCTCATTGAGGCTTATGATTCTGCTGTAGTCAACATTCTCGGCTCCGGCGGGAACGATGATGTACTCGCCGCACACGTTCTGTATCTCAAAACCTTCTTTAATTCTCATATGCTTATGTTTTTTATTTATATTCTGCGGTAAATGGCCAATAATATGCGGCGCAACGGTTTCAGGAAACTCCATACTGCCGAGTAGAACCTCCACTTGCGGCTGCCGGTGCTCACGAACTTTCCTTTGCGTATGAAGCCGTCGGCAAGGCCAATTATTTTATCCTGCGTGAACTGTTCGGTCATCCTTAGCGGGTTGCCGTCGCCACGCATGGTGTATGTACCATCTTCTACCTTTATTACCCTGTGCAGGGCATATCTCTTTTCCGAAATCTCGGCAAGCACCACATCGCCAATCTTTGGCTCGCGTGGCGGGACAAGGAGTACCTTGTCGCGCCCGTCCTCAAGGAACGGGCGCATGCTGAAGCCGCGTACAATGAAGGTGACGCTCTTTTTGCCCTCCTGACGGAACATGCGGGTGATGTCCTGCATAAAGAGGTGGTTGTTTACTCTCTTCTGCTTTATCTGCTCGTTCATAGGCCGAAGGTGCTGCTTGACAGGCGGGCAGCCTCCTCATTGGGAAGGCAGTAGAGTGTGTGCACGGGTACGCGCTCAAGCACCTTGGTGATGGTGCTGCAGATGGCTATGTGTATATCCTTGTCGAACTTTAGGGTTGAGCAGGAGCATAGCATTATGCCGAACGCAGTGGGGATGTTCTCCTTGCGTATCCAGTTCTTCTTGTCCTGTTCTATGGCAGCCATGCCGCCAATGGGGTAGTGTACGTTCATGTAGATGGGACGTTTGCCGCTCCATGGTGAACCGTAGACGGTGGGAGTGCCATCGGGCGCAATGCGTATCACCGGGTTGTCGTCGTTGATGAGCGTGCTGCCTTTGATGTACTCCACCCATTTGTTGCTGTGGGTGCTCTTGCCCTGTCCGCTTGCTCCCAGGAACATGTATCCCTTGCCGTTGTTTTCAACGGTGGCCGAGTGCATGAGCAGAGTGCCCAACTTGGCGGTGCACATTGTAAAGATGACCATCAGTGTGTTGTTGAAGCCAAACGTTCTGTCGCTCTCGCTGCCACGTGTGGTGACAGTAAAGTGCTTGCGCCCGGCATCGCTCTGCATGAAGGCGCATGGATGACCGTATTCGTTGGATGTCAGTATCTGATAGGCACCGTTGTCCAGCAGGTAGACTTCGAACTTTGCGCTGGGGCAGGGGAATGTGCCCACTCTGCTTCCTCGCCACGATGGCTGTATGCTGTTGTCCAATGTGATGTCGAACAGCGGGTCGTCGGTGGCTTCGCTTTCAAATGGCTGTAGGTTGGGCAGTATTGAAAGGATGTCGCCATCGGTCATTGTTATGGCAAAGTTGTGCCCGGCAATGTTGAAATGTCTTTTTTGCATGTTCTTGGTGATGTGCACTGTGTTGATGTTATGTGCTCTTTGGGTAATTGTTAGTTCTGCAAATTTATGAAAAAACGGTTGAATATTCAATTGAATTAACAAGTTGTTTATTCTTTTGTTTTTTATTTTTTATTGTTACCTTTGCGATAGTATGAAAAAACCGCATTCTATTAACGTACAAGGCAGGTTGTTGTCGCTGGACAAGCCTGTGGTGATGGGAATACTAAACATAACCGACGACTCTTTTTATGAGGGGTCGAGGGTGGTTGCACCTGCCGCTTTGGCACAACGTGCAAAGGATATGCTGGATGCCGGTGCTGCAATGCTTGATGTGGGTGCCTGTTCCACGCGTCCCGGCGCGGAGCCTGTGGGGCTGGAACTTGAACTCGCAAGGTTGCACGGTGCGTTGGAGGTGCTTGATAAAGAGGTACCTCATGCCGTGGTGTCGGTCGACACCTTTCGCGGCGCGGTGGTGCGCGAGTGTGTGGCACAGCATAATGTGTCGGTAATAAACGATGTGTCGGGCTTTGAGTGGGACGATGATATGTTCGATGCCGTTGCCGATTGCGGTTTGCCTTATGTGCTTACCCATTCTGTGGGGCTTGCCGGCGATGAGGTACAGTATTCCGATTTCATGCCGCAGGTGCTGCAGCGCCTTGCGGCAAAGGTGTGGCAGCTGCGTCAGGTGGGTGTGGCCGATGTGATTGTGGACCCGGGATTCGGCTTTGGCAAGAGCATGGAGCAGAACTACCGTATGTTGGCGTCGTTGCGCGAGTTTGAGATGCTCAATGCTCCGCTGTTGGTGGGGTTGTCGCGCAAGTCCATGATAACGCGCCTGCTTGGAATTGACCCGTCCGAGGCTTTGGCGGCAACAACGGCGCTGAACCTTGTTGCGGTGAGGAACGGTGCCGACATATTGCGCGTGCACGACGTGAGAGAGGCTGTGCAGGCGGTGGAGCTTGCGCGGGCTATGGATTTAGACAAATGATACCTTAATATATAATATATAGGATGTTTTTCGATTTTAGCATAAAAGATGCAATAGATATTCTGCTTTTTGCACTTCTGCTGTATTACCTGTACAGGCTTATGAAGGATTCGGGCTCGCTGAATATCTTTGTGGGAATAATGATGTTCCTTTTTGTATGGGTTCTCGTTTCAAAAATTCTGGGAATGCGCTTGCTTGGCTCGGTGTTCGACCAGATGATGAATGTGGGAACGATTGCGCTGGTGGTGATATTCCACGAGGAGATAAGGAACTTCTTCAAGAGTCTTGGCTCGCGCCGCTATTTCAAGTACCTCTCTACACTGTTCACCCGCAAGGGCGAGGACGACAATGCCGAGGCGGTGATGCCTGTGGTTATGGCATGTATAAGCATGGCGCAGCAGAAGGTGGGGGCGCTCATCGTTATTGAACAGAAGGTGGCGCTTGACGATGTCATCAAGACCGGCGAACCCATAAACTCCGATATAAGCCAGCGCTTGATAGAGGCCATATTCTTCAAGAATGCCCCGTTGCACGACGGTGCCATGGTGATACGCGGCGGACGTATTGTGGCAGCACAGTGTATTCTGCCGGTATCGCATGACCTTAATATACCGCGCAAGCTCGGTCTGCGCCATCGCTCGGCAATGGGTGTCTCCGAGGTATCCGATGCTATTGCAATCATTGTCTCCGAGGAAACCGGTGCCATATCCGTTGCGCAGAACGGTAAGTTCTTGTTGAATCTCGATGCCCACAAACTTGAGCAACTGCTCTCGGCAAAGAAGTGAATATGTAAAATGAATGATATGAAGCGGACTGTTTTTATAAGCAAGTCCGCTTTTTCTGTAAAAAAATACTGTGTCCGGCGGGGATGCTTGCGGCGATATTTCCCCGCTTGTAAAAGACAACGCGATTTTTGTCTGTTTAATGTGGAAAAAAGTCATTTCTTTAAAGCGCTAATAATCAGCACTAAGCAAAAAAAGTTTAAAAAAAGATGCATTTTTTTTGAAAAAAAAGATAGGATTTGTTTGCAGGTTCAGAAAAAAGCTCTACCTTTGCACTCGCTTTCGGGAAGCAACGCGGTTACCGCGGTGAGAGACCGGCAAGCAAGATAGATCCTTGACAACATTCCATTACAGACAAGCAGTACAACCTTGCTTAGTTTTTTGATTAGGCAAGAAGCGTAAGGAACGAAAAACGAACCGTCAATAATTTGAAAATATTTATTCCGGCCAGTACAAACAATTTAGACAAGTAAGTACTTCTAACGAAGTATTCACAGATATAATTTACAACGAAGAGTTTGATCCTGGCTCAGGATGAACGCTAGCTATAGGCTTAACACATGCAAGTCGAGGGGTTTCGAAGAGCTTGCTCCGAGAAACGACCGGCGCACGGGTGAGTAACGCGTATCCAACCTGCCCTTCATATTGGGATAGCCTTCCGAAAGGGAGATTAATACCGAATAACATGAGAAGATTGCATGAACCTCTCATGAAAGCTCCGGCGATGAAGGATGGGGATGCGTTCCATTAGGTAGTAGGCGGGGTAACGGCCCACCTAGCCGACGATGGATAGGGGTTCTGAGAGGAAGGTCCCCCACACTGGAACTGAGACACGGTCCAGACTCCTACGGGAGGCAGCAGTGAGGAATATTGGTCAATGGACGCAAGTCTGAACCAGCCAAGTAGCGTGAAGGATGACTGCCCTATGGGTTGTAAACTTCTTTTGCCGTAGAACAAAACATGCCACGTGTGGCATTTTGCGTGTATACGTTGAATAAGCATCGGCTAACTCCGTGCCAGCAGCCGCGGTAATACGGAGGATGCGAGCGTTATCCGGATTTATTGGGTTTAAAGGGAGCGTAGGTGGTTTGATAAGCCAGCTGTGAAATACTGCCGCTCAACGGCAGCCGTGCAGTTGGAACTGTCAGACTTGAGTGTACGGGAGGAAAGTGGAATTCGTGGTGTAGCGGTGAAATGTTTAGATATCACGAAGAACTCCGATTGCGTAGGCAGCTTTCTACAGTACAACTGACACTGATGCTCGAAAGTGCGGGTATCGAACAGGATTAGATACCCTGGTAGTCCGCACCGTAAACTATGGATACTCGCTGCCGGCGATAGACAGTCGGTGGCCAAGCGAAAGCATTAAGTATCCCACCTGGGGAGTACGCCGGCAACGGTGAAACTCAAAGGAATTGACGGGGGCCCGCACAAGCGGAGGAACATGTGGTTTAATTCGATGATACGCGAGGAACCTTACCTGGGCTAGAACGGCAGATTGCTTCTTGGGAGAGACCCCTTGATTCTTCGGACAATCTGTTGAGGTGCTGCATGGTTGTCGTCAGCTCGTGCCGTGAGGTGTCGGCTTAAGTGCCATAACGAGCGCAACCCTTGCTGTCAGTTGCCATCGGGTGATGCCGGGCACTCTGGCGGGACTGCCATCGCAAGATGTGAGGAAGGT
>JAZRRI010000081.1:0-24181 GCA_045650605.1 Bacteroidaceae bacterium | reverse complement strand
AGGTGAAATCACCGAAGCGCGAGCCCAAGTCTTAACAACAGACTTCTTGCCGCTTTCATTCATTGAGAGCACTTTCTTCTCAAGCGATACGTTAATATACGGACCTTTTTTTAATGAACGACTCATAATTTACTCAAGTTTTCTAGTTATTACTTTCTTCTCTCAATGATATACTTAGATGAGTGCTTCTTAGGAGCTCTTGTCTTCAAGCCCTTAGCATACAAGCCCTTGCGTGAACGTGGGTGACCTCCTGAGTTACGTCCTTCACCACCACCCATGGGGTGATCAACGGGGTTCATAACAACACCACGGTTGTGAGGACGACGACCCAACCAACGTGAGCGACCGGCTTTACCTGAGCACTCAAGAGCGTGGTCTGAGTTACCTACTGTACCGACTGTAGCACGGCAAGTACTCAAGATACGACGAATCTCACCTGAAGGCAACTTGATAACGCAGTAGTTCTCGTCACGTGATACGATCTGCGCGAAGTTACCGGCAGAACGAACAAGGATAGCACCCTGACCCGGACGGAGCTCGATGTTGTGAACCACTGTACCGATAGGAATGTTCTTCAAAGGAAGAGCGTTACCAATCTCGGGAGCAGCATCAGCACCTGACATCAGAACTGCGCCAACCTCCAAACCATTAGGAGCAATTATATAACTCTTCTCACCATCAGCATAACAGAGCAAAGCGATACGAGCCGAACGGTTAGGATCGTACTCGATAGTCTTTACAGTTGCGGGGATACCGTCCTTGTTACGCTTGAAGTCGATAAATCTGAATTTACGCTTGTGACCACCGCCTCTGTAGCGCATAGTCATCTTACCGTCGTTGTTACGTCCACCTGTTGAACGCTTACCGGTTACAAGCGATTTCTCTGGTACCGCAGCAGTGATCTCTTCAAAGGTACCAATAATCTTATGTCTCTGGCCCGGTGTTGTAGGCTTAAATTTACGTACTGCCATCTCTATTAAATGTTACTATAAAAATCAATTGTATCGCCCTCCTTCAATGTGACGATAGCCTTCTTTACAGCGTTTGTACGGCCCTGAATGAAACCAGCCTTTGTGTAACGGCTCTTGCTCTTGCCTGCGTAGTTCATTGTGTTCACAGCAACTACAGTTACATTGTACAACGCCTCAATCTCTTTCTTAATTACCAACTTGTTAGCCTCGGGACGAACAAGAAAACCAAAGCGGTTCAACTGGTCAGTAATCTTAGTCATCTTCTCAGTGACTATTGGCTTAATCAATACTCCCATTATTATGCCTCCTTAGTTTTATTCAGTGTGTTATTAATTACCTCGAGAGAACTTTCAGTCACAACCAAAACCTCGGCATTCATAATACCATAGGTATTAATGTCCGAAGCAATAGCCATCTGAGTTCCCTTCAAATTTCTGGCTGACAAATATACTGCTTTATTGCTAGATGGCAAAACGAACAACTGTTTCTTGTCCGAAACTTTAAGATTATTTAACACATTAACAAAAGCTTTTGTACTTGGAGCCTCGAAGTTGAAGTCCTCAACAACTACAATCGCACCGTCAATGGCCTTCTGTGAAAGAGCCGACTTGCGAGCGAGTTGCTTAACCTTCTTGTTCAATTTGAAGCTATAATCACGTGGAGTAGGACCGAACACGCGAGCACCACCAACCAACAGAGGTGAGTTGATGTCACCACGACGAGCACCACCGCCGCCCTTCTGACGACCGAGCTTACGTGTAGAACCTGAAATCTCGCTTCTCTCCTTTGACTTGTGAGTACCCTGACGCTGAGCAGCAAGATACTGTCTTACCGCCATGTATACAACGTGCTCGTTGGGCTCGATGCCGAAGATTGACTCATCCAAGACAACCTTTCTGCCGGTATTCTCACCATTTATGTTTAATACGCTGATTTCCATTACTTTTCAATTATTACGATTGAACCATTGTAACCTGGAACAGAACCCTTGATAACCAAAAGGTTGTGCTCAGGAATTACCTTTAACACCTGAAGGTTGTGTGTAGTAACACGCACGTTACCCATCTGACCACCCATTCGGAGACCCTTGAATACCTTTGCAGGGTATGAACAAGCACCGATAGAACCCGGCTTGCGAGCGCGGTTGTGCTGACCGTGAGTAGCCTGACCTACACCACCAAAGTTGTGTCTTTTAACAACACCCTGGAAACCCTTACCCTTTGAAGTACCTGTTACGCTCACGTAGTTGGTATCAGCAAAGAGATCTACTGTGATAACATCGCCCAAAGCGAGCTCTGTCTCAAAACCCTTGAACTCGGCCAAGTGGCGCTTGGGAGCTACACCGGCCTTCTTGAAGTGGCCTGCGAGAGGAGCGCTGATACGGCTCTCCTTCTGATCCTGGAAGCCAACCTGAACAGCCTCATAGCCATCCTTCTCGATTGTCTTCACCTGTGTAACTGCACAAGGACCTGCTTCGATAACAGTGCATGGAACATTCTTACCATCGGCACTGAAAACGGACATCATTCCGATTTTTTTTCCTAATAATCCTGGCATTTCAGTTTAATTTAAAAATTAATAATTCGCATTAAAATTACACCTTAATCTCAACCTCAACTCCTGAAGGCAACTCAAGCTTCATAAGAGCATCAACAGTCTTTGCTGTAGAGCTGTAGATGTCGATAAGTCTCTTGAATGAAGAGAGCTGGAACTGCTCGCGGCTCTTCTTGTTAACGAATGTAGAACGGTTAACGGTGAAGATACGCTTGTGTGTAGGCAATGGAATTGGACCGCTAACGATAGCACCTGTTGCCTTTACTGTCTTCACAATCTTCTCAGCTGACTTGTCAACCAAGTTGTGATCGTAAGATTTAAGTTTGATTCTAATTTTCTGACTCATTGTCTTTAAATGGTTTTATATAAAATTTACAATTGCCTGTCGGTTAAGAGTCATTCGCTAACCGACAGGCTTTATTTATTTACTTCTGAAGTTCCTCAAGTATCTGCTTTGTCAAAGAAGCACTTACCTGCTCGTGGTGATCGTATGTCATTGAAGATGTAGCACGACCTGAAGTGATTGTACGCAATGAAGTCACGTAACCGAACATCTCAGACAGCGGAACCATTGCCTTAACGATACGTGCACCGGTGCGGCTTGTCTCGAAGCCCTCAACCTGACCACGACGCTTGTTAAGGTCGGCGATTACATCACCCATGCTCTCCTCGGGAGTAACAACCTCAAGCTTCATCACAGGCTCAAGGAGCACAGGGTTAGCCTTCTGACATGCATTCTTGTATGCCTGGATAGCACATACCTCGAATGACAACTGGTCTGAATCGACCGGGTGGAAACCACCATCGAGAAGAACAACCTTCAAAGACTCCATTGGGTAGCCGGCGAGGACACCTGCCTTAACAGCTGTCTGGAAGCCCTTCTGTACCGATGGGATAAACTCCTTAGGCACGTTACCACCCTTAACCTCGTTAACGAACTGAAGGTTACCCTCCTTGAAGTCCTCATCTGCAGGACCAACCGATACAAGAATCTTTGCATACTTACCCTTACCACCGGTCTGCTTCTTGTAAGTCTCGTCAACCTGAACAGTGCTTGTGATAGCCTCCTTGTAGCTAACCTGTGGACGACCCTGGTTACACTCAACGCTGAACTCGCGCTTCAGACGGTCGATGATAATCTCAAGGTGAAGCTCACCCATACCAGAGATAATTGTCTGGCCTGACTGCTCGTCTGTTCTTACAGTAAATGTAGGATCCTCCTCGGCGAGCTTTGCAAGACCGTTAGCGAGCTTGTCAAGATCCTTCTGAGTCTTAGGCTCAACTGCGATAGAAATCACAGGATCGGGGAATGTCATAGACTCGAGCACGATTGGAGCCTCCTCAGCGCAGAGTGTATCACCTGTACGCACATCCTTCATACCGATTACAGCACCGATATCACCGGCACCGAGAACCTCTACAGGATTCTGCTTGTTAGAGTGCATCTGGAACATACGAGAGATACGCTCCTTGCGGCCTGAACGGCTGTCATAGATATATGAACCAGACTCGAGCTTACCTGAGTAAACGCGAACGTAGATCAAACGACCAACGAATGGGTTTGTAGCAATCTTGAACACGAGAGCCGAAGTCTTGTCATCCTCAGAAGGAGTACGTGCCTCCATCTCGTCTGTCTTGGGGTTCATACCCTCAATGGCAGGAGTATCGAGTGGAGAAGGCAAGAATGCACACACAAAGTCAAGAAGTGGCTGAACACCCTTGTTCTTGAATGAAGAACCGCAAGTCATAGGAGTAATCTCCAACGCAAGTGTACCCTTACGGATAGCTGCGATAATCTCCTCCTCTGTGATAGACTCGGGATCCTCGAGAACCTTCATCATCAACTCCTCGTCGAAGTCGGCAGCCTTCTCAAGAAGGTGCTCTCTCCACTGGTTAGCCTCGTCAACCAACTCAGCAGGAATCTCCTCAACTGTGTAATCCAAAGCACCGTCTCTGTAAACGAGAGCTTTCATGGTGATAAGGTTGACTACACCAAGGAACTTCTCCTCTGAACCGATAGGAATTGTCACAGGACATGGATTTGCACCAAGAATCTCCTTCATCTGACGCATTACAGAGAAGAAGTCAGCACCTGAACGGTCCATCTTGTTCACGTAAGCGATACGTGGAACGTTGTACTTGTCAGCCTGACGCCATACAGTCTCTGACTGAGGCTCAACGCCACCTACTGCACAGAAAGCAGCGATAGCACCGTCAAGTACACGGAGTGAACGCTCTACCTCAGCGGTAAAGTCAACGTGTCCCGGAGTGTCAATCAAATTGAACTTGTACTGCTGGTTCTTCCAGTTCCAGAATGTTGTAGTAGCAGCAGAGGTAATTGTAATACCACGCTCCTGCTCCTGCTCCATCCAGTCCATGGTAGCAGCACCGTCGTGCACCTCACCAATCTTGTGTGAAAGACCGGTGTAGAACAAAATACGCTCCGATGTAGTAGTCTTACCAGCATCGATGTGAGCACTAATACCGATATTACGGGTAAATTGAAGATCGTTTGCCATTTTCTTATGCTGTTAGGATTAGAAACGGAAATGTGCAAAAGCACGGTTAGCCTCAGCCATACGGTGCATATCCTCCTTACGCTTGAAAGCACCACCCTGGTTGTTGTATGCGTCCATAATCTCAGCGCAAAGCTTGTCTGACATAGACTTGCCGCCGCGCTTGCGAGCGAAGAGAATCATGTTCTTCATTGAGATTGACTCCTTACGGTCTGCACGGATTTCAGTAGGAACCTGAAATGTTGCACCACCGATACGACGTGACTTAACCTCAACCTTTGGAGTAATGTTCTCAAGAGCCTGCTTCCAGATTTCGAGAGGAGTCTTCTCCTCATTCTTCATCTTGTTACCAACGAGCTCGAGAGCACCATAGAAAATAGTGTACGAAATGTTTTTCTTTCCATCATACATCAGGTGGTTAACGAACTTAGAAACCATCTGATCATTGAACACGGGGTCTGGAAGAACCACGCGCTTTTTTGGTTTTGCTTTTCTCATTTTCTTTTGCGAAAATTTAATGTTTTGTGTGGCTGTGTTATTGCAAATTCTTCAACGTCTCCACCGAGACATTTACTCAACCTTATATAACTCCCAACAAACCAAAACTAAATTAAAAATATGTCTTTTTTTTGAGTCATATCCCGTTTTTTACAAGCCGGGATCACTCAGCTACGCTTGAAGGCGGGAATTACTTCTTAGCCTTAGGACGCTTAGCACCATACTTTGAACGACGCTGTGTACGGTTAGCTACACCTGCGGTATCAAGAGTACCACGAACAATGTGATAACGTACACCAGGGAGGTCCTTAACACGGCCACCACGTACCAAAACGATTGAGTGCTCCTGCAAGTTGTGACCCTCACCAGGGATGTAAGAGTTAACCTCTTTCTGGTTTGTCAAACGCACACGAGCAACCTTTCTCATCGCAGAGTTAGGCTTCTTTGGAGTTGTAGTGTAAACACGCACGCACACACCACGACGCTGTGGACAGCTGTCGAGAGCGGGCGACTTGCTCTTCTCTACAAGAACCTCTCTGCCTTTTCTAACTAATTGCTGAATTGTAGGCATTTTGTTTAATTTTTAATTATTATATATTGTTTTAAATATTTCTGCGTAATTGAACCCGTCAAAACACGATAGTCCATTTTGGACTGCAAAGGTAAAAATTATTTTTCTAATAAAAAAGAAAAAGCCTGCTTTTTAGCACACCCACACCGCCAAAAATGCCGATTGGCATAAAAAGCACCCTCAAAACGGCCTCAAAAGCACTATTTTTAATATTAAATAAAGTTAAATATATAAACGGGCACAAAAAAGTATAAATCTACAACCAAAAAAACAGAAGGGAAGCACACACATAGCCCCCCACACAGTCACAGGACGAGAATACTTATTACCTTATTATATAAGAAAGCCGGACGAAAACAGCACCTCACGTTAAGCAGTACCGCATACACAAAAAAAGACGGCCGAGACCGTCTTTATATTCAGGGAGGAGAAATCACTCCTCGCCAAAATCAAACTCATCGTAATTGAAGTCATCGTCATCCTCAACCACATCATCATCAAAATCGGCCTCCCAATCGGCAAAATCGGCCGCAAGCATCTTGCGGTCATAATTGCGATGCACAAGTTCCTCGCGCTTCACCGCCGCCAAACGGTTCTCCTCACTGTTGAGCGCAGCCCAAAGAACATCTTTCAGTTCCTGCACACCCTCACCTGTCGGCGCAGAGATAAACACATGAGGAACGTCCTCGGGCAAATTCTCCGAAAGCATCTCCTTCAGTTCCTCATCAATGAGGTCAGACTTTGTAATTGCAAGCACACGCTGCTTGTCCAGCATCTCCGGGTTAAACGTAGCAAGCTCATTCAGCAACACCTCATACTCCTTCTTTATATCATCGGCATCGGCCGGAACCATAAACAACAGCAATGAGTTACGCTCGATGTGACGAAGGAAACGGAGCCCGAGACCCCTACCCTGACTTGCACCCTCAATGATACCAGGAATATCGGCCATCACGAACGACTTGCCATCGCGGTACGACACGATTCCAAGATTCGGTTCAAGCGTTGTAAAGGGATAGTTCGCAATCTTGGGTTTTGCAGCAGATACAGATGAAAGCAACGTCGATTTACCAGCATTAGGAAAACCCACCAGACCGACATCGGCAAGCAATTTCAGCTCCAAGGTAACTATCATCTCCTGCATGGGCTCACCCGGCTGCGCAAAACGCGGCGCCTGACGGGTAGGAGTGGCAAAATGCACATTTCCAAGACCGCCACGGCCACCCTTGAGCAGAGTGACAAGCTGGCCATCCTCCATAACATCGCAGAGAAACTCGCCGGTCTCGGCATTGTACGCTACCGTACCGCATGGAACATCCACAATCTTGCTTTCACCGTCAGCACCGGTACTTTTGTTTATACCGCCATTCTGGCCATTTCCCGCAAATATGTGACGCTGGTATTTAAGGTGCAACAATGTCCAATAGTTACGGTTACCACGAAGAATGATATCGCCACCCTTGCCACCGTCGCCGCCATCGGGGCCACCATTCGGAATATATTTAGCACGATGAAGATGCGCCATTCCACGTCCTCCACGACCCGAACGGCACACAATCTTTACATAATCGATGAAATTTGATTCTGCCATAATTTAAAAGTTCAAGACCCTCACGGGCTGTTAAACAACTAACAGCAATAGTTGCCACTACCCGTGACAACTATGCTTTATAAAATCCAAAAAGGAACACCCTTGACAATTCTTATAATTTTGAGTCAATCGCAGCCACGATATCGGCAAAAATGCGGTCAAGTTCGCCAAGACCATTGATATAACAGTGCTTGCCGTCATTCTTGTACCACTCCTTCAACGGAGAAGTCTGCTCGTTATACACAACAAGGCGTCTCTTGATGGTCTCCTCATTGTCATCTGCCCTACCGGTCTCCTGTCCGCGCTTCAACAGACGCGCCATGAGCTCATCCTCGGGCACATCAAGCTCAATCATCGCAACGACATCCTGTCCGCGCTCATTAAGCATAACCTTCAAAGCCTCGGCCTGCGCAATCGTACGCGGAAAACCGTCAAAGATGACACCGTTACCCGATGTCAACGAATCGAGTTTTGAAGCAAGGATGCTTATCATCAACTCGTCCGGAATAAGGCATCCCTTGTCAATGATACCCTTCGCAGTATTACCAAGCTCGGTACCGGCCGCAATCTCAGCACGCAGAACCTCACCTGTAGATATATGGTTCAAACCATACTTTTCAACAATTCTCTCACTCTGTGTGCCCTTGCCACTGCCCGGGGCACCAAAAATAACAATATTAAGCATAGTATAATATTTTATTCTTTAACATCGTACACATCGGGAAGGTTTCGGCCAAGGCCGTCATAATCAAGGCCATATCCCACAATAAACCTGTCGGGAATCTCAAATGCCGAATACTTCACTTCTACCGGGACACGCAAACGCGCAGGTTTCAGGAAAAGCGATGCCACAGCAAGCGATGCAGGCTTTTTCTCGGCCAACGTCTCCATCAACTTGTGCATTGTGAGACCCGTGTCCACAATATCCTCCACAATAATCACATCGCGACCTTCTATTGACTCCGAGAGACCCAGCAACTGCTTTACATTACCTGTTGTCTCTGCGCCCTGATAAGAAGAGAATTTCACAAACGAAACCTCACACTCAATCTCAAGGTTCTTCATAAGGTCAGACACGAACATAAAACAGCCGTTCAGTACACCAATCAGCAGAGGACGTTTGCCCGCATAGTCCCTGTTTATCCTTTCTGCCACGCCCTTTACACGGGCCGCAATCTCTTCTGCAGGAATAGTTTTCACAAATTCCCTGTCATGTATCTTTATAGTCGCCATACCAGACATGCGTTTATATTATTAGTCGCAAAAGTAAAAAAAAGTTGCGGAAAAACCGCAAGAAACAGGTATATAATTAATGCAAAAAAGGAAATAAGGACCTTATAAATAAGTTCCACCATCTTTTAGAGGCAAAATTGAAAACAAATTACTATCTTCGCAACAAATTAGACATTCTGTACATAAACAGAACACAAACCTGAGGTATGATAAAAAAACTGTTCACACTATTTGTTTTGGCACTGGCAACTCCAGGTATAGCACAAACAATCCTGAGTTCATTCTTCCCCGGTACAAGCGAGGGGGTTACATACCATCTGCCCGATACAAGGATAAACATCACGGTTGAGGCAAGATGCATCACGCACACACCGGGCGAATTCTACAGTTATGCCGAAAGGTTCCTGCATATAAAGAACGTCATTGCTGAGGCAAGCAACCGTTGGGAGATAGCAGATATCACAAGTTCAAGCGAGGGAGTGCCCAACAAGGACAAAGGCTTTACAGTAAGGCTCGGCAGCAGCACTGCAAGCAACATATTACTCAACGACAAGGGCATCATCTGCGCTATAAACACCAATGCAGCAGGCAAGCAGGGTGCAATCAATGAGAAAAAGCAACAAGGCACAGACAACGGCAACAATGCCCAGCAATACATGACCGAGGAGATGCTCACCGCCACCTCAACGGCAAAGATGGCCGAGCTCACGGCAAAGGAGATATACGCCATACGCGAGAGCAAACTTGCCATAACACGCGGCCAGGCCGAAAACATGCCAAGCGACGGTGCAGCCATCACACTGCTCCTGCAGGAACTTGACAAGCAGGAGAAGGCACTCACCGAGCTTTTCACCGGACGTACCGACACCGTATATCACACCTACAGCTATCACATAGCACCAAACGAGGTGCGCGACACCACCAAAGCCGTGTTGCTGCGTTTCTCGCAGAAACTGGGTGTGGTCGACAAGGAGAACCTTGCCGGCGAGCCCATATATTACAACATCAAGGACATGAAGACTGTGACACTGCCCGTTGCAGACGAAACCACACTGAAGAAACCGACCAAGGTCGAAGGAATATTGTACAACATCCCCGGCCGCGCAAGCCTGACCATATATTCACGCACCAGAACCTTTTTGGACAAAGAGATTCCAATTGCACAGTTCGGCATAACCGAGTTGCTCTCCAAGAGCCTCTTCGGCAAAAACAACACCACAAAAGTGCTGTTCGACACGGCAACCGGAGGAATAATAAGCATAAATAGAGATTAACAAAAAAATATACTGAAAGATGTTTGAAAACCTTAGCGAGCGCCTTGAACGCTCATTTAAAATACTCAAGGGAGAGGGTCGTATAACCGAGGTCAACGTTGCCGAGACATTGAAGGACGTGCGCAAGGCACTGCTCGACGCCGACGTTAACTACAAAGTGGCAAAGACCTTTACCGACACCGTAAAGAACAAGGCCATTGGCCAGAACGTGCTCACATCACTGCACCCCAGCCAGCTGATGGTAAAGATTGTCCATGACGAGCTTACAGCCCTCATGGGTGGCGAAACCTCCGAAATCAACTACGAAGGACATCCTGCCGTCATACTCATGTCGGGTCTTCAGGGTAGCGGTAAGACCACATTCTCAGCAAAGCTTGCCAACTACCTCAAGAAAAAGAAGAACCGTAACCCGCTGCTGGTAGCCTGCGACGTATATCGTCCCGCAGCCATTGACCAGCTCAAGGTCCTTGGCGAAACAATAGGTGTACCCGTTTATAGCGAGCCTGACAGCAAGGACCCTGTACAGATTGCCCTCAATGCCATAAAGGAGGCGAAAGCGAAGAGCTACAACCTTGTCATCATAGATACCGCCGGCCGTTTGGCTGTGGACGAGGCCATGATGAACGAGATTGCAGCCATCAAAGAGGCCGTAAACCCCACCGAGACACTCTTTGTAGTGGACTCTATGACCGGACAGGATGCCGTGAACACAGCCAAGGAGTTCAATGACCGCCTGGACTTCACCGGTGTAATCCTCACCAAACTCGACGGCGACACACGCGGTGGTGCAGCACTCTCAATACGCACAGTGGTGACAAAACCCATCAAGTTCATCGGTACAGGCGAGAAGATGGAGGCTATCGACCAGTTCCACCCCAACCGTATGGCCGACCGCATCCTGGGCATGGGCGACGTGGTATCACTTGTTGAGCGCGCACAGGAGCAGTTTGACGAGGAGGAGGCAAAGAAACTCCAACGCAAGCTTGCACGCAACCAGTTCGATTTCAATGACTTCCTCACACAAATACAGCAGATAAAGAAGATGGGCAACATCAAGGACCTCATGGCCATGATACCCGGTGTGGGCAAAGCGGTGAAGGACCTTGACATCGATGATAACGCTTTCAAGAGTGTGGAAGCCATCATCCAGTCCATGACACCCAAAGAGCGTTCAAACCCCGACATCATAAACCAGCCACGTAAAGAGCGCATTGCCCGCGGTAGCGGTACCACAATACAGGAGGTCAACCGTCTCATGAAGCAGTTCGAGCAGATACGCAAGACAATGAAGAGCGTTGCCGGCGGCAAAATGGGCAATATGATGCCAAGACTGAAATTCTAAAGACAACGTGTAGAAATCGCGTTACCCATTCATACACCTTAATAAATTATCCTATGCAACTGATTGACGGCAAGGCTGTAGCAGCACAAATCAAGAGAGAGATTGCAACCGAAGTCGATAACATCCTTTCCAACGGTGGCAAGCGCCCACACCTTGCAGCAATCCTTGTGGGACATGACGGTGGCAGCGAAACATACGTTGCCGCCAAGGTCAAAGCCTGCGAGGAGTGCGGTTTCACCTCCACTCTCATACGCTACGAGGCCGATGTCACCGAGGAGGAGTTGCTTGCAAAGGTCGAGGAACTGAACAACGATGCCGATGTAGACGGCTTTATCGTGCAGTTGCCACTGCCCAAGCACATCGACGAGCAGAAGATAACAGAGGCCATAGACTACCGCAAGGATGTCGACGGTTTCCACCCGGTAAACGTAGGCCGCCTGTCAATAGGGCTTCCATGTTTTCTCTCGGCAACGCCCAACGGAATAATGGAGTTGTTGCGCCGATACAATATTGAAACCAAAGGTAAGAAGTGTGTAGTATTGGGACGCAGCAACATCGTAGGCAAGCCAATGGCAAGCCTTATGATGCAGAAGAGCCTGCCCGGCGACGCAACCGTTACCGTATGCCACAGCCACACGCAGAACATTGCCGAGGAGTGCCGACAGGCCGACATCATCATTGCGGCATTGGGACAGCCCCATTTCCTCAAGGCCGACATGGTAAAGGATGGTGCCGTAATCATTGATGTGGGCACGACACGGGTACCCGACGCAACACGCAAGAGCGGATTCCGCCTTTGTGGCGATGTCGACTTTGAGAACGTTGCACCCAAATGCTCGTTCATAACCCCCGTTCCCGGCGGTGTAGGCCCAATGACAATAGTGTCGCTAATGAGAAACACCTTGCTTGCAGGCAAACGTGAAATCTACAGATGAGACAAGGATTCAGGACTTTTTTATTGACAATTATTATGTTTGCGCTACCGGGTATAACGGTGGCGCAAATATTCACTACACCTGTCCATCAGATTGACCTGCTCTTTGCCGGTGACATCATGCAGCACGAAGCGCAGTTGAAGATGGCAAGGGAGGAGAGCGGAGAGTACAGTTTCTCCTACTGTTTCCGACATATCAAGGAGTTTGTCCGCAGTGCCGACATATCGGTGGCCAATCTTGAGACAACCATTGGAAAAAGCGGCTACAGCGGCTACCCTTCGTTCTGCGCTCCCGACAGTTTTCTCTATGCCGTAAAAGATGCCGGATTCAAGGTACTACTCTTTGCCAACAACCACTGCATGGACAAGGGCAAGCGCGGTGCACTGCACACACTCGATATGCTCGACTCGCTACAGATAGCACATTGTGGTGTGTACCGCAACGCAAAGGAGCGCGAGGAGAGATACCCGCTCATTGTCGAAGAAAAAGGAGTACGCGTTGCAATACTAAACTACACCTACAGCACCAATGGCAGAGAGATACCCTCGCCCATGGTTGTAAACCTTATCGACAAAGAGACAATAGTCCGTGATATACAGGCTGCAAAAGAGAAAAGGGCCGACGCAATCATCGCCTGCATGCATTGGGGCGACGAGTATGTGAGCCTGCCACCGCAACGTATAAAGGAACTTGCCGACTGGCTCATCGAGCAGGGTGTAGACCACATAATAGGCAATCACCCACATGTTGTGCAACCGCTTGAGATACGCAAATCGCCCATGACCCCCGACAGGAATGTAGTAGCCTACTCCACAGGCAACCTGGTATCGAACATGTCACTGCGCCGCACCGACGGTGGCATTATGATAGCAATGAAGCTGATGAAGATACTCAACTACACACGGGCGCGCGATGTGCGTTATCTGCTCACATGGATAGCGCCAAAAAGCGAGGACGGCAAACGGGACTTCACCATATACCCTGCCGCCACAACAAAGATAGAAGGTTGGGAGCATGCCGAACAAAAGAGACAGCTGTTCATCAATGACAGCCGCTCGCTCTTCAACAAACACAATAAAGGAGATATCAGGGAAATGAGCATCGACACGGTGCGCATCAGTCGATGATAAAGCGCGCACCGTTCCAGCGGTATACCAGTTTGCGCAGCAGCGGTTTCACCTTTGCGGCATCATCCACATTCATATATTCAGGCATTGTATACTCGGCAACAAGAGTGTTGTCACCGGCAGAGAGCGTGAGCGAAACAAGATATATGTCACAGGCATCGCTCCATGCAACGGCATTGGCAGCCGAAGCAAAGAAATCATTTATTGACGGATACACGAACAAAACACGTCCGTCAAGCATATTCCACTCCTTGTCATAGAAGTATATGCGGCTGTCGGCAGCCTCGGCATTGACACTCTTTACCATGCATATTACCGTGTCACCCTGCAAAGGCAACAGTTTCAACTGCATTGTCGACGATGCGGTGACAGCAAGTCTCATATAATCAGCAGCAAGCTCCTCCAACGTACTGCTGCCGTCGAGGCTGTTGGTAACCCTCGCTGTCATTCCGGCATCCACATAGTCAACCAAATCGGCACGGTAGCTCCCGGAGAGCAGCGGGAAAATGCTGTCGGGCGCCTCCAGGAATATGGTACGCATCTCCTGGCCACGTATGTGCGACACTGCACCACACAACAATATAATTATAAAAAGTAACTTTTTCATCTTGAGCCCAAATATAGGAAAAATAATCCAACCAGTATCAACAACACATCAACAGCTTTGCTCTTGAGGTTCTTTTCGTGCAATAACATAGCACCGAAAGCAAACGAAACCACCACGCTGCCCCGCCTTATCATTGACACCACGGCAATAAGTGCACCATCCTGGGCCAGAGCTGTGAAATAACAGAAATCGGCCATGCCAAGAAAGAGTGAAATCATAGGTATCGACCAGCGCCAAAAGAACTTGCGCCCACGCTGTGTGGGGCTGACGGCATTCATCACAGTTATAATAAGCCCCATCAGCACACATTGGTAAATATTAAACCACGACTGCACCACAATAGGTTCAAAGGAGCGCATCAGGAACTTGTCATACAGAGCACTCACCGCACCGAACAGCGCCGCCAAGGCAACGAATGCCACCCAACGGTTACCGGCAAAGTCAATACCCTCGCGCTTGCCGCTGCGGCTCAGCAGAAAGACCGAGACAATGGCAATGAGCACACCAATCCATTGATACACATTCAACGACTCGCCAAACAGAAACAACGCACCAAGCAACACCAGCACAGGGCGCGTGGATTGTATCGGCGATACAATTGTTATTGGCAGATGCTTTATTCCTATGTAGCCGCAGAGCCACGAGGAGAGGACAATGACCGCCTTCAGTAGCAGCTGCAAGTGTACCTCAATCCCCACCGACGGCACATAAAATTGCCCCGACGTTATCACACCTGTATGCGACAGCAATATGAACGGAGCAAAAAGGAGTGACGAAAGAAGCGTGTTAAGGAAAAGTACCGCAAGCACGGAATTATCCTTCAAAGAGACCTTCTTGAAGAAGTCATAGCAGCCAAGCAATGCTGCCGACATGAAAGCAAGCAGCGCCCACATCACAGATAAATCTCTTTTGGATATTCAACATTGACAAGGAAAAGAGCCTCACCCATAGCCGAGTCACCCGCCTCGCCACGTGCCTTGTTCTCAATGACATCGCGGAAGCCCTCTATTGTCATCTTGCCGCGCCCCACAAGCAGCAACGTGCCCACTATTGCGCGCACCATGTTACGCAGAAAGCGGTCGGCCTCAATCTCAAAGACCCACTCGTTAGCGCCCACATTGTGCCATGCCGCATATGTCACCTTGCAGTTGTTTGTCTTTACATCGGTATGCAGCTTGCTGAAGCTTGTAAAATCGGTATATTCATACAGCAACTCAGCCGCACGGTTCATTGCATCAAAATCAATCCCGGGCATAACGCGCAAGGCATAACGGCGGGCAAAGGGAGACTTTGCCGTCACCACACGGTAGCGGTAGCGGCGCGATATGGCATCAAATCGTGCATGGGCATCGTCGCGCACACGCTTAATGTCGCTCACGGCAATGTCAGGCGGCAGAATCTTGTTCAGCTTGTATATGAGCTGTGCTGTGTCTACACCTGACGGCAAATCTGCATGCGCCACCATACACTCGGCATTTACACCCGTATCTGTGCGTCCTGCACCCACAAGAGGCACGGGCACACGCAATAGGGTTGCCAATGCCTCTTCGAGCACCTGCTGCACGGTTATTGCATTGGGTTGCACCTGCCAACCGTGGTATGCCGCGCCATCGTATGAAAAGAAGATGAAGTAGCGCTGTGTCATATCTCGTTCTTCAATATAAAGGTGTGGCATGCCACCAGAGCCGCAGTCTCGGTACGCAGACGCGAACTGCCAAGACTCACAGGCCTGTAGCCTGCCTTCACGGCAAGCTGCACCTCCTCGGGGCTGAAATCACCCTCGGGACCAATGAGTACCGTTGCATCCTCACCCTCGGCAAGCACATCTTTCAACAGCACTCTCTCGCTATCATAGCAATGGGCAATATATTTTGCACCGGGACGCTCTGCGGCAATGAATTTCTTGAAATCGACCATTTCGCTCACCACAGGCTTGCTGTATTTGAGAGACTGTTTCATTGCCGACACCACAATGCGCTCCACACGTTCGGGCTTTATAACCTTGCGTTCCGAGAAACGGCAGTTGAGGAAAGTAATCGAGTCAAGCCCAATCTCCGTGGCCTTCTCGGCAAACCACTCTATGCGGTCCATGTTCTTTGTGGGCGCAATGGCTATATGCACATTACCGCGCCAGTTCTTGGGTTTCTCAAGCGGAGCACAGGGCTCAACATAGCAATGTTTGCCCGCAATAGAGGCAATTGCCGTCCTGTAAAGATTCCCCTTACCGTCTGTTATCTCAAGCTCCGCGCCCACGGTAAGACGCAGAACACGCAGAGCGTGGGCAGCCTCCTCGTCGGAGAGTTCCCACGTCCTTGCAATATCGGGTACATAAAAAAGTGCCATACAGTTTGTCAGTGTTTAATTATCGTGCGACATGTCACTCTGCGTCGCGTGGCGGGACTCAATCTCCTCCTTCAGTTTGTGCGCGAGCTCATAGTTCTCCACCTTCACGGCATTCTCCATTGCAACGCGCAGGGTAGCCTCATCGGCCGCAGTAATGGGTATGGAGAAAGCACCGTTCTGCTCGTCACGCACACACATGCGGTTGAGCAACTCGTCCTCTATATATATTGGTGCCCCGGCACGCAGCGCGATGGCAACGGCATCGCTCGTGCGCGAGTCGATGCTGCACTCCACCTCACCTTGGCGGTAACACAGCCTTGCACAGAAAGTGCCGTCTTCAATCCTGTCGATGAGGATGTGCTGAAGTTCGATACCGAAAGCCTCGGCCACACCGCCAAAAAGGTCGTGCGTCAATGGGCGGTCGGCCTTTATGCCGCGCAGGACGAAGGCTATTGCCTGCGCCTCAAGGAAGCCCAAAGAGACAATTATGCGGCGCAGACCATCCTTCTCGCCAAGCAGAAGCACATGGGCGCGATGGTCGCTAACCTTGGACATTATGTCGGTAACAACAAGCTCTACCATACTGCATCAAGCGTTATTTGCCTTCTTCTCCTTGAACACCACGGCAAACAGCACTGCAATCACCAAGGCATAACCGGCGAAGATGTACCATGCCGATGTCCAGCCCGCAAAGTTTGTCTGGTTCGCTGTAAAGTGGTTTACCACCTCCTGTGCCGCAATTACACCTATTGAGGCACCAAGACCGTTTGTCATGAGCATGAAGAGTCCCTGTGCGCTTGAGCGCATGTTCTCGGGTGTCTCCTTGTCTACAAAAAGCGAGCCCGACACATTGAAGAAGTCGAATGCCACGCCATACACAATCATTGAAAGCACAAACAGCAGCACACCCGGCATTGCTGGGTCACCCATCGCAAAGAAGCCGAAGCGGAACACCCAGCCAAGCATTGCAATGAGCATCACAATCTTTATGCCGAATTTCCTGAGGAAGAAAGGAATGAGCAGGATACAGAGAGTCTCTGATATCTGTGACAGAGAGATAAGCATATTAGTGTGCTCCACAGCAAACGTGCCGGCATACTTCTCTATTCCGCCAAAGCCGCTGATGAACATGTTTGCATATCCGTTCGACACCTGCAGTGCCGCACCAAGCAGCATCGAGAAGATGAAGAAGAGCGCCATCCTGCGCTGGCCGAAGAGTCTGAAGGCATCGAGGCCGAAGGCCGATGCAAGGGATTTTTTCTCGGCGCTCTTGTCGACAGGACAGTTCGGCAATGTCAATGAGTATGCAGCAAGCAACACACCCCACACGGCCGATGCGAAGAACTGTGAATAGTCGTTCTGGAAGCCCGTGAGGTCAACAATCCACATCGACACGATGAAACCCACTGTTCCGAACACACGGATTGGCGGGAAAGCCTTTACAGTGTCGAGCCCGGCCTGGTTGAGCACGGAATATGAGACTGAATTGGAGAGCGCCAGCGTGGGCATATAGAATGCAACACTTATGGTGTATGTCCAAAAGAGGTCACCAAACACCACATCGGCACCCTTTGTCATTCCAATGTAGCCGGTTATACCCATGAACACCGCCGCAACAGCATGACAGAAAGAGAGCATGCGCTGGGCAGGCACCCAACGGTCGGCAATTATACCTATGAGAGCCGGCATGAAGATTGAGACAATTCCCTGCACCGAGTAGAACCAGCCAATGTCACTGCCCATACCGGCATTACCAAGATAACGTCCCATTGATGTGAGGTAGGCACCCCAAACCGCAAACTGCAAAAAGCTCAACACAATGAGCCTTGTCTTAACATTTGAATTCTGCATAAATTATATTTTTCAGTTATATTCCTTTAAAAAAACAGTGACGCTTATACCCAAATTATAAACCATAAAAAGGGTTATATGTTCACCTTAGCACAATATCAGTAATCACCTGTGCCTTCACGTGCTCGTTTAGTTTGTGCACAAGCGCCTTGCGGTTCATCAGCAGTTCCTGGCGCAACACCGACGATGTCAATGTAACAAAGAGCACCTGGTTGTATATCCTCAGCTCCTTTGTATATGACTGCACCGCCGGACCAAGCACCTGCGACCAGGCATTTATTAGGCGATACTCGTTGAGCGGTGTCTCAAGCCCCTCTTCGCGGCACATCACCCTCACCAGTTCCGCTATTGATTTAGTCTCTCCACGTTTCATATATTCTTCTCTTTCAGCATCTTTACACAGCCACACTCAACCTCGAACAAACGGTATGCCCCGTCTATCTGCTCAAGTATTCCATCGATATGCTCACGGTTGACATCGGTAATGAATATCTGCCCGAAGCCCTCACCCGCAACAAGAGAGACAATACGCTCCACCCTGCGGCTGTCGAGTTTGTCGAATATATCATCGAGCAACAGCAACGGCATCTCGCCGCCCTTTGTACGCAGGAAATCATACTGCGCCAGTTTCAAAGCCACCAAGAAGGTCTTGTTCTGTCCCTGTGAACCCTCGCGCCTTAGCGGGTAGCCGCCAAGCTGCATCACCAGTTCATCGCGGTGCACACCCTTTGAGGTGTGGCCAAGACGGCGGTCATCGGCTCTAGAGGCACTCAGCAACTCAAGCAGACTGTTCTCGTTAAGGTGCGAGCGGTAGCTCAACGACACCGGTTCATTGCCCCCGGTTATTGCATTGTGGTATGCAGTAAATATCGGTACAAGCTCATCGATGAACCCCTTGCGGCATCTGTTTATGAAGAGCGCCTCTTCGGTCATCATCTCCTCAATGAGCGAGAGCATGTCGGCATCGGGCTCACGCTCGCCGCGCAACAAGGCATTGCGCTGCTGCAGGGCACGGTTATAACGTATTAGCGACTGTAGATACTCCTTGTCGTACTGCGAGATTACAACATCCATAAAACGGCGGCGCTCCTCGCTGCCACCGGCAATGAGTTCGTTGTCGGCAGGCGACACCATCACAAGCGGCACCGTACCGATGTGGTCCGACAGGCGTTCGTACAGCTTGCCGTCCTTGCGGAACTGCTTCTTCTCGCCGCGCTTCAGCCCACACGACACCTCGCTCCCAATGCCACTGCCGCTCAGGTAACATCCCTGCAACATAAAGAATGGCGCATCGTGCAGTATATTCGTCGAATCGGAAGCATTCACTGCACTCTTGCAGAAAGAGAGATAGTACACCGCATCCAGCAAGTTTGTCTTGCCCATTCCATTGCTGCCAATGAAACAGTTGATTCCGGGGGAGAACTCAATCTCCACCTCCTGCAAGTTCCTGTAATTGAGTAACGATATGCCGCTTAGTATCATTATGGGGATTATAATATACTACAAAGATAACGCAAACGAGCGAAATAAATAAAGCTTGCTTTAATTTATTTTACAGTGAGTGCAGCAAATCTTATCTAAAGATAACGCAAACGAGCGAACCAACGGTCGCCGCCCGAAGGAGCCAAAGGCAAATAAATAAAGCTTGCTTTAATTTAAGCAACAATATAGCAGTTGACCCAACGTTCAAATGTCATGCTGAGCGAAGTCGAATTTTGCAATTAAACGAGTTAAAACCAAGTTTACTTGAAGTTTTTACAACGAGTGTTTGCAAAATCGCCATAGGCAGTGCATCTATTTAAAACGCGGTTTGAGATCCTTCACATACGTTCAGGATGACAAGTTCGTGGTGAAAACAAGTTGCGGGTCAACTGCTATATTATTCACAGCGAGTGCAGCAAATCTTTGTAGCCATGACAAACATTCGCTAATCCAACAAGTTCAAATCGACATCAGGGACTATAACATCTGCAAGTTTATCCTTTATAAGAAATCCCATGTAAAGAGGCACTGTAAGCACCTCCTCTTCACGACCTACATTATATCCTCCAAGCTTAATTGCATTATTGACATGATAGACGTCTTTGTTCTTCAGAACAGTTTTCAAGCTTTTGGCTTTGCCGGATTTTGCCTTGACTTCAAGCACAACACATTCACCCTTGTATCGCACAAGGAAGTCCAATTCCAAACCACTGTCCTTCTGGAAGTAGTACAACCCCTGCCCCGACTTGCAAAGAAAGTCAGCAACCAAATTTTCAAATATAGCACCTTTATACCCCAAAAGATTACCTTTTAGAATATCAGCTTGTGTACCGTAATCAAGCATAGCAACAAGGAGACCAACGTCTGCGGTGTACAACTTAAAACACTCCTTAATGGAATTTCCCTCAAGCGGCAACTCTGTAATATGCGTATTATAACAACGACGGACCAAGCCGGCATCTTCAAGCCACTGAATACAGCCTACATACTGCGAAGAACGGCCGCCTTTGCGCACTGCCGAGTACTGGAATTTCTTGTTATCCTTGGCCAATTGTCGTGGAATCGACTCAAAGCACTCACGGATTCTTGGTTTGTCAGCCTCATCGGCATACTTGACCATATCCTCCTTATATCCCGCTATAAGGTTGCGTTGCGCTTTGTATGTAAGTTCAACATTTTTCGTTTCGAGGAATGTGTTTACGACTTCGGGCAAGCCACCGACAATTACATACCTGTACAGCAATTCCATCATTACCTTGTGAATGCCTTCAGGAACTTTTATCTCTTTTTCAAAACATGTTTTTACTGTATCAATAACCGTCTCATTTACTCCATTCGCCCACAAGAACTCCTCAAAATCCAATGGATGCATCTCCACCACAGCTTCATATCCAACAGGGATAGAGTCCTGTCCACCTTCTGTTTTTGTTCTGCTACTGCCATATCCTTTCACACCCAAAAGAGAACCTGTGGCTATTACATCAAAACGGCCATCTATCTTAAAAGACTTCAAAGCGGTTCTCGCCTCCCTGCACTCTTGAATCTCATCAAGTATAATACATGTTTTACCGTTAATGAAACGACAGCCGGGAATCAATGCCGATAAATTAAGAATAATGGTATCAACATCAATATTGCCGGCAAAAGCCGACTTTTTATCCGGTTCAAGAATAAAATTCATATAAACCACACTTTCATAATTCTCCTTGGCGAATTTCCGGACAATGTATGTCTTTCCGCATTGGCGGACACCTTTTATCACAAGTGGTTTTTTAAATTCAGTATTTTTCCACTCGGTCAAAGCCGTTTCAATCTTTCTTTTAAGCATCGTCTTCATTATTTATCCGGTGGCAAAAATACACTTTTTCCAACGAATAGCAAAGACTGCGATACACTTTTTCCAACGAATAATCGAGATTGCAACACACTTTTTCAAGCGAATAATCCAAAACCGCAACACTTTTTCAAGCGAATAATCCAAAAATTGTAGCAGCCTCAAAAAATAGACATTAAAAATGCAGCAGAGCTTTCATTTTTCAATTACAAGCACTGCTACATTTACCCACACATGTGGGCTTGTTTTACAAGGCAAAAACCTTGAAGGAAAATTTCTGTTTACAAACCGTTTTCCATCTAATCTGCAAGCTTAGAGGGCGAGGCGCAGCCCGTTGTTGTTGTTGCGGTTGTCGGGGGTGTTGTTGTTGCGATTAGCTACACGGCAGTTCTGCGCGTTGTTGTTCCAGCTACCCCCACGAAGCACACGGTAAGAGCCCTCTTACGAAACTCCCCTACAATCATTCATAATCCCGACACAGGCTTTTCTATAACATTTTGAACTCGCGTGTAAAGTAAAAGCCAATAAAGGAATTAACCTCATTTCATACTCTCTGTCGTCCAATTCGCCACAATTATACATCTTTGTACATTCATACAGTTTGCGACGAAAACGCCTTTTACTATTCCCATTCAGCAACAAGTATCCCGGCATTACTTTGTATCCAAGAAACGAACACCCCGTACAACACTTTCCAATCTGCGGTTGTTTTATACTTAGTTTCAACTCTTTGGATGAATATGAAATAAACTCATTTACCATATATTTCAGCACCTCCTTATCATTGCAAAAAAGCATGACATCATCCATATACCTTATATATACCGGAGTTTTGCAAACCTCTTTCATATAATGGTCCAACCCCGATAGATAAATGTTTGCAAAATACTGGCTTGTAAGGTTTCCAATCGGTATTCCTTTACCAGGCACAACCGAGTAGCTATCAATAATCCTGTCAAATAATTCAATAAGCCATTTATCCTTAAACAAACGACGTATTATAGATTCAAGTACTGCATGATCTACATTGTCATAATATTTTCTCACATCCAATTTAGCATAATAAGCAAACCTTTTCATCGAACTCTTGGCCTTGTCGAGTGCAGCATACACCCCTTTACCGGGGCGTGTTGCATAAGTTCCTGAAATCAACGCCTTATCAAAGCGACTATGGCACACATTCATTATTGAATGGTGTAATATCCGTTCTTTGAGACTGGCGGCACAAATTACCCTTTCTTTTGGATCATATATCTTAAAATAATGATAATCACCTATAACAATCGAACCATTTTCAATCTCCCTTCTCAACTTTGCAATATTTTCATTGAAATTACACGCAAATTCCCGAACCTCACTTTTTCCTCTCTTTCCCCTGAAAGCCTTGTGAGCAGCAAGTGCAACATTGTCAAGGTCAGTTATCTTATCCTTCAAGTTCCCTTGGCGTTTCATCCATCACTCCGGTTTGCATCAATTCCAAGATTTCACACATTTTAATGCCATACTTTTCAACCTTTCTCTTGCCGATACCGTTTATACTGCGCATTGTATCAGGCGTGAGCACCTCTTTGCGTGCAAGTTCGGCAAGTTCAGCATCTGTAAACACCGCAAAAGGTGGCACTGCATCCTCCTCTGCAAGCTGTTTCCTTACCTTTCGAAGTATTGAAAAATGTTCAAACTCGGATTCGGACAATACATTTTTGTAATCCACTTTCTCACGGCGTTCATTTTGCGTAGCAACATTACCTGCAACTGCACCAGCCATGGGCAAATAGGTAACACAAAATACCCAAAACTGCCCTGATGCACTGTTTACAAACTCTTTCTGTATTTCAAGAACTCTTACAGTACGCAAAAAATGATTTAATTCCTCTGTAATATCATTGCCGGCAAAAGCCGGCAATGTAAATAGTCTTACTTGCATAATTTTTTTGATTGGTTTTCTTCGTTTCGGTTGGTGCGTCGGCAGGCTTGCGCTGCAAAGCCTTGCACGCACCCCGTTACGAAGAAAACATTTTAGCTTACAGTTTTAGTGGTAACGGGTAAACTTAGAGGGCGAGGCGCAGCCCGCTGCTGCTGTTGCGGTTGACGGGGGTGCGGCTGCCGCGATAAGCTACACGGCAGCACTGCGCGTTGTAGTACCAGCCACCCCCACGAAGCACACGGCAAGAGCCCTCTCCCGGGCCTTTGGGGTTGGTCTGCGAAGAGGACGGGTAACTGCCATACCAATCGTTGCACCACTCCCATACATTGCCGCTCATATCGTAGAGGCCGAGTTCGTTGGCTTGCTTTTGCTTCACTTGATAGGTTTTGTTATCGTCATACCAGGCCACGCTGCCAAGGTTGTCGCTGCCGCTGTACTGGTAGCCGCGTGAGCGGTTACCGCCACGGGCGGCATATTCCCACTCGGCTTCGGTGGGCAGGCGGAATTTGCGTCCGCTTGGCAGTTGAC
>JAZRRI010000080.1:0-18245 GCA_045650605.1 Bacteroidaceae bacterium | reverse complement strand
CTGTCATCCCGACAGAGCGTAGCGACGAGGGATCTCTTAATCCGCGTATAATGAGATTCTTCACACAAGGTTGACTTTGGCCCCTACGGGCGTCGATCTTCGATTCGGAATGACAAAATACGCTAAATTTTAGTATAAATTCTTATATCGAACTCACGTTATATTAAGGTAAGGTTGTTTTAGCTCATACCCAGCCCTTGCGCACTACCCAGCGGTACACCACTGGCACAACAAAGATGTTGAGCAATGTAGATGACAACAGACCGCCGAGCACCACAACAGCCATCGGGCTCTGGATTTCGTTACCCGATGCCGAGCCGTTGATAATCATCGGTACAAGCGCCAAGGCCGACGTAAAGGCTGTCATGAGGATTGGGGTAAGACGGTCGGCCGAACCTTTTATAATGACATCCTCAAGCGCTACACCCTCGCTGCGCAGATGCTGATAACGCGACACAAGCAGTATTCCGTTACGCGTTGCAATACCGAAGAGTGTTATGAGACCTATGATGGCAGGAATGCTCATAACAGCCGATGTAAAGTAGGTTGCAAGCACACCGCCAATCAATGCAAGCGGCAGATTGAGCAACACCACAGTCGAGAGCAACATGCTCTTGAACTCCGTGTACAGCAGCACAAAGACCACAAGTATTGCAACCAGTGTAGTGAGCCACAGGGTGCGCGAAGCAGACTCGGCACTCTCGAACTGGCCGCCGTACTCAAGACGGTAGCCCTCGTCCAATTCCAGTTCCTTCTCAAGGTAAGCTGCTGCACGTTCCACAGTACCGGCAACGTCGCCGCTTGCAATGTTGGCCGACACCACAACCTTGCGCTGCACATTCTCGCGGCTGATGCTGCCCGGGCCGCCCACAGATACGACATCGGCCACTGTCTCCAGTGTCACCTTGCCGTCAGGGGTGTCAATGAGAGCACGCTTCACTCCGTCGATACTCTCGGTGTAGTCCTTGTTCAGACGTATGATAAGGTCAAAACTGCGCTCCTCCTCATATATTGCGCCAACCTTCTTGCCGGGGAAAGCGTTCTCCACAAACTCGTTGAACTCGCTCATTGTTATACCGTAGAAGACAAGCTTCTCGCGGTTGGCGCGCACCTGAATCTGTGGTATCTCAACCTGTTGCTCCACGTTCACGTCCACAATCTCGGGGAAAGCGGTCAACAGGCTCTTTATCTCCATACCCTTGCTGAAAAGGGTGCTCAAGTCGGGGCCGAAAATCTTGATGGCCAAATCGGCCTGTGTACCCGACACCATGTGGTCGATGCGGTGCTCAAGCGGCTGTCCCACAGACGTGACAACACCGGGAACCTTTGCCAGGCGCTCACGCACATCGGCCACAAACTCGGCTTTGCTGCGGCCGTCGAGCCTGAAGTTTACGTCAATCTCGGCACCGTTCGATGTCTGTGAATGTTCGTCGAGCTCTCCACGGCCGGTGCGGCGCGCGGTGCTTGTAACCTCGGGAATCTGCAACAGTTCCTTCTCAATTACAGCGCCAAGCTTGTTGCTCTCCTCGAGCGACACACCGGGGCGCGACACTGCCGAAATGGTCAATGCGCTCTCGTTGAACTCGGGCAGGAAGCTGCGTCCCATCTGCGTAAAGAGGAACATGCAGCCGCCAAAGAGCAGCAGAACGAAAGCCATAACCGAACGAGCATGCCCTGTAACCCAAACCAAAGCCTTGCTGTAACCCGTGATTAACCAACGGTCGACCCAGTTCTTCTTTTCGTTGCGCGCGAGGTAGCTGTCGCTCGATAGCATCACCTTACAGAGCAACGGAGTCACTGTCATGGCAACGATAAGCGACATAACAAGCGCAATGAGATAGGCCATTCCAAGCGGTTTAAGCATACGTCCCTCAAGGCCGCTCAGGAAGAAGAGCGGGGTAAAGGTAACCATGATTATGAGCGTTGCATGTATGATTGACGCACGTATTTCGGACGATGCCTCGAACACAATGTGCAGTGCCGAACGGCGCTCCTCGACAGGCAGACGATGGTTCTCCTTCAATCGCTTGTAGACATTCTCTACATCGATGATGGCATCGTCCACAAGCGAACCTATGGCAATGCACATACCGCCAAGAGTCATTGTATTTATATCCATGCCAAGCAGATAGAGAACAATTACCGTTCCCAAGAGCGACAATGGGATAGCAAAGAGCGAAATCACCGTTGTACGCAGGCTTGTGAGGAACAGGAACAGTACCAGTATAACGCACACTGCACCCTCAATGAGCGAACGGCCCACGTTGTTCACGGACGACTGTATATAATCGGCCTGACGGAAAATCTTGGTATCGACCGTAACATCGGCAGGCAGTGATTTCTGTATGCTCACAAGGTTGCGCTCAATGTTCTCGGTAACCGTGAGAGTGTTTATGCCCGGTTGCTTCGATATCGAGAGTATAACGGCCGGATTGCCGTTCTGCGCGGCATATCCCTGCTTCACCGCCGGAGCAACAACAACATCGGCAACATCGGCAATGCGCACGGCGGCATCGCCGTTCATCTTCACCAATGTGCTGCCAAGCTCATTGACATCGCTTGTACGTCCCATTCCACGCAGGTTATACTCGTTGCCATAGTCACGCACCACGCCCGCACCAATGTTTACACTCATTGCTGCCACGGCGCTCTCAAGTTCACCCATTGCAACACCGTACATTTCCATCTTCACCGGGTCGGCAAGCACCTGATACTGCTTGTAGTCGCCGCCAATGATTGTTACATTTGAGACACCGCCTGTGGCAAGCACGGCAGGCTTCACAATCCACTCGGCAAGCGTGCGCAGCTCCATCATCGAAGTGCTGTCGGCCTGCATGCCGACGAACATTATTTCACCCATCACGCTCGACTGCGGAGCAAGCATTGGCACAACACCATCGGGCAACTGCCCCGAGAGGAGTCCCATCTTCTCGCTAATGATTTGGCGGGCTTTGTAGATATCCATTCCCCAATCGAACTCCACCCACACGAACGAGAATCCCTGTGACGACGACGAACGCACACGGCGCACATTGGTGGCACCGTTCACGGCAGTCTCGATGGGGAATGTTACAAGACGCTCCACCTCCTCGGGAGCCATATTATGCGCATCGGTAAGAATTACCACCGTAGGCATTGTAAGGTCGGGGAACACATCCACCTCAATCTTTTTTGTGGAGTATGTACCGCCAATGACCACCAATATCACCGCCAGCATTACCAGCAGCTTATTGTTCAGTGAGAATTTTATAATCCTGTTAAGCATAGCGTCAAACCATTAATGTACGTGACCTGCGTGAGGGTCGAGCGCTGCAGCACCCTGTGACAGTTTCAACAAAACACCACCCTTGCTCACAACACGTTCGCCGGGTACCACACCACCGAGCAGCTGCACATAGCGGCCATCGGTTGCACCGACCGTCACACTGCGTTTTTCAAAAGAGACAGGGTTGTTCTGCACAAAAACGAACATATTGCCCATCTCCTCGACAAGCGCCGTGCGTGGAACAGCCACCGCATGTACATCGTCGGAGATTGAAGATATGTAGAGCGTTACAATGCTGCCTGTAACCACACCCGGCAGAGCCGCACAAGTGACTGTCAATGGCAGCATGTTGCAGCTGTTGGCAACACGGCCCACAACAGGCGAACCGCCAAACTCGGCAGCATCGTACACATTGCCAGCGGCAGTCTCCACATTCACGGTTGCAATATCCTGCAACTGCGGAGCATAACGCACGGGCAGTTCGGCAACAAGATTGATGTTACCCTCGCGCTGCACAACGGCAAGCGGTGTACCGGGCTCCACATAATCGCCGTTGGCAACAAGCAATGTGGCAACAGTGCCGTTCATTGTGGATTTCAGTGTCACCTTTCCCTCGCCGAAATTGCGTTTCATGCTCTCGAAACGCGCCTCGGCCTGGCGATATGCAGCCTCGGCCGCCTGATATTCACGCTCGGGCACCACTTTGTCGATGAAAAGGTTCTTCTTGCGCTCGAAATCGGCCTTTGCAAGTTCATAGTTGCTCTCGGCCTCGGCAAATTTCACAGCAGCATCGTTATCGGTGACATCGCCACCCTCAAGATAGAAAAGAGCCTCATCAACAGCCACCGGCATACCTTCGAGTACATTGCCCGCAAACTGCACCTTGCCGCTTGTCGTGGCAATGACAGTGGTAAAGTCCCCCGGCAGCGCCTCGACCCTTGCCGCAACCTTCACAGTGCCGGCAAAGTTGCTCACCTTCACCTCCTCGGTTGCAAAATCAACCATCCAGCTCTGCTCCTTGGTAAACGACACATCACCCTCCTTTGCAGGTGTCTCTACACCATGTCCGGGATGCGGGTCGTGGCTATGAGCGTGGGAGTGGCCGTGTGAGTGAGCAGTGTGGTCGTGCCCGGCATGGTCAGCTTCGTGCGAATGGCCGTGACCGTCGTGGTTATGGCCATCGTGGCTGTGACCCTCATGAGCATGAGCGTGTTCATGGCCGTGGTCATGACTGCAACACTCGGTTATCTCAACATCGAAATGAGCTTTCTCATCGCCCACGGTTATATATATTGTTCCGTGACCGGCACTCTCGGGAGTAAGTTCAAAATGGTACATTCCGCCATGGTGGGCATCGGCCGTTGCGGTGTAGCTCTTACCGCCCAGTCTGAGCAACAGTGATACCTCGCCGGCATTGAGCGGCTTGAAATCGGACAGTGCCGTTGCATAAAGGGTTATGCAGGCCTTTTTGCCAACTTCGAGCCCCTCGTGCTGCAGAAAGAGCTCGGCATTATGCGTATATGCAGTAAAGCACTGCATATGAGCATGAGCATGTTCGTCATGATGTTCATCGGCTCCACTGTGGTTGTGACCCGAACAGCCACACAAGGCAATTGCCGCAATTGCCGTAAAAAATATCTTTCTCATAGTAATGATTTTAAAAAATTAAAGCCACAATGCCCCGATGGGGCAATAGCGACGTTACTCCTTTATATAATCCTGCGCCCAGGCCTTGTCTACATAGTTCTCAATCAATGTACAGGCATGAGCACTGAAATCCAATCCTTTTGATATTATACCGTCCCACTCGGCAGCTGTAAGTTGTGCCAGTTTCTCACGGGTCATGCCAGCCTTGGAAAGGCCATAGAGCACACCAGCATTGAAATTGTCGCCGGCACCCACCGTGCTCACTACCTCAACCTTTTTCACCGGATAGACGGCATTGACACCACGGGTAAAGAACCTTACATCACCGCCACCGTTGGTAAATATGAAATTAGGACAATAGAACTTTATCTTCTGGTTATATATCTTTTCGGCATCGTCCATCTCATAGAGATATCTGAAATCGTCGGCCGAGCCACGTACTATGTCGGCAAGTTCAAGGTTCTCAATGAGAGCCTCGGCAAGCTTTATGCGCTCGGTAACATGGTTCTTCCTGAAATTTATATCATAGAAAAGCACGGCACCCTGCTCATGTGCATACTCAAGGAAAGCCTTGGTCTTGGCACGGAGAACGGGGTTCAATACAAAATATGAGCCATAGACAACAATATCACCCTCCTTTATTGCAGGGAACTCCACTTCGAGACGGTTGTTCGGGTAGTCCTTGTAGAAGATATACTCCGCATCGTTGTTCTCGTTGAGGAACGCCAGTGCAAGGGGTGATTTACCGCCCGAAAAACAGCACACGGCCGATGTGTCCACATTATTCTCCCTCAAGTGTTCCAGTATAATCCGTCCAATACGGTCATCGCCCACCTCGCTGATGAACTCGGCCGGCACACCGCAACGTCCCAGTGAAATTATACAATTATAGACCGACCCTCCCGGCACTGCCTTCACGGGTGTGTCATTCTTGAACAATATATCAAATACAGTCTCTCCTATTCCAATAACTTTAGCCATCTTCTCAGTTGTTTCTTATTAAATCCTCAAGTTCGGCAACACTGTTTGCCACAATCAAATATTTCTCCATCTCTCCGCGCACAAAACCGGCCTGCGACATCTCCTCTACCGTTGCCAGCAGCGGGTTCCAGAAACCGTTCACGTTATACAGCACCACACGTTTTGTGTGATAACCTATTGTAGCAGCCGCCAACACGTGGAAAATCTCGTCGAGAGTACCAATGCCGCCCGGCAATGCCACCAACATGTCGCTGCGCTCAAGCATAATATCCTTGCGCTCGCTCAGATTACGGCAACCGACCTGCTCGTCGAGCAAGCCGCTCACGCGGTCACGCTCCACAAGAATATGGGGCACCACGCCCACAATGCGGGCACCGGCGGCCTTTGCGGCCTTTGCCGTGGCCTCCATCAGCCCAAAGCGGGCACCGCCATACACCAATGCCGCACCCAGGCGGCCAAGCATAGCACCAACCTCGCTTGCCGCCTCGAAATAGCCCGGAGCAATATTCTCCGACGCTGCACAAAATACCGCAACACTTTTCATAATTACAAAGCCTGCATATCGTTAAGGCGCTTATAAACGCCGTTCAATTCAATAAGTTCGTCATGCTTTCCACGCTCCACAATCTCACCGTCACGCAGAACGCAAATCTCGTCGGCATTCTTTATTGTAGAGAGGCGGTGCGCAATGGCAATGGTGGTGCGTGTCTTCATAAGGCGCTCAAGAGCCTCCTGTACCAGACGCTCGCTCTCGGTGTCGAGCGCCGATGTAGCCTCGTCAAGAATCAATATCGGCGGGTTCTTGAGAATGGCACGCGCTATACTTATCCTTTGGCGCTGACCGCCCGACAGCAGGCATCCCCTGTCACCCACACAGGTGTCGTAGCCCTTCTCGGTCGCCATGATGAAATCGTGGGCATTGGCAATCTTGGCAGCCTCAATCACCTGCTCCATTGTTGCATTCTCCACACCGAAAGTGATGTTGTTGTAAAATGTGTCGTTGAAGAGGATTGCCTCCTGGTTGACATTGCCAATGAGGGCACGCAACGACGACACCTTCATATCCTTCACGTTCACACCGTCGATGGTTATCTCGCCCTGCACGACATCGTAGAAACGGGGTACAAGATCCACCATGGTGGACTTTCCGCTACCCGACTGCCCCACAAGCGCCACGGTCTTTCCCTTCTCAATCCTGAGATTGATGCCTTTAAGCACGTTACGCTCACCGTCATAGGAGAATGTGATGTCCTTATACTCTATTCCCACTTTCACATCGGGCAACTCAATGCCCTTCTCGCCATCGGTAATGGGGTTCCCGGCTTCGAGGATTGCATCTACACGTTCCATTGATGCAAGACCGCGAGGAATGGAGTATGATGCCTTCGACAGCTCCTTTACCGGGTTTATTATGCTGTAGAGCATTGTAAGGTAGTATATGAATGCCGCTGCCGATATTGGCGAGTTCTCGCTAAGTATGAGCGTGCCGCCGAACCACAGCACAATGACAATTATACATGTGCCAAGGAACTCGCTCACCGGGTGAGCCAGCGCCTGACGCATTGTGACGCGCATTACCGCGCTGCGCAGTGCTTCGCAACATTTCGCGAAACGGCCCGACATCTTTTTCTCGGCAACAAAGGCCTTTACAACGCGCAGGCCGCCAATGGTCTCCTCCATCTGCGACGTGGTCTCGCCGAGCCTCTCCTGCACAACAATTGAGCGGGCCTTCAGTTTACGGCCTATGGCTCCCATAATCCATCCAAGCAGCGGTGTCACGCAAATGGTAAAGAGCGTGAGTTCCCAACTGACATAGATAAGCGTCGCAAAATATATCACAATGAATATCGGGTTCTTTATGAGCATGTCGAGCGAGGTTACGATAGAGTTCTCCACCTCGGTAACATCACTGGTCATGCGGGCAATTATATCACCCTTCTTCTCCTTTGAAAAGAAGCCCAACGGCAAGGAGACCACCTTGTCGTACATCATTGTGCGAAGGTCGCGTACAATACCTGTGCGAAGCGGGATGATGGCTGCCGAAGAGGCAAAATAGCTGGCAGTCTTCAGCAGTGTCATGAATACCAGGAACAGACCGAGCAGCAGCAGCATCATCGACGCGCCATGGAGACTCACAAACTCGTTCATATAATACTGCACATTGTTCATGAGCACCTCCTTGGCATTGCCGGAGTCCATCGCGCTCCATGCAATGAAATCGGCCTCCACAGGCTCGGTGACCTTGAAGAGGATCTGCAATATCGGTATCAGCACCATAAAGGAGAACACATTGAGCACTGCCGACAGCAGAGTGAACACCACAGACAGAACAAGATACTTCCTGTAGGGCGGGACAAACCTTCTCAAGACCTTAAAAAACTCCTTCATAAACCTGTTTCTTTTGTTTTGTGTAAAAATACCCGACAAAGGTACTCTTTTTTTATTATTAATATACTATATCTTGAATATTAAATACATTATTAACGCGCCACGACCGCCACAAAAAAGCACCTTGAAAGTCACCACCCCCAAATAAGAGCACCCATTTGTTGCCGTTTATGCAAAAAACAACTAATTTCGCAAAAGCAAAGAAGGAATACAAGATGGGAAGAAAAAAGTTTTCACAACGGGAGATTGATGTCATACGCAAGCTGCTTGGCAGCAAGATGCGTGCCAACCGTGCACAGCAGAAGATGGTGCGCCACACCCTGCGCACAGTCTTTGAGTTCAACATATCCGATTTCAACATACAGGGGCAGGCCTTTGGCCCTGCCGACCTTGACGAATGCCTGCGCCGCGGGCGCATTCAGGTGCTTGACGATGCCACAATAGAGGCAATGAAACTGCGCCATGCCGAGAAGAAACTGCATGACGAAGCCATGCAGCAGGCCGAAGCCATAGCCGACGGCGAGGCCGTAGACTGGCAGAAAGTCCTTGAGGAGTGGAACGAATACTACAAGAACAACCCACAAGAAGCGGAAAGGTGAAAGCTCGTGCAAGCGAGTGAGTGGGAGCTTGCTCACACATGCAACGAGCGCAGCCGAGGTTCAACCGCGCGAAGTGCGGTTAAAGGTGCAAGCGAGTGAGTGAAAATTTTAAATTTTCAATCGCAACGACAACGCGGGCTAGCGTTGTTTGCGACGACTGAACCTTTAACGTGAGTTCGATATAAGCTAAATCAAATCGCGAACCTGTCATCCCGACAGAGCGTAGCGACGAGGGATCTCAAAAATATCGTAAAACAAGAGATTTCTCACGTACGTTCGAGATGACAAAATACGCTAAATTTTAGTATAAATTCTTATATCGAACTCACGTAACCTTTAGGTTTACAAAGGAGTGCGACAAGGTCGCCTTAGAGCAGAGGCTCAAGCACACGAAGTGTGATTAAAGGTTAAAACGGAAAACGGAAAGCTGATTTAGCGTTTTACAGCGGCAACGCGACCTAACAGCACTCCTCTGGGGAACTAAACCTCCCGCCGTCGCAAGCATACGAATCATAAAAAAGCAAAAAGCAGAAAAATCTTTCCGCTTTTTGCTTTTCAGTTTTGAGATTTTACTTCAAACCTTATAATTTTCAGTTTTCACCTTTCCGTTTTCCCATTTCACCTTTCCGTTTTCACCTTTCACCTTTCCGTTTTCACCTTTCACCTTTCCGTTCTCCTAAACGAGCCCAAGTTTCTTTGCGAACTCCCATATCACCATTCCTGCTGTGACCGAAACGTTCAACGAGTGTTTTGTACCGAACTGCGGAATTTCAATGGCACCGTCCGAGGCATCCACAACAGTCTGTTGCACGCCTTTTACCTCATTTCCAAGCACAACGGCATAGCGTTCGCCCGAAGCAGCTGCAAAATCCTGCAGTGCGATGCTGCCCTCGCAAAGCTCAATGGAGTATATTCTGTAGCCCTCGCCACGCAAAGCCTCAACAGCATCCATTGTCGATTCAAAATATTGCCACTCGACAACATCCTCGGCACCAAGGGCGGTCTTGTGTATCTCGGCACTCGGCGGTGTTGCCGTTATGCCGCACAGCACAATACGCTCCACGCGGAAGGCATCGCCGGTGCGGAACACCGAGCCTACGTTATGCAGACTGCGCACGTTGTCGAGCACAACGACAAGCGGCAACTTGTCGGCAGAGCGGAACGCATCGCCATCGATGCGCCCCATCTCGGTAACCAGTTTCTTTCTGTTTGTCATACAAAGCGGCTCCAATCGGTTTTGCTCATATCCCCCTCGCGCTCAAATGTGGCATGCATACCCAATGCAGCCGCAACATTATGCGATACGTGGCCGCTCTTTGCAATCTTCAGATAATCCCACAGCAGGTTGCGATAGTCGGGGTGGGCGCAGTTTTCGATAATGGTACGCGCACGCTCGTCGGGACACTTGCCACGCAGGTCGGCAACACCCCACTCGGTAACCACAACACGCACATCGTGCTCGGTGTGGTCGGCATGTGTTACCATAGGCACAATTGAACTTATCATGCCACCCTTCTGTGTCGATGGACAGGTGAATATGGAGATGAATGCATTGCGTGCAAAATCGCCTGAACCGCCTATACCGTTCATCAAGCGTGTACCGCATATGTGTGACGAGTTTACACAACCGTAGAGGTCGACCTCTATGGCGGTATTCATGGCAATGAGACCGAGACGGCGTATAATCTCGGGATGGTTAGAAATCTCCGACGGACGCAGAATGAGCCTATCCTTGAAGAAATCGAGGTTGTCATAAACATGCTGCAGGCACTCCTGGCTGAGTGAAAGCGAGCAGGTACTGCCGGCCTTCACACGACCGAGCTCCATGAGCTTGATTACAGAATCCTGCAGCACCTCGGAATAGAGGTCGAGAGGCGGAATGCCGTTACACTCCTCGAGTCCCTTGAGCACTGCATTCGCCACATTGCCGATACCGCTCTGTATTGGAAGGCCGGCAGCGGGGATAATGCCGCGCTTTATCTCTCCCGCAATGAAATTGACAACATTCTCGCCAATCTTTTTGGTAACGGGGTCGAGTTCCTTGAAGACAACCTGTTCATTAGGCATGCACACCTCGACAATACCCACAACTTTCTTGGGGTCGACCTGCACGTATGGTTTTCCAATTCTGTCACCCGCGTTGTATATTGGAATCTCCCTGCGGTAAGGAGGGTCCTTTGGCTCATACACATCGTGCAGACCCATAGTGCGGTGATAGGTGTTGCGCTCTATTATGATTCTGTCGGCAAGATTAGCCACTGTCTGGCCTATTCCGCCGGCAGTGGTAAGATAGACCTTACCGTCATCGGTGATGTCAATAGCCTCGAGAATAGCAACGTCAACCTTTCCCAGGTAGCCATAGCGCAGGTCCTGTGCCATGAGAGAGAGGTGCAGGTCGCAATACTGCATCTCCTTGCCATTGATGGCCGTGCGCACGGTGGGATTGGAGATGAACGGCGCACGGAAACCTATTGCCTTGGCGCGCGAAAGCATGCCGTCGATGGAATCGCCGGTAGATGCACCCGAATAGAGATTGATTTTGAACGGTTTGCCTGCCGCATGCGCCTCTTCGGCACGTTTAGCAACCTCGGGAAGCACTGTTTTGGGGGTTCCCGACAGCGTAAAGCCACTTATTCCCACACCATCGCCGTTGTTGATATGGCATGCAGCCTCGGCGGCTGTCATAATGCGATAACTCATAGTAGTTCTTTTTATGTTTGTCTTTTTTCAGGTTCCTTGCGGAACAGATAATCAATATTTCCTTTTGAAGATTTCGGAATATATGAATGCCTTCTTTGCCTCGGATTTGTTACCAAGGTGCACCAAAGGTTTCCCGGCTGTCTGTTTTCCATCATTCTTATCGAAAGCTTCATCATCGGCAGCTACAGGGCGGACGGGATGCGGTTGCGAAGCGCCACGAGGTTTCCGTTCCGGTTTTGACGGATGTCCTTCAGGTGCAGCCTCGCGTGCCGGTGCAACATACTCGGGTTGCGGTTCCGGCATCTCTATCTCGGGGAAGGCCTCGCCAAAAACCTGTTTTCCACCATCCATAGGAGGTGCAAGTTTCTTCACAACATAGACGATTGAATATATTGCGCCTAATACAAGCAATGAAATCAATGAGCCCATATCAATCCTGTTTTTGATTAATAAATACTTTCAGCATATCGTCAAACACCTCGCCGCGTGTAAGGCGGCCATCTTTAAGGCAAACGACATCAACCTCACCCTTCAAAGAGAGGGAACCGTCGGCAAGGTTATATATATCCTGCAGGAATACCAGTTTGGCACCCTTGCGTTTTGCATTGATGCACACCACGAACCTGTCGCCGCCACGCAAAGGGCGCTTGTATTCCAATGTTATCTTCGATACCATCATGTCAAGCCCCTCGTCGTGCATCTGCGAGAAGCTGCCGCCTATCTGCTCCAGGAATTCATGGCGCGCAAACTCCAGATAGTGCTGGTAGTTGGCATTGTTCACCACCCCCTGTATGTCGCACTCATAGTCGCGCACCTTCATTTCGAGACTGTAGATATATCCTTCCATAAAATCAACCGTTATCTACCGCGAATATACAACAATAAAACAATTAATGCAGTTTTTATAAGAAATTTGTAGATTTTATTTCTAAATTTGCAATGAATGAACAGAATGGAAGCGAAGGAAATACAAAATATCTACGCGGCACATCCGGGCGTTGATGCCCTGATGCAACTGCGCGAAGAGGGGGGCAGAAAACATGTCCTCCTTGAGGGATTGTTTGGTAGTTCGGCAGCAATAACCCTTTGCGGTCTCAAGCAGCGCGCACCCGGGCAGACACTGCTTGTGGTGATGAACGATGCCGAGGAGGCCGGCTACCTGTACCACGATATGATGCAGATTACGGGGGACAACAACATACTGTTCTTCCCGTCATCATTCCGCCGTGCCATGAAATATGGCCAGGAGGACGATGCCAACCGCATACTGCGAACCGAGGTAATGAGCCGCCTCATAAACCGCCGACGCAAGGAGGGACTTGTCATCGTTACACACCCCGACGCTCTTGCCGAGAAGGTAGTGTCGCAACAGCAACTCGAAGAGAAGACACTCACCATAGCCATTGGCGACTGCATAAGCCGCGACGAGGTGGAGAAGCGGCTTGCAGCCCTGAATTTCAAGGAGGTGACCTATGTGTACGAGCCGGGAGAGTTTGCCGTGCGAGGCAGTCTCATCGATATTTTCTCCTTTTCATCGGAATATCCCTACCGCATAGACTTCTTTGGCGACGAGGTGGAGAGTATACGCACATTCACCGTTGAGGACCAGCTGTCGAAGGAACGAACCGACGAGGCTGTCATAGTGCCCAAGCTCTGCGGCAGCGAAGCAGTGCCAATAACCGGATTCCTGCCAAAGAGTGCAATTCTTGTAACCAAGGATATTGCATTTGTCAAGGGGTGCATTGACAAGCTCAACAACGAAGGCTTCACACTGCAGGCCAGGCTCTCGGACGAATCCCTGCCACAGATGCCGGAACTGATGACAAGCGATGAACTTGAACAGTATGCAAAGAGCACAAAGCATTGGCAATTGCGAGCGCAGGCCGCAGGCGGCAACAACACAAAAGTAAAGTTCGACACATCGCTGCAACCGCTCTTCCACAAGGATTTTGACCTTGTGAGCCAAAACTTCAAGCGCCTGCTCGATGAGGGCTACAAGCTGTTCCTGCTTACCGATGACCTCCACCAAGCCGACCGTCTGAAAGCCATCTTCGAGGAGCGCGGCGACGATATTCCGTTCACGCCAATCGAGCACACCATTCACGAAGGATACTGCGACAACACACTAAAAATTGCCCTTTTCACCGACCACCAACTCTTCGGTCGCTTCCACAATTTCCGTCTGCGCAGCGAACGCGCACGCAACGGCAAGGCGGCACTCACCATCAAGGAACTGAAGGAGTTCGGCATTGGCGATTACATTGTGCACATAGACCACGGCATTGGCAAGTTCGGCGGTCTGGTGCGCATTCCCAACGGGGATGTCACACAAGAGGCCATCAAACTCATTTACCGCAACGATGACGTTGTCTTTGTATCAATCCACAACCTGCACAAGATTTCCAAGTACAGGGGCAAGGAGGGCGACGCGCCACAGGTGAGCAAGCTGGGCACCGGCGCATGGGAGCGCATGAAAGAGCGCACCAAGAACAAGATAAAGGACATAGCACGCGACCTCATAAAGCTATACTCGCAACGCTACAAGGAGGAGGGTTTTGCATTCTCGCCCGACACCTACTTGCAGAACGAGCTGGAGGCAAGCTTTATATACGAAGACACCCCCGACCAGTTCAAGGCCACCAATGAGGTTAAGCAGGACATGGAGCGCAAGCGCCCTATGGACCGTCTAATCTGCGGCGATGTAGGCTTTGGCAAGACCGAGGTTGCCATACGTGCAGCCTTCAAGGCAGCCACCGACGGCAAACAGGTTGCCGTGCTTGTACCCACAACAGTGCTGGCCTACCAGCACTACCTCACCTTCAAGGAACGCCTGAAAGATTTCCCCTGCACCGTACAGTACCTGAGCCGTGCACGCAGCACAGCGACTACCAAAAAGGTGCTTGAGGAGATAAAGGAGGGCAAGGTGGATATTGTGATTGGCACACACAAACTCACAAGCAAAGAGGTGAAATTCAAGGACTTGGGATTGCTTATTATTGACGAGGAGCAGAAGTTCGGTGTTGCCGTGAAGGAGAAGCTTCGCCAGATGAAGGTGAATGTTGACACACTCACCATGACAGCCACCCCCATCCCGCGCACCCTGCAGTTCTCCATCATGGGAGCGCGCGACCTCTCCATAATACAGACACCGCCGCCCAACCGCTACCCCATCCACACCGAGATACACAATTTCGATGCCGAGGTTATAAAGGAGGCCATCAGCTTTGAGCTCAGCCGCAACGGCCAGGTGTTCCTTATCACAAACAGAATCTCGGGCATGGAAGAGCTTGCCACCCTCATCAGGCGCCACGTTCCGGGAGTACGCGTGTGCATAGGCCACGGACAGATGGAGCCGGCCGAACTTGAGAGAAGGCTCTACGAATTCATCAACCACGACCACGATGTACTCATTGCCACCTCAATTGTAGAGAACGGCATAGACATACCTAATGTAAACACCATCATAATCAACCAGGCGCAGAACTTCGGACTCAGCGACCTGCACCAGATGCGCGGGCGCGTGGGACGTGGCAAGCGCAAGGCATTCTGCTACATGCTCACCCCGCCACGCGAGAGCCTGAGCACCGATGCGCGCCGCCGCTTGGAGGCCATCGAGAGTTTCAGCGAACTGGGCAGCGGAATGAGCATAGCCATGCAAGACCTTGACATACGCGGCGCGGGTAACCTTTTGGGAGCCGAGCAGAGCGGTTTCATTGCCGACCTGGGCTACGAGACATACCAGAAGATTCTTGCCGAGGCCGTGCAGGAGCTCAAGGAGGATGAATTCTCCGACATTCTCATGCAGGAGGAGAACGAAACCGCTGCCGACAGCTACGTGAAGGAGTGCTTTGTGGAGAGTGACCTTGAGCTGCTGTTCCCCGCCCTTTATGTCCCCGACAGCAACGAGCGCATACTCCTGTACCGCGAGCTCGACTCACTAACCGACAGCCGCGAGATTGAGGCCTTCAGGGCAAGGATGCAGGACCGTTTCGGCGCCATACCAAAGGAGGGCGAGGAGCTCATAAGGGTAGTATCCATGCGCCACAAAGCACAGAAACTGGGCATTGAGAAGATAGCCCTCAAAGGCGGCCGTATGAACCTGTTCCTTGTAGACACCCGTAACGAGCGCTACTACACAAGCGAGCTTTTTGGCAGCATAATGGGCTATATACCAACCAGCCAATACAAATGCAAGGTACGCGAGGGCGACGGGCGCTGCATAATCACCGTTGAAAACGTGAAAAATGTAGAGACAGCGCTTGCCTTCATAGAGGAGATACAACGGCACGTAAGTCTCAACAGACAGAGCGGCGACAACAGTTAGTGGCACCGCCTTGTCATACTGAGCAAAGCGAAGTATCTCTTTAGATCCTTCACATACGTTCAGACGTGTTGTTGAGGGCTTGCCCGAAAAATGACAAACAACTGCTATAAAGAGAAGATTTAAACGCAAAACCATTAAAACAATATGAATATGAAAAAGACAAGACTATTGGGTTGCATTGCAGCAGCCATCATGCTGTCGGGCAGCGCCGTGGCACAGAACAACGGCGGCATCGACTCGCAGATGCTCAAGGAACTGAGCGAGAGCTACAAACCCACAACAGCCGAGAAGGCACTCCAGAACATCCTGCTCTCGCAGCCCATCAAGGGACTGGCACTGAACCAGGAGAACCTCAACGAGCTAGACACCTATTTCAGCCACAGCGTGCCATCAAAAGGCATAACAAACCAGAAGTCATCGGGCCGTTGCTGGCTCTTCACCGGCCTTAACGTGATACGCGCAAAGATGATTGCGAGCGAGAACCTCGGCGCCTTCGAGTTCTCACAGGTATATAACTTCTTCTTCGACCAGCTGGAGAAGTCGAACCTCTTCCTGCAGGGCATCATAGACACACGCAAGAAACCCATTGACGACCGCACCGTGGAGTGGCTCCTGAAGCATCCGCTGAGCGACGGCGGTACATTCACCGGTGTTGCCGACCTTGTTGCAAAGTATGGCGTTGTGCCCAAGGGCGTTATGAAGGAGACCTACACCAGCGACAACACAAGCGCATTCTCATCAATCCTCACCCGCAAGCTGCGTGAGTTCGCCATCGAACTTCGCCAGGCTCATGAGAACGGCGCAAAGGAGAAAGAGCTGCAGAAGATGAAAACCGAGCAGTTGAAGGTCGTTTACAAGATGCTTGCAAATGTATATGGTGTTCCACCTACAGAATTCATGTGGGCACCAAAGGACGCAAACGGCAAGTACCGCGAGGAGCCACAACTCTACACTCCAAAGGCATTCTACGAGAAGTATGTGAACATAAACATGCAGGACGACTATGTAATGTTCATGAACGACCCCGCACGTCCATACTGGAAGAGCTATGAGATTGAGTACGACCGTCACCTCTACGACGGACACAACTGGCTCTACATCAACCTCCCCATTGAGGAAATCAAGGCCATGGCCATCGCATCAATCAAGGACAGCACAATGATGTACTTCTCTTGCGACGTGGGCAAGTACCTGAACTCGGAGCGCGGAACACTTGACCTTGCCAACTTCAAGTACGAGGAGCTCTTTGGCATTGAGTTCGGCATGGACAAGCGCGAACGCATAATGACCTTCGACAGCGGTTCATCGCATGCCATGACATTGATGGCTGTTGACCTTGACAAGGACGGCAACCCCAAGAAATGGCAGGTCGAGAACAGCTGGGGCGCACAGTCGGGCTTCAACGGCACACTCATAATGACCGACGAGTGGTTCAACGAGTACATGTTCCGCCTTGTTGTCGACAAGAAATATGTTCCCGAGAACATTCTCAAGATTCTTGACGAGAAACCCACCATGCTCCCCGCCTGGGACCCCATGTTCACACCTGAGGAGTAATTGTATAAATAACGTGAGTTCGAAATAACAATTCATATTGATATTTATTGTATTCTGTCATTTCGAACAAATGTGAGAAATCTCTTATCTCGCAATATTTTTAGATTCCTCGTCGTTTCGCCCTGTCAGAACCGTAGGTCGCCGCCCACAGGAACCAAAGGCAATGACAAGTTGCGGTCTATTCGAGTTTATATCGAACTCACGTTAAATAATAATAACGAACAATCCCCAAAGTCTTTTGGCCTTGGGGATTGTTCGTTTATATATCTGCTGCATGAATTTATTTCGGGTCAGTAGAAATTTATTGTGGGTAAGTGCATATAAATAAAATTCCAAAAGGAAAAAATTTCTGAACGGTCGCAAAAAACAGTGTAGGCATTGCTTTAGCTCGTCGTTAGATTCTACAGCAGTCCTCAACCTTAATTGTTCACTTGTATTTTCTTCAAGTCGTTCTATACGTGCTTTTTGTCGCTCAAAAAGCACCAAAAACGCCCGGCACCGGCAAAGATGTGATTAAACGAGTGAAACGCCAAGCTTGCTTGAGCGTTTTGGAACGAGTGATAACATCTTATTTAAAATCAGTCATAACAGCCTTTTGCTCGCGAGTCGCAAGCGACATCCCTCGGCCGGCTGAGCGCTGGAGCGCACTCCTTCTATATAACAAAATCCTAAACCGCTGTGCCATAAAGTTTTTCATTTAGGATATTCAAAGTTCTTTGCGCTCGTTCTATCTTTCTTCTGAGTAGTTCCTCTTCATTTAATCCGACTTTGTTTTCATTGTATT
>JAZRRI010000079.1:0-31048 GCA_045650605.1 Bacteroidaceae bacterium | reverse complement strand
ATCTGCCGAGTCGTTCAATGCAAAAATAAAGGCTTTTAGAACTCAATTCAGAGGCGTGGGGGATATCGAGTTCTTTATGTATAGACTGGCCACTCTTTATTCTTGATTATGGCCATACCAACCGGGAATATCCGCTGACCCGAAATGGGCTTCATTCAATGTTGGTGCAACAAAGCCGGAAGAAGTAGGCGAATATTATGCTTGGGGAGAAACGAGTACTAAACAAGATTACAGCCTTGAAACTTATAAATGGTACGATGGCGCTTTTACCAAATATAATGTAGATGATAATAAGATTGTTCTTGACCTTGAAGATGATGTTGCTCATGTAAAATGGGGCGATGATTGGCGAATACCAACAATAGAAGACGTACAGGAACTTATAGACAATTCTACTTGGGAGTGGACTACAATCAACGGCGTTGAGGGAAATCTTGTGACAGGTCCTAATGGCAATACGATATTTTTGCCGGTGACAGGTGCTTATTTTGGCGAAGAATTATTCACGGAATTAGATATTTCGGGCTATTACCAGATAAACAAAATAGGAGGTTATGAAGGAGAAGTCGGAGATAATTATGAGTATTCTCAATATCTCTCTTTTTATAGACTGAAACTACAGGTTTGGTATCATTATCGTTATCTTGGCAAAGTTGTACGCCCAGTATGTGGAACACCTATTACTTATATAGTCTCAATTTCAAGTGATGGTAATGGCGTTGTTACTATGAATGATACAGACGAAGCATCAGTTACTGTTGGCAATAGAAGTCGCGTTGTTGTTAAGGCTGTCCCAAATGAAGGATACGAGTTTATAGGTTGGTACCTGAATGGTGCGGACGCTCCTATAAGTACGGCATTAATATATGAGTTTTTTGTAACTGAAAACATTGAATTGATTGCTAAATTCAAAGAAACCACAACAATAATGGATAATAGGGCTATAGATCTTGGGCTGCCAAGTGGTATAAAATGGGCTACTTATAATGTGGGAGCTAATAAACCCGAAGAATTTGGCTGTTATTATGCATGGGGGGAAACTGAAGAAAAAAAAGTATTCAATTTGGGCAATTATAAATGGTATAATACTTTGGTAAATTCTGTTATGAAATATTGTACCAATGAGATATATGGCAATGTCGATAGCAATTTGATTATAGACCTTGAAGATGATATCGCCCATATAGAGTGGGGTGGTGAATGGCGTATGCCAACAATGGAGGAATTGAATGAATTGTTGAAGATGTGTGTCTGGCAAAGAACGTCTATTAATAAAATAAAAGGTTATAAGGTTATAGGTCCAAATGGTAATAGTATTTTTTTACCGTCAGCAGGATATTATAATGAAAACGGGGGCTATAATGTTGCAAGTGATGGATATTATTGGTCTAGTACCTTGTATGACAGCGATAATAACAAAGCTGGTTTTCTAGGTTGGAATTCTGCAGGTGCAGTCTGTTATTATTACAATAGATATTTTGGTAAGACAGTGCGTCCAGTATGTGGCAATCCTATAAGATATACCGTATCTGTGTATAGTGAGAAATATGGAACGGCATCCATTGGAGGTACAGACGGTGTATCAAAAGTTCTTATTAACGGTAGTGATGTTACAATAGTGGCTACGCCTAACGAGGGTTATAAATTCGAAGGTTGGTTTGTGAATGATGAAAAAACTCCAGTTAGTACAGATGCTATATATACATTTACAGTGAGTGATAATATAAAACTTTTTGCAAAATTCTATAAAGAAACGACTGTTACAGAGGTGAAGGCTATTGATCTTGGATTGCCGAGCGGAATAAAATGGGCTTCATGCAATATGGGTGCAACATCTCCTAAAGATATGGGTGGTTTTTATGCTTGGGGTGAAATAGAGCAGAAAAATAAATATAGTTACGAAAATTATAAGTGGTCTGATTCTTCAAGCTATGTTGATGGATATTATAAATATTGTATTGATGGCTCAAATATTGATAACAAAACTGTTCTAGATTTGGAAGATGATGTTGCGTCTGTTAAATGGGGTAAGAATTGGCGCATTCCTTCGGTTGCTGATATACAAGAACTTATAGATAATTGCGTATGGGAATATGACTCAGAAGGATGTCTTGTTACAGGATCAAATGGTAATAGTATTTTTATTCCATTTACAGGAATTTATATTAATGAAACATTGGTAACGGATATTGGCACAAGTGGTTATTATCAAAGTAATCAATTAGGTGGTTATAATGGCAGTCTGCAAGAGAATTCCCAATCACAAAATTTATTCATCTATCCTAATTCTCAAACAGTTTATCATCATTTCCGCTCTAACGGACAATCCGTACGTCCTGTTTATGATCCACGTGTGAGAATAAAAGTTAATCAATACGGCTGTGCTACATTTTGTTCTGATTTAGCTCTAGACTTTAGCAATGTTGAAGGATTGAAGGCTTACTGTGCTATTGGCTACAAGCCAAGCATTCAAACTGTAACTATGGCAAGGGTAATGACAACCGGTGCCGGTCAAGGTGTGTTTATCAAGGGTGAGCCGGGAGAATATATAGTACCAGTTATTGATGATTTTGATGAGTATACACTCAATATGCTTGTGGGTACTTTGGAGCAGACGGTTGTAAACAGCACCGAGGGCGAAATGAGTAACTATAAGTTCACAATTGCCGATGGTGATGCTGCACCAATGTTCTACCCATTTGAGGATGGCACTACACTGAGCGCCGGCAAGGCATACTTGCAGATACCGACAGCGTGGTTGCCATCAACAGCACAGAAGTCTTTGAGCATCCGATTTGACGAGGGCGAGACAACAGACATTGACGAACTGGAAGGGGAAAACGGAAAACTGAAAGGTGAGAACGGAGAGGTGAAAACTATCTACGATTTACAAGGTAGAAAAGTTGACACCCTAAATAAAGGACTTTACATCATTGATGGCAAAAAGGTAATAATAAAGTAATTTCATAGATATGAGAAAAGAATATAAAAGTCCTGCGTTGACAGTTGTTCAACTTGAAACTGAAGTGATAATGACCACCACATCGGTCGAGCAGGGTAGTGCCAATGTCGGCAACAAGCCGGTAGGTGGCAATACCCCCGACCTGGCAGGCGAAAGCCGTGGACAATGGGGTAATTTATGGTAAATATTAATATGAATTTTCAAGAGGAGGCAAGGAGTTTTTCTTTGCCTCTTTTTGTTGCATTGTTCCAGTTTGATATTTTTTCACTATATTAGCGCAATGTTTTGAAAAATAATAGCAATAATATAGATATTGACCCAATAATGTCATCCCGACAGAGCAAAGCGACGAGGATCTCCAACCGTGATATACGAGATATCTCACATTCGTTCGATATGACACCAACGCGGTTTTTATTATGTGGGTCAACTGCTATATTATTACCAAAATAATATTAAAAATATAGAAAAATGAAACAGGAAAATGAAAAACAGACGGGATTGCCCGAGAATGCGTTCCGTCCATTGAATGAGGGCGAGGAGTATAAGCCTCTGATGTCGCCCGACAAGAAGTATCCCGAGGTGAATGCCTGGTCGGTGACTTGGGGTGTGCTCATGGCTGTGCTGTTCTCTGCGGCATCGGCCTATCTTGGCCTTAAAGTTGGCCAGGTGTTTGAGGCTGCAATTCCCATTGCAATCATTGCAGTGGGTATGTCTACACTCACAAAACGCAAGAACGCGCTTGGCGAGAATGTGATTATTCAGTCAATAGGTGCCTGTTCGGGTGTTATTGTGGCCGGTGCAATCTTCACTTTGCCCGCGTTATACATCCTCAAGGAGAAGTACCCCGAGATGACGGTGACATTTATGCAGATGTTTATCAGCTCGCTGCTTGGCGGTATTTTGGGTATTCTGTTCCTTATCCCTTTCCGCAAATATTTCGTTAAGGAGAAGCATGGCGAGTATCCATTCCCCGAGGCAACTGCAAGTACACAGGTGCTTGTGTCGGGCGAGAAGGGCGGCAGCCAGGCAAAGCCTCTGCTCATCGCGGGTCTCATTGGTGGATTGTATGACTTTATTGTGGCTACATTCGGATGGTGGAACGAGAATGTGACAACACGCATCGTTGGTTGGGGCGAGGTGCTTGCCGACAAGGCGAAGGTGGTGCTTAAAATAAACACCGGCGCTGCCGTGCTTGGCCTTGGCTGCATCATCGGTCTCAAGTATGCTGTCATCATCTGTGTGGGCTCACTGCTCGTGTGGCTTATTATTGTTCCCGGAATGGGATTGCTGTTTGGCGACCAGGTGCTTAACATGTGGAACCCCGAGATTACAACTGCAGTCGGCGATATGTCGCCCGAGCAGATTTTTAGCAACTATGCAAAGAGCATCGGTATCGGTGGTATTGCCATGGCGGGTATCATTGGTATTCTGCGTTCATGGGGTATAATAAAGAGCGCTGCAAGCCTTGCCGCACGCGAGATGGGCAGCAAGAAGAACGAGGGTGAGCAGCCACGTACACAGAAGGACCTCTCGATGAAGGTGGTGCTCTTTGGTTCAGTGTTCACACTGCTCATGGTCTTTGTATTCTTCTTCCTCGATGTAATGAGCGGTAATCTGTTGCAGAGCATTGTTGCTGTACTGTTGGTGGCTGTTATTTCTTTCCTTTTTACAACCGTTGCAGCAAATGCCATTGCCATTGTGGGCTCAAACCCTGTATCGGGCATGACACTGATGACGCTTATTCTTGCATCTGTAATAATGGTTGCAGTTGGTTTGAAAGGTGCATCGGGTATGGTTGCAGCTTTGATTATGGGTGGAGTGGTTTGTACCGCGCTCTCTATGGCAGGCGGTTTTATCACCGACCTCAAAATCGGCTACTGGCTCGGCTCGACACCTGCAAAACAGCAGACATGGAAGTTCTTGGGTACACTTGTATCGGCGGCGACAGTTGCGGGTGTAATTATGATTCTTGACAAGACCTATGGCTTTACAAGCGGCGAGCTTGCTGCACCGCAGGCAAACGCAATGGCTGCTGTTATTGACCCGCTGATGAGCGGCGTTGGAGCTCCCTGGTTGCTCTATGGCATTGGTGCTGCGTTGGCTCTGGTGCTGACACTCTGCAAGGTGCCTGCGTTGCCTTTTGCGCTTGGTATGTTCATTCCGCTTGAACTTAACTTGCCATTGCTCGTTGGCGGACTCATCAACTGGTATATAACAACACGCAGCAAGGATGCTGCACTGAATGCCGAGCGTGGTGAGAAGTGTACATTGCTTGCATCGGGCTTCATTGCCGGTGGTGCGCTTATGGGTGTGCTGAGCGCCGGCTTGCGCTTTGGCGGTATAAACATGGTAAACGAGCAGTGGCTTGCCAACCCGGGCAGCGAGGTGGTTTCGTTGGTAATGTATGCCTTGTTGATTGTTTACTTGATAAAGGCAAGTATGAAAGTGAAATAAAACAGATTTGTATAATTTAAAATTGAATTCTTATGTTTTGTCAACATTGCGGAGCACAGTTAAACGACAATGCTGTCGTTTGTGTGAAATGTGGTTGTGCCGTGAACGGAGCTAACCAGAAACAGAATGGAGTGAACAACGAGTGGCTTGTGGTGACATTGCTCTGTCTCTTCCTTGGTGGTTTGGGTATACATCGTTTTTATACCGGCAAGACCGCTACTGCTGTAGCGCAGTTGCTCACCTGTGGCGGTTGTGGAGTTTGGGCCTTGATTGATTTAATTATGATTTTGACAGGCAACTTCACCGATGCATACGGAAAGCCTATCAAAATTAACTAAACTGCTGATACTGGTACTGATTCCTGCAGTGCTGTATGCAATACCGTTGGAAAATATTTGCAACGGCAATACAATCTGTATCTTCAAGAACCTCTTTGGAGTGGAGTGCTGGGGGTGTGGCATTACGCGTGCCATATTCTCGGCACTCCATTTCCATTTCTATGATGCCTGGGAGTATAACCCGCTTTTTGTTGTGGTGTTGCCCTTGCTGCTGTTCCTGTGGCTGCGGGCAGTAGTGCGCCAACTACGGAATATTAAAGGTGAAATTTGAAAGTTTTCAAATTTCACCTTTAATATTTTACATTTCATCCTTAACTACATGTTGTGTGTAGTGTGAAAACTCACTCTTTTGGTGAGGAGGTTTTAAATTTCTCCACTGTTTGTGACCCCTCCGCCTCCGGCACCTCCCCTAAGACAGGGGAGGAATAGGCAGTGCTTGTAGGTCGGTTATGTTACTGTCCCTCTGTCTTAGTGGGGGCAGTGCGAAACAAAAGCACTGCTTGCGACGGCGGAACATTTATGTTCCCAAAGGAGTTCCTGCTATTACGTGAGTAATTTCGGCGGGGGTACTTTGAATCGCATGTTTTGTGATTGAACCTGGTTTTGCTATTTTTCACTTTTGCAGTACTGTGTTATTGCGACCCGCGCGGCATCATATAAAACAGCTCCGCAGCCAAATACCCCTCCGTCCTTCGGACACCTCCCCTAAAACAGGGGAGGAATATGCTGTCGGCTTAACGACTGAGGGGAGAATGTTTTAAAATTCTCCACCGTTTGCAAGCAACCCCACCGCCTCCGGCACCTCCCCTAAGACAGGGGAGGAATATGCTGCGCATGATGTCGATTGGCTAAGTTATTGTCCCATTGTCTTAGGGGGACGAGAAATTACGTGAGTAATTTCGGAGGGGGTATTTCTAAGCGCATGTTGTGCGCTTGAACCAGCTCCCGCTTATCTCAAGTACATGTTGTTTATCTTTTCGAACTCTATTGTTGTCTCGCGGTCGTGGCCGGGGTAGACAACTGTGTCGCCCGGCAGGGTGAGCAGTTTACCGCGTATTGAGTATATCAGGTCGCGGTGGTTGCTGTCGGGGAAGTCGGTGCGGCCTATGCTGCCACGGAACAGAGCATCGCCACTGAAGAGCATCTTTGCTTCTGGTACATGGTAGGCCAGGCTGCCGGGGGAGTGTCCGGGAACGGCGATGGCCACAATGCGACTGTTGCCGAAGAGAATTTCGTCGCCGTCATTCAGCACACGGCCAAGTGGCGGCACATCCTCGTCATATCTCACGCCAAAACGCGCCACACGCTCCTTGATGTTCTCGGCCCAAGGCCAGTCGGCATCGTTGGCGCTGGCTTTTACACCGAAGGTCTCCTCAACGAATGCATTGCCGAATATGTGGTCGAAATGCAGGTGGGTGTTGAGGTAGTGCTTCAATGTCAGGCCATTGCTTTCAATGAAATCCTTGATGTTTTCTTTCTCTTCGTCGAACCACGCACCGCAGTCAATGAGCACCGCCTCTTTGGTGTCATCCCAAAGAAGATAACAGTTTACCTCAATGGGGTTTACGATGAATTTCTTCAGTTGCATAAGTGAATAAATTAGGGGATAATATAGAACTTGACCCAATACACAGAAAGCCTCGCTCATTTGTCATCCCGACAGAGCGAAGCGACGAGGGATCTCTAAACGATTTATGAGATATCTCACATACTGTTAGTTCGCTATCGCTCATCGAAAATATATCATTATTTTTTCATTAAGGTATGGTCGATATGACATCAATGCGGAATATATTTATATCTGTACGTACACAACCTTCTTGTCCTTAAAATACTCCTCGCTGAAATAGGTGCTTATGTCAACTATTTCGCGGCAGTTCTTGAACTGCTGTGTCTCGGCAGTCATGTCGCCGCCCTTCAGGCATATTATTCCGTTTGGCAGTGCGTTGAACTGCTCGCCTGAGATATTCTTGCGGCAAATTTTTACAAGGTCGGGCAGTTGCATAACAGCGCGGCTGACAACGAAACTGTACTTCTCCTTGATTTCCTCGGCACGGCTGTGGCTTGTGCGTACATTGGTGAGCCCTATTGCCTGTGCAATCTCACCTGCAACACGCACCTTCTTGCCAATGCTGTCGACAAGGTGGAACTCTACATCGGGGAACATTATTGCAAGGGGGATGCCGGGGAAGCCTCCGCCGCAACCCATGTCCATGATTTTTGTTCCGGGCTTGAAGGTGATGTACTTTGCAATTGCCAATGAGTGCAGCACGTGGTGCAGATAGAGGTTCTCGATATCCTTGCGCGATATTACGTTTATCTTGCTGTTCCAGTCGTAGTAGAGGTCATAGAGCGCAGCGAACTGCTCCTTCTGCCTGTCGCTGAGGTTTGGGAAATACTTTGTTATGCTTTCCATTATTTCATTATCTCTTTTAGTGTTTTGTTATCGAGTGATATAAGAATGTCGCCCTTTGCGTACGGCGCTATTTCGTAACGGTTGTAGAGGAATGTAATACTATCCTCGCCAAGGATAAAGTTGTTGGTTATGAACATGTCAACGTCGGGGTAGTATCCTTTCTCGGCAAGTTCCTCTGCTGTTGACGCACCTTCGTCCTCCATCAGTTTGCGGGTGAGCATTGCAATCAAAGGCTCTTCGTAATCCTGTTTGAAGATGTCGTCGAGGGTTATTTCGTCACCAGTTGCAGGGTCAAAGCAGACAATGGTGTTTTCGGTGTTGGGATGTGCGCCGCCGCGATACTCCTCGCGTGTCATCACGTAGCTTATGTAGCCGTTGTAACCGCTCACCGTGCTGCCTTTGATGTCGCAATAACAACCCATCATTCCCGGTGGAATCCCGCTCTCGCTCAGGTTGTTGTATTCGTCGCGTAGCTCATTGAACTGCACTTTCTGCGCTGCAACGAACTGATTGCATGCTGCCTGCAGCGTGGGAGCGTCATACAAAAACAGTCCCCATGCCAGTGTGCTGTCAAGCCTTGCAGTTGCCTTTTTGTTGCCAAGCTCAAACTGTGGTAGCACGATGTCTATCGTCAGTTTGGGGGTAGTTTCCTTATCGTAAGCAAAGGTGTATTTTTCGTGGACGTGTATTGTATCGGTTGCAATAGGCTTCACCTCACTCAATGATGAAGGCATGCCACCATCCTTTTTGTTCCATGTGCAGGAAAAAAGAAGAAATAATGCTGAATAAAATATAATTGCAGTGCACTTTTTCATGTCGCGGTTGTTTATCATTTACAGGAAAACCAAAGGTAGTGCTTTTGAGATAAAACAGCAAGAAAGTAACCTATGTTTTTTGTTCGGGTATGTCAATTCCCGCTTGCCGGTATAAGGCGGAGCAGTGGCTTTGGAACCTGGAAATGTCAAACGCTAAATTTTGTTTTTATGAAAGTCTGTAATTTTTTGGCCTTTACCGGTGGCATGTTGGCCGGTGGCCTAGTGATGATGATGTTTGCCCCAAAGAAGGGCGAGGATATGCGCCGCGATATCAAGGAGAAGCTCGGCGACATGAAGAGACATTTTGAGAATGCCGGTTGCTGCGGCAAGGAGGGATGCGACTGCAAGGTCGAGGAGAAGATTGTGATTGAAGAGTAGCGTCTATGGGATTGGGAGCCGATATTGAGAATTTGTCAAAGGATGCTCTTGAGTATGTGAAAAGGAGCATGGACGGTTGCAAATTGCGCCTGGTGGAGAGCCTGTCGTTACTGTTTGGTGATGTTATATGCGTGTTTGTACTCTCCATGCTCCTGTTTGTGGCATACCTTGCGCTGTTGGTGGCTGCAGTAATATGGCTGTTGCCGTTGCTTGGCCTGCCACTTGCAATAGTTACTGTTGCAGCACTGCTGCTGCTCACGGCATGGATTGTGTATGCACTGCGTGAGCGTCTGTTCGTTGACAGGATGGTGAGGCGCTTTGCAAAGATATTTTTTGAGGAGGGCGACGGGGATGAAAAGTGAAATGAAAAGACTGTGCAAGATGAGATCTTTGCGCCAGCTGCGTAGTGTGCAACGTGAGAATGAAGTGGCAAGGGAGGCTGCCATTGGACGCGTTAAGTCGGCTTCGCTGAAAGTGCTGTCGTTGAGTGATATTGTGATGTTGCTTGTAAAGCGCTATGCGCCGGCAAACGTGAAACGTTTTGCTGAGACATTTTTTTCCAAATAATAAATTGCTGTTCTCTATTGCAGACTTGTGGTTTTTTTATAGCTTTGTGTGAGTAGTATGAAAAAACTGTCTTGTGAAAACAACTTTTTACATTCGCAAAGCAACCCACGATGATATTCCTGCATTGATGCGCCTGTTTGAGTGCGCAAAGGGGATTATGCGTGCAAGCGGCAACTTGCACCAATGGGGTGTGGGGTATCCGTCGGTAGAGGTGGTTAGTGGCGACATTGAACGTGGCGTGTGCTACGTTGCTACCGATGGCGCCGATGGGGAGATTGAGGCTACAATGGCTTTTATTCCGGGGCCTGACCCTACATATTCATATATTGAGGATGGCGCGTGGTTGAATGATAATCCTTACCACGTTATCCATCGCATTGCTGTTGCTGTACCGGGTAAGGGCTATGCACGTCTGTTACTTGACTGGGCGTTTGAGCGCACAGAAACAGTGCGTATAGACACTCATCGCGACAATGTAATCATGCATCACATTCTGCAGAAATATGGATTTCTGCGTTGCGGAGTTATTTATCTGGCAAACGGCGATGCGCGCGATGCTTACCAACTTAGTAAACTGAGACTGGGCAGTTAGTCGTTGGTATCACTTCCTCCCCTTGGTAAATGGACTGCTAATTCCTCCCCTGTCTTAGGGGAGGTGTCCGAAGGACGGAGGGGTATTTTGCAGAGGAACTGTTTTATATGATGCCCCGCATTGCCAAATATGAAAGGTTAAAGGTTAAAATTGAAAACTGTGAGTAAGTTTTCCGCTTTAACCACACTTCGTGTGCTTGAACCTGCTTCCGCTCGCTTTGTGTGTAAGCAAGCTTCCACCCGCTCGTTTATCCGCAGCTTTCCGCTTTGCGCTTTCACATTTCAGCTCAAATTTATTATCTTTGCATAAAAAATTTTCTTATGGCAGGCAGGGACGATATAGATTTTGGCACAACCAATATTTCAAAACTTTTTACAAAGATGTTCATACCCACGCTGTTGGGAATGGTGAGTTGGTCGCTGTTGACGGTGGTCGACGGCATTTTTGTGGGGCACGGAGTGGGCAGCAACGGAATTGCTGCCATTAACATCTGCTATCCGATATTCCTTGTACTCACGGGGGTTGCGCTGATGGTGGGAATGGGTGCATCGGTGGTGGCGTCAATCCATTTCTCGCAGAATAATGTGAAGGCGGCACGCATAAACGTGACACAAGCCATGTGGTTCTCAACCTTTGTGGCTATTGGCGTAATGATTTTTGCACTGCTTGCTCCCGAGCAGATATCGTATATGCTTGGCGCGTCACAGACACTCATGCCTTTGGTAAGGGATTATTTGGTCTATCTAATCCCATCGGGCATAATGCTGATGTGGTCCATCGTCGGTCTGTTTATCATTCGCCTCGATGGCTCTCCCAAATATGCAATGTGGTGCAATGTGGTACCTGCTATGCTCAACATCTTCTTTGACTGGCTCTTCATCTTCCCGCTCGGAATGGGTGTGAAGGGTGCAGCAATAGCATCGGCAATAAGCACTGTGATTGGCGGTGTGATGGCGTTTGTCTACCTTGTGAAGCATGCCGGCACGTTGAAGATGAGCGGTGTGAAGATGTCGCCCATAAGCCTTACTCTTTCAATAAGGAATATCGCGTACCAATGCAAGATTGGTTTTTCGGCACTGCTGGGCGAACTTACAATGGCATTTGTGCTCTTTGCCGGAAACTTTGTCTTTATGAAATATCTGGGCGATGCCGGTGTGGGTGCATACGGTATTGCGTGTTACTATACACCGTTTGTGTTTATGTTCGGTAACTCGATAGCGCAGTCGGCACAACCTATAATCAGTTATAACTATGGAGCAGGGCGCTGGGATAGGGTGCACCGCACACTCGCAATCTCAGTGCGCGCGGCTGTTATCAGCTCGCTTTTCTCAATCATTGCATTCACGCTTTTTCCGGAGCAACTTGTGCATCTGTTCATTGCCGCCAGTGACCCCGCCGCGCAGATTGCCATTGAGGGCTTCCCATATTTTGCAACCGGTTTCCTCTTCTTTATTCTGAACCTTGTTGCAATAGGCTATCTGCAGAGCATCGAAAAGGTTGCCGCTTCAACAATCTTCGCCCTGTTGCGTGGAGTGGTATTCCTGTTCCCGGCCTTTCTGTTGCTGCCCCAGGTGATGGGCGTTGAAGGCATGTGGCTTGCACTGCCGCTGTCAGAATTTGCGACATTCCTGTTGGTAGTGGCTTATATGCTTTTCAAAAGGTCACGTTGACGGTAATGGTACGTTCGTGATAACCGGCTTGCTCCTTCCCAACAAGATTTTGTTTAAGCGGGGAGATAACTTGAAAAAGTAGGGAGAAAATCATCGCCTTGCTTTCAGAAAATGGCAAGTTGAGCGCAACACTCCTTGCCGGGAAGATAGGCATTTCTGCCAAAGCCGTAGAAAAGCATCTTGCTAATCTTAAAGCTGATGGCACCATCGAACGTGTCGGTCCGGCTAAAGGTGGATATTGGAAAGTCAAGTAAATAAAACTCTTTTCAGAACGTAATCATCTGCATCATTCCAGAGCCGAATAATGCCGATGATTTTTTTGATGCAATATGTAACTACCCCTTTATCCTGCCTATGAAATGCAACAACGGTAATCGGTGTATGCGTTTGCTGTCGACAATCAGCACCACGCCTTCTTTTGTGAGTGTCTTCAGTTCAAGGGAATCGTCCTCGGCAACGAGATGGTTACGCAACATCCCTCTCCCTCGCTTGATACCACGTCAATCATTCCTCCGTGGTTCACGATAATCTGTTTGCAGAGTGACAGTCCTATTCCGCTACCGTTTCTCTTTGTCGTGAAGAACGGTACGAAAATCTGCTCCTTTGCAGGAGTCATAATTCCTATTCCGTTATCTTTTACCTCAATTATGGCCTTGCGGTCTCCTTCCTCGGTGTCCATCCTGAACGTGAGGACGACCTCTTGTGTGTATATTTCACAGCTCTCGTCAATGCATCTTGCTTTTTCTGCGCACGCCTCGAGCGCATTCTTTATAAGGTTGATGAGCACCTGTTCCAGCTGTGTCCTGTCGGCATTGATGGTCGCATTGTCGCATCCCTCTATCCGGAACCTGATGAACGGCTCGGTATAAAGCCTCTGCAATTCGTCCACAAACTCCTTTATTGTAAAACAACTCTTTTGTGGGGCTGCCAGGCGTGTGAGTTTCCTGTAGTTCTCTACAAACGATAGAAGGCTGCTGCTGCGCCTGTTGATTATCTCAACTCCCAGGCGTACGCTCTCCAGTTCCTCGTTTCCGTCAAGCACGGTGCTGTTCCTTATGTTGTCGCACAAGGTAGCCGACAGTGAGATAATAGGCGTCATAGAGTTCATTATTTCGTGGGTAAGTACTCTCACCAACTTGTGCCAGGACTCGACCTTGCTCTTTTCGATGGAGTTGTGTATATCCTTCAGCACTACAATATTGCGGTACGAGCCTCCGCTTGTTATGCGTGTGCTGCTCAGGGTGTACTCCGTGCCGTCTATCGTAAGCTCGTATCTGTTCTCCCTTACGGCGTCGGTAATCTCCTTGGGCATCGACTCCCCGTTGCCTATGAACTTGTCTGCAGCGCGGTTTCGCCACTCTGCAAGGCCGTTGTCTGTGGCTATAATGACAGCGGCATCTACCTTGTCAATCAATTGCTTGTAGAAGTGCAGCTCCATCTCGCTTCTCGTCAATTTCTTCTGTAACTGCCTCTGGCGCTTTCTCTCGCTCTCAAGCATCTTCTCGAACCTTGTGTACAGCATTATCTGCCTGCATACAATAGCCACACAGGCAATAGAAGCTCCCGTACCGCACATCCACAAAGAATGCATGTAGGCAATGGCGGCGACAGCAATGCTTGTGGCTATGAGTATTATGTTTATGATGAACTCCTTTTTCATGAAACCGTCTGCTTTTATTGTTTGCCCAATTTGCGGTACAGCGCGTATCTTGTTATTCCCAATAGCTCAGCCGCACGGCTTATGTTGCCGTTGGCGCGTTTCATTGCCCTTTCTATGGCATCGCGCTCAAGCTCCTCAAGGTTCATTGTCAGCTCGCCAGTGTGTACGGACGCCTTCTGTTGCTGCTCCTTCTGCGGAATCATCAGGCTGTACGGCCTTATCAATGACGTGTCCTCCATTATCACGGCTCTCTCAATGGCGTGCTGCAGTTCCCTGACGTTGCCTGGCCAGTGGTATTTCTCAAGCATAATCCTCGAGTCCCTGCTGAATCCCTTTATCTTCTTGTTGTACTTGCCGGCGAATTTCTCAAGGAAATACTCGGCAAGCAGTATCACGTCCTCACCCCTGTCACGCAGTGGCGGAATCTCTATCTCAATGGTGTTTACCCTGTAGAGCAGGTCCTGCCTGAAAGTGCCCTCACTTACCATTGACTGCAAGTCGGCATTCGTGGCCGATATAATCCTTACATCGATATTGCGCTCCTTTGTACCGCCTACACGCGTTATCTCGCGCTTCTCTATGGCTGTTAGCAGCTTGCTCTGTGCCTGCGGTGACAGGTTACCTATCTCGTCAAGGAAGAGCGTGCCGCCCGATGCCACCTCCATTCTTCCGGCCTTGGCCGAGCCTGCCCCAGTGAACGCCCCTTTCTCGTAACCGAAAAGTTCGCTCTCGAACAACGTTTCGGGCACTGTGCCCAGGTCAATCGCCACGAACGGGTTCTCGTTACGTTGCGACATCTGGTGAATGAGGCGTGCCACCACGTCCTTTCCTGTGCCGTTCTCTCCAAGTACCAGTATGTTGGCATCGGTCATCGCAAAGCGCCCTATGTTTGCCTTTATCCTCTGCATTGCCGGCGACTCGCCAATAAGTATCGGGCCTTCGGCACTGCCGTATCCGCCAAGCGCAACTATCTTCTCCTTCAGGCTCGTGACCTCAAAGCGCGACATCCTCAGCTCCATTCCCGATTTCAGGGTTGCCAGTAACTTGTCATTGTCCCACGGTTTGGGGATGAAGTCTGTGGCTCCTGCCTTGATCGCCCTGATGGCCTTCTCCGTATCGGAGTACGCCGTCATGAAGATGACCACAGCGTCCTTGTCTATCTCCAGAATCTGCTCAAGATACCTGAAACCCTCCTGGCCGCTCACGGCGTCGCGTGTGAAGTTCATGTCAAGCAATATCACGTCGGGCTCGAACACCTTCATGAAGTGCCCGATGCGTTGCGGGTCTGTCGCCACCCTTATTGCCTGGGTGTGTGGCTTAAGCAACAGGTTCAGCGAGAACAACACGTCCTCATTGTCATCTATGATAAGTACCTTTCCTTTATACATGTCGGTTATGGCTTACTGCGTGCCGCAAAGATAACTACAAACGAGCGAGATACGCAAAGCTTACTTTTGCGTATATCAAAGCGAGTGAAGTTTATCTTCTCGGTTTGCCGCAAAGATAAGAATTGATTTTTATAAATAAGCATTGAAAAGTGTTCGATATCGCACGTTTTTTGTGCGTTAATGCACGCTGTTGTGTTTTGTTGAATTTTGATAAGTTGTTGTGTGCTAATAGAGTAAGTGCTTTGGCACGCAATTTGCTTATATGAATGTGACGATGTGTCATTCACGTAATAAAACCGAATTGATTTATGAAACAGATTATCTTTTGCCTGCTGATGGCTTCAACGCTCACTGCGACGGCCGCTGTGCCCGACACACTTGAGCTTACTCTCAACGATGCCGTCATGCTTGCTCAAGCACGTTCGTCCGATTCCAGGGCGGCGCGCCACTCGTTCCTTGCCTCGGAGTGGAGCTACAAGTTCTACAAGGCAAATTACTTGCCCACCCTCACGTTCTCGTCGAGTCCGGCGCTTAACCGTGTGATAAGCAAGATAACATTGCCCGATGGTACAAGTTCTTTTGTCGGGCAGAACCAACTGAGCACTAACGCGACACTCTGCCTCACGCAGAACATTGCCCTGACCGGTGGACAGCTCTTCCTCAAGAGTACGCTCCTGCGCAATGACGAGTTCGCGAACAAGACTGTGGCCTACAACTCGCAGCCGGTGGTGATAGGCTATCAGCAGACACTGTTCGGCTACAACTCCCTCAAATGGTCACGTCGTATCGAACCGCTCTATTATTCACGTGCCGAAAAGAGCTACAACGAGAGCATTGAACTGATAGCCTCGCGCGCGGTTACCTATTTCTTTGCCGTGGCACAGGCGCAGACAGAACTTGAAATAGCACTCTCCAACTACGCTTCGGCCGATACGTTGAACAGGTATGCGCGTGGGCGGTACGATATCGGTAGAATAACCGAGAGCGAGATGCTGCAGCTTGAACTCAACAAGGTGTCGGCTGAGGCCAATGTCCTGAGTGCACGTAACCTGCTCGATGATGCAATGCAGACACTCTGTTCCTATCTCTCCATTAACAACGGCGTTGTAGTTGAGGTCAAGGTAGACCCCGTGGTCCCCAGCCTGCAGGTAGAGCCAGCAAAAGCGTTGGCTCTTGCATATGAGCACAGCCCCGATCCGGTCTCTTTTAAACTGCGCGTGCTTGAGGGACAGAGCAACCTTGCGGTTGCAAAGGCTAACTCGGGACTACAGGCCGACCTCTATGTCCAGCTGGGGCTTTCACAGACAGCCGACAACCTGCCGGGCAGTTACCGTTCGCCGCTTGACCAAGAATATGCAAGCATAGGCATCTCTTTGCCTATACTTGATTGGGGTAGGGGTAAGGGCCGTGTAAAGGTCGCAGAGTCCAATCTCAAACTCATCGAGACACAGGTCGAGCAGGAGTACAAGGATTTCGAGATAAACATAGGCCGTCTTGTCAGGCAGTTCAACCTGCAGGCCTATCGCGTGGAGATTGCAGCGAAGACAACCAAGCTTGCTCAACAACGCTACGATGTCGCAAGGCGCCTGTATATGCTCGGTAAATCCTCCATTCTCGATTTCAATAAAGCTACACAGGAAAAGGATGCCGCCTACCGTGGCCACATCAGTGCCATAGAGCGTTTCTGGAGCCTCTATTACGGGTTGCGCAGTATGACAGGCGGCATGGTTTTTGAATAATATATAAATATAAGAATAATGGATATTAGAATCAAAAGACGCCCGTGGTATGTAAGACACGCCTACTCATTGCTACTGGGGCTGGTAATCGTTACAGTACTTGGCGTGACTCTCCCTATGCTGCTTGCACCGTACACGGTATACGTGAAGGCCAAGGAGGTGGATATGGCCGAGGCTATGCTCGGTGAGTTCAGTGAATACATTGATGTAGAGGGAGTGGTGCAGCCCATATCAAACGTACAGGTGAACTGCAGTGAGGGCGGTTTCGTCTCACGTGTGGTTGCCGGTGAGGGAGTCATGCTTGAGGCCGGTGACACAATCCTTGTCATTGATAACCCTGAACTCATGAGGGAGATTGAGGAGCAGAGAATACTGTGGGAGAAACAGCAGATGAACCATGCACTGCAGTGCTATCAGATGGAGCAGAAGAGCCTGACACTGCGTCAGCAAGTGTCGCAGGCCGAGTATGAGATGGCGCGCCTTACCAAGAGCTATAATCTTGACAAGGAAGAGGCTACCATGGGTATAAAGAGCAAGGCACAGCTCGAGGTTGCCGAGAATGAGTACAGGTACAATGAAGAGCGCACACGCCTCACACTCGAGAGTCTCCGTTACGATTCTGTGATGACCGTGTTACAGCGTTCGTTGCTTGATAATGAGCTTGCAAGCAGCCGCAACGCCTATGAGCGTGTCGTGCGTCGTGCCGCAAGCCTTGTCGTGCTCAGCCCTGTGCGTGGGCAGTTGGGTGGCCTGTCGTTTGCTGTAGGGCAAAGGGTATCCGGGGGTGAGCGCGTCGCCGAACTCAAGATTCTTGACGACTACAAAGTGAAGGCCTCGTTGAATGAATATTACATTGACCGCATATCCACCGGATTGCCAGCCTCCACAACCTGGCAGGATGAGAAATACCCGTTGCTCATAACAAGGGTAGTCCCTGAGGTCAAGGGTAAGGCATTCGATGTAGAGCTACAGTTCACCGGGGCGAAGCCCGACAACATTCGTGTGGGCAAGAGCCTGCGTGTTCAGGTAGAGTTGGGCAAGCCCGAGAATGCATTGATGATACCACGCGGTGATTTCTACTCCGTATCGGCCGGGCATTACGTCTATCGCCTTGACGAGACCGGCGATGTGGCCGTGCGTACACCGGTTGTAATAGGCCGGCAGAACCCCAAGCAGCTGGAGGTAATCGAGGGCCTTGAGCCAGGCGATGTGGTGATAACATCATCATACGCGGAGTTCATTGATGCCGCAAGGGTAAAGCTTAAATAGTATGTGAGTGAATTTTGGAATATAATGTATTTGTTTAATTTTGTATAGAATTATGGAAAAGATGATCAAGACTGAAAACATCAGGAAAGTGTTCCGCACCGAGGACGTCGAGACTTGGGCGCTCAATGGAGTGGACATAGAGGTAGCAAAGGGTGAGTTCGTGGCCATTATGGGGCCGTCGGGTTGTGGCAAGTCCACATTGATGAACATATTGGGCCTGCTTGACAGCCCTACCGAGGGCAGCTATTACCTGAACGGGACCGATGTGGCTCTATTTGGCGAGGACGAGCGCACGGCGCTCAGGAAGGGTGTCATCGGGTTCGTGTTCCAGAGCTTCAACCTTATCGACGACCTCAATGTGTACGAGAACATAGAATTGCCGTTGCTTTATATGGGTGTTCCCAAAAAGGAACGCAAGAAGAGGGTCGAGGAGGCTATGGAACGGATGGACATCGCGCACCGTGCGGGTCATTTCCCGCAGCAGTTGTCGGGCGGTCAGCAACAGCGTGTGGCCATTGCGCGTGCCGTTGTCACCAATCCCAAGATAATCTTCGCCGATGAGCCCACGGGTAACCTTGACTCAAGGAACGGTATTGAGGTCATGGAACTGCTCAAGCAACTCAACGGTGAGGGCACCACGGTGGTTATGGTCACCCACTCGTTGCGTGATGCCTCGTATGCAGGTCGTGTGATAAATATGTTCGACGGGCAGGTAGCCACAGAGATCCATCAATAACCCTCAAATACGGTAATATCATGTTAGGACACTATATGAAAGTGGCAGTGAGACAACTGCTCAAGTACAAGTTCCACACCGTGGTCTCGGTGCTGTGTATGGGAATCGGTCTCACATTCAACGGTTATATGAACCTCTTTTTTGAGACTTCAATAGAGCCTGAGAACAAATGCACTATCTATCTCAACGGCAGATTAAGCCATGCCTCGGAGTTCTTTCAACTCAAGGACAACGGGGTAGAGGGCCTGGAGAACATAGTTGGTGTGACATTACGTCCCATAAGTGCCAATACCTATGTTGAAAACAAACCGGGACTTCCGTTTGAGGTGAAAGTCCACGGTATATCAGACATCTTCTTCAGGTATAGCGATGGTGTAATGCAATACAGCTCCTACTGGATACGTGAAGGACGCGATTCCATAGGCAGGAACGAGGCTGTCATAAGCAAGGGGCTTGCAAAGAAGATCTTCGATACCGAAAGCGCAATAGGCAAGAGCATCACGCTGGCAGCTGACAGTCTCAATAAAACCGTGGACTATGAAGGGAATTTTGAAGGCCACGAATACTTCTCGACCACCTATCGCATAGTAGGCGTGCTTGACATGGGTAATGATGTCACCTCCTGGGTGTATGTACCGATGGTGCATAGCAATAAAGCAGTACATGTCTCGGCCGATCTTGTGGACGGGTATTCGGTAAAGGAGGTACAGGAGAACCTCGATGCCTTCCAATGGAGAGCGCATGCCGATGGTGAGCCATTAAGCTTTTACCTGTCAGTACAGGAACGTGATATAACTTACTGGTTGGTGCTCGTTGTCGTCAAGCTTTTCTCATGGCTGATATTCATTATCGGTTTCGTGAATTTTATGAAATTCATGGTCCAGATGTTCTACACACGCCAACGCGAGATTGCCCTGCGCAAATGTATGGGCTCGGACAGCAAGGGACTCTATGCACTGCTTGCAAGCGAGGTGGTGCTGGTGCTGCTGTTGTCGTTCCTTGTGTCGTGTATTGTTAGTGAACTCTCGTTGAGCTATGTAAAGTATATGAACCTTGACTTCAATATGTATGTTGATTTCAGGCTACTCTTTATGTCGCAGTTGAAGGCTACGGTCATTGCGCTGGCCGTGGGACTTGTCGCTGTGCTGTTCCCCGTACTGAGGCTGCGCCGTGTAGAGATGAAGGGCGCAATGGTGCGCCGTCGCCAAGGAAAAAAGACAAGGAACATCATGTTCGCCTTGCAGTTCGCGATAACGATAGTCTTTTTATGTCTTCTTGGTTTCGTAGTACTCGGCAATAAAGTCGATAAAGGATGGTTGCCAAGGCAACTCTCGGGCGCAGAGCGTGAGAGGATAATAGCAATTTCACGTTATACGAATTTCTGGGATGAGATACATCCCCAGATTGCGAATCTTCCTGATATCGAACTTGTGGCAAGTGCCCATAGCTGTACCATATTATCAAATGTCCAAATGTATGTCTCGGTTGCAGTAGGTAGTGATACTGTATATTCGCGTCTGCTTGCCATGGGTGACCCCAATTTCTTTGAGATGTTCAATATCAATGTCAACGGCAAGCTTGTCAAGTCGTCCGATAGAGGCTATATGTACGTGGACAAGGTGCTCCATGAGAGGCTTATGCAGAACGGCAATTTTGACGGAACAGTGAGCCGTGATTTGTGGAAATATCAGGTTGCAGGTGTGATGGAGGATGAACTCTTCCCTTTCACGTCCGAAACATTTGTCAGTGGTGAAGGCTTTGTACCGTTGTGCGGATTCGTTTTCAGTGTAGAGGAGGCCGCCCATACCGATTTCTTCTACAGGGTGAGAAAAGGTGCATCGGTTGAAGATGTGAAGAAATCGATAGAGACCATCATACGCAAGTATGTCCCTGAGAGCTTCGAGGTAAAGGTGAATACCATTGGTGAACTTCACCGTATGGTTCATCAGCCAATCACGTCGCTTTTGCATCTTGCTTATCTTCTCGTTTTCATCTGCATGCTCGTGTTGGTGCTGAGTGTGTACTCCTCAATCTCACTCGATGCGGCAACACGTCAAAAGGACATTGCCGTGAGAAAGATTAACGGTGCAAGGAAAAAGGATATACTCAAGCACTTTATTCTTCCTTATGTAACTACATATCTGGTAACATTCATCATTGTATATCCTTTGCTGTGCTGTCTTATGTACTGGGCGACAAAAGGAGGTGCAAAAATGCAAAGGAGTCTTATGGAGTACTATTGCCCTTATGGAGTCTTTATATTGGTTGTCACGTTGGGATTGCTGCTGCTCACCACATGGCACAAGATAAAGCTGATAATGAAGGTGAACCCGGCAGACGTCATCCGCCGCGAGTGATGGCGGCTTCTGTGTCATGAAACAATAAATGTGATAATATGGATGTTGTCCCTGCGCAACCTGTCATGCTGGGCATAGCGAACCAACGGTCCTGCCTGAGAGGCAAAGTCAAGCATTGTGAGGGTATATAGCTATGGGGCAACATCTATATTATTGCTAACTTTTATCAATATAGTGAACCGTAAAGATTACAACTTTGCGGTTCACTTTTCGTATATTCTACCCTCATATTTTCCTATCGCTGCCAGCCCTCGACGCGGTACACCTTTTCCATCAGTTTCCTCTCCTTGCCTGTCTTGGCATCCTTGTGCCAAACCTCTATGCGCGCGGCATAGTAATCGCCCCAATCGCCGGGATAGATTGTGAAGCACTGCTTTTCAACTACTTTTGAGAATGATGTGGTAGAGGGTGTTGCTACCATGCTTGCGGCCGAAATGCGCTCGGGTGAGAGCGGTATGTTTTCAGTTGCCTCGTAGCAACGCAGGTATATCCATCCTTCTTCAAGTGCCGGGTGGTGGAATTCGTATGTATACTTTCCGCCCTGAAAATCGTTCCATATTTGCAGCCAAGTGTTAGACGCAATGCTGTCGATGGGATAGGGTGGCTCTTCTCCCTCTTCGAGCGGGAGGTTATAGTCCAACCATGTGGGCACGGGATGCTCCTTGCCGAAATCATCGGGGCCGGGGTTGAAAGCCTGTTCAAAGCCTATCATCAGTATATAGACGAAAAAGGTTACTGTAAGCGCTCCCAATATGAATGAAAACAGAAATCTCCACCACTTTTTGAATATGAGCAGTAATATCCATGACGTTATCAATGCCATGGATGTCAGGAGTATTGAAATTTCCCAAACCATTGCCGTCCAAGACGATGGTGTGATGGCAATGGAAAATATTGCTGCTGCAAAAAGCACGGGGAAGAGCCACCAGAATCTAATGATGAAGTTTTTCATGGTTTTGTTTGTGTTTTAATGGTTTTGTTTGTGTTTTAATTGTATAAACGTTCTTAAAGGCTGATTATTACAAACTTTGAAGTTTTTAACCTTGTTTAACAGGGCGAGGGTTGTTCTTTGCGCTCTTTATTTATAAGGTTTTTTTATTGCCGTAATTCGCGAAAATTTTGTTATCTTCGCGAAATGTTTCTAAATTGGGAATAAAATAACAATTAAAATAGATTTATGGCAACAGTTGATGACAAGAAAATCATCTTTTCGATGGTGGGCTTGAGCAAGACAATCAAGCAGACAAACAAACAGGTTTTGAAGAATATTTACCTCTCGTTCTTCTACGGTGCAAAGATTGGTATCGTGGGTATGAACGGTGCGGGTAAATCTACATTGATGAAGATTATCGCAGGCCTCGACAACGACTATCAGGGCAATGTGGTTTGGTCGCCCGGCTACTCTGTGGGTTACTTGCCACAGGAGCCGCACTTGCAGGATGGCAAGACCGTGATGGATTGCGTGAAAGAGGGTGTGCAGGCTACAGTAGATGCACTTGCAGAATATGAGGAAATCAATATGAAGTTCGGTTTGCCTGAGTATTACGAGGATGCCGACAAGATGAACGAACTTTTTGCGCGTCAGGCCGAGCTGCAGGATATAATTGATGCAACCGATGCATGGAACCTTGAGAGCAAGTTGGAACGTGCCATGGCAGCCCTGCGTTGCCCGGCTCCCGATGAACTCGTTGACCACCTCTCCGGTGGTGAGCGCCGCCGTGTAGCTCTTTGCCGTCTGCTTCTTTCGAAGCCAGATGTGCTGTTGCTCGATGAGCCTACCAACCACCTCGATGCCGAGAGTATCGACTGGCTTGAGCAGCACCTGAACCAGTACGAAGGTACTGTAATTGCCGTAACCCACGACCGTTACTTCCTTGACGACGTTGCAGGCTGGATTCTTGAACTCGACCGTGGCGAGGGAATTCCCTGGCAGGGTAACTACTCGTCTTGGCTCGACCAGAAGACAAAGCGTATGGAGCAGGAGGAGAAGAGTGCAAGCAAGCGTCGCAAGACTCTTGAGCGTGAGCTCGAGTGGGTGCGCATGTCACCAAAGGCTCGCCAGGCAAAGGGTAAGGCACGTCTTAACTCATACGAGCGCATGCTTAACGAGGACCAGAAGGAGCGCGAGGAGAAACTCGAAATCTTTATCCCCAACGGTCCACGCTTGGGAAACAAGGTTATCAATGCCGAGAATATCGGCAAGTCATTCGGCAGCAAACATCTCTTCAGCAACCTCAACTTCATGTTGCCACCTAACGGCATCGTGGGTGTCATCGGCCCCAACGGTGCGGGTAAGACAACACTCTTCCGCATGATTATGGGTCTTGAGACTGCCGACGAGGGTACATTCGAGGTCGGTGAGACAGTTAAGATTGCTTACGTTGACCAGAACCACAAGGATATTGTTGCCGACAAGAGCGTATACGAGGTAATGAGCCAGGGTAACGAGCTTATGCGCCTCGGTGGCAAGGAAATCAACGTGCGTGCATACCTTTCACGCTTCAACTTCTCGGGTGCCGACCAGGAGAAGAAGTGCGGTGTGCTCTCTGGTGGTGAGCGCAACCGTCTGCACCTTGCAATGGCACTGAAAGAGGGCGGTAACGTGCTCCTCCTCGATGAGCCTACCAACGATATTGACGTGAATACACTCCGTGCGCTTGAGGAGGGCCTTGAGAACTTTGCGGGTTGTGCCGTTGTAATCAGCCACGACCGTTGGTTCCTCGACCGTATATGTACACACATCATCGCATTCGAGGGTGACGGCAATGTCTTCTGCTTCGAGGGTTCATACTCTGACTATGAGGAGAACAAGATGCGTCGCCTTGGTATTGAGGAGCCGAAGAAGGCACGATACCGCAAATTGATGGAAGACTAAGTCGATGTAGTTCAAAACCGTTATTACTGCGTTACGCAGTCTTGTAAAACATCCTCATTTAGGTTTACTAAACTCCGGTGTTTCCCAACGCTGCAAGCCTTGTACTAACGGCTTTGAATAACATCTTGAATTGTTTGTATTAAAGGTCACTGACTGCGTTACGCTTGTTTCTGTAGTTAGTCATTTAGGTTCACTAAACTCCTGACTACAGAAACTGCGCAACCCTTGTCATTGAACCTTTTATACAACAAAGGGGCGTTTTTAGAGTGCGTTTTAACAAACATCTTTGTAAACATTATATTTGACTTTGCAGCTATGATACCAATATTGTTATATATCATCTACAAGAAAAAGGGAAAGGATATATCCCGTGCTGCAAAGAGGGTGCTCGGCAAGGCCAAAACGAAGAGGTTGTTGAGGAAAGCCGAAAGAATGGAAAGAGCCAAGAACGGTTTAAGGAGGAGACCTATAAGAAATGCATATAGTAAATTCAGAAATCGTAGACTCAATCGTAAAAGAACTTGAGATTGAGGATATCCGCTCTGCATCAATACGTCAGATTGGGGCAGTGGTGCGTGCTGTTGAGGCACGTACCGGTACTGAATTCATCCATTTTGAGATGGGGGTTCCCGGTTTGCCGCCTGCCGAGGTTGGCGTGCGTGCCGAGTGCGAGGCGCTGCAGCGCGGTGTAGCATCGGTGTATCCTATAATAGACGGTATACCGGAACTGAAGAACGAGGCTTCGCGTTTTGTCAAAGCGTTTGTAGATACGGATATAAGCCCGAATGGCTGCATCCCTACTGTAGGGTCGATGCAGGCTTCGTTCGCATCGTTGATGCTTGCATCGCAACTCGACGAAAAACGCGACACGGTGCTCTACATTGACCCCGGTTTTCCGGTGCAGAAGATGCAGGCACAGGTGATTGGTGTGAAGATTGCATCGTTTGACATTGCGGAGTATCGTGGCGAGAAACTTGAGGAGAAACTTGAAAGTTACTTTGCACAAGAAAACATCTGTGCCGTGCTTTACTCGTCGCCAAACAACCCCACGTGGATGTGTCTGAAGGAGGAGGAGATTGAAATAATAGGTCGCCTGGCAACAAAGCACGATGTTGTGGTGATTGAGGATTTGGCCTATATGACAATGGATTTTCGTCGTGATATGGGCCGTTCGTTCGAGCCGCCGTTCCAACCGAGCGTGTCAAAATATACCGACAATTATGTTCTGCTTATCAGCGCATCCAAGATATTCAGCTATGCGGGGCAGAGGATTGCCGTTGCGTGTATTTCCGATGCCTTGTACAACCGCGCATATGATGCCCTCAGACAACGCTATGGCATAGCGCGTTTCGGCGCGGCATTTGCGTATATTTTCCTTTACTCATTCTCGTCGGGTGTTTCACATTCGGCACAATGTGCACTGGCGGCAATGTTCAAGGCTGCGTGTGACGGTGAATATGACTTTGTGGGTGACATAAAGGAGTATGCCGAGCGCACGGCGCGCATAAAGGATATACTGTTGCGCAATGGGTTCAACATTGTCTATGACAAGGATGTCGACGAACCCGTTAGCGACGGTTTCTTCTTTACCATAGGTTACAAGGATATGGATGGCGGCGAGCTGCTCAAGGAGTTGCTATATTACGGTGTCAGTGGTATTGACCTTGCCACTACAGGCGGTGTGCGAAAGGGTATCAGGGCATGTTCGTCAAACATAAAGCCACACCATTATGCAATGCTTGAAGAGAGATTGCGTTTGTTTAATGAGAATCATTAACTTATAATCTGTTATAATATGAAAAGAATAGTGTTTGCACTGCTGTTGCTTCTATGCGTTTCACTGCAGGCTCAAGAGATTTCCATCATTCCCAAACCTGCCGAAATGCAGATAGAAGAGGGTGAGTTTTCTTTCAATGGGAAGGTCGTACTGTGTTATCCCAAAATAAAGGATGGCGGCATTGATGCTGTCGTGGACAATTTTGTCAGGGAGATAAAGAAAACAACCGGTGTAAAGCTTGTCAAAGATAGGCTGAAGGATGGTCTGTTCCTTGGTTTACATGTGGAAGAATCCGCAAAGAAGGGAGATGCGCACATTGTGTTGTATGTCGATGAATATATGCTCAAAGAGGCTTATAGGCTATCTGTTACCCCGAAAAGAATAGACATCGCAGCATCAACACCAGCAGGCTTCTTCTATGCGTTCCAGACACTAAAGCAGCTTATGCCGCGCAATGTGATGGCCGGAGTGCCTGATGATAGTGTTGAGGAGTGGAGAGTCCCTTGTGTCTTTATTGTTGATGAACCACGTTTCTCTTGGCGTGGATTCATGCTCGACGAAGGTCGTCATTTCTATGGCAAAGAGGAGATAAAGAAGATTATAGACGTGATGGCGGCCTACAAGATGAACCGTTTCCACTGGCATTTGACCGAGGACCAGGGGTGGCGCATTGAGATAAAGAAATATCCTAAACTAACAGAGGTAGGTGCATGGCGCGACAGCAAGGTGTGTGCATGGGGCGATGTTAAGCCCGACGGTATACGTTACGGCGGTTACTACACCCACAAGGACATAAATGAGGTTGTGGAGTATGCAAAGGAGCGTTTTGTGGAGATTATCCCCGAAGTTGATATTCCCGGCCATTCACAGGCTGCTGTGGCTTCTTACCCCGAATTTCTGGCTTGTGACCCCGAGAACAAACACGATGTGTGGTTGTGGCAGGGTGTGTCGAGCGATGTCATAAATGTGGCAAATCCGCTTGCCGTGCAGTTTGCAAAGGATGTTATTGACGAACTTACAGAGTTGTTCCCATTCGGCTACATACACCTTGGCGGTGACGAGTGCCCCACATATAAATGGGAGCGCAACAGTGATTGTCAGGCACTGCTCAAGGAGATTGGTTCGGAGAACTACCGCGATTTGCAGATTCACTTCTACAAGCAGTTGCTCGACCATGTTGCACAGAAACCTGCCGACAAGCAGCGTAAGCTTGTCTTTTGGAATGAGGTGTTGCACGGCAATACAGAGCCTTTGGGAAAGGATATAACCATTATGGCATGGATTGGTGCCGATGGCGCCGCAAAGGATGCTGCAATGCGCGGCATGAATACCATACTTTCGCCACAGATTCCTTACTACATCAACCGTCGCCAGTCGAAACTGGAAACCGAGCCCAAATCACAAGGCTACGGCGACGAGACAGTTGAGCGCGTGTACAACTACAAGCCAATGAATGGTATTGCCGAGGAGCTGCAGCCTAAATATCTTGGTGTACAGGCCAATTTCTGGACCGAGTGGGTTGTTGAGCCTTCGGTGGTGCAGTATCTTATGTTGCCACGTTTGGCTGCTGTAGCCGAGGCCGGATGGACACCTGCCGAACTGCGCAATTATGACGATTTCATCAAACGTCTGCAGAGTGAGGCAGTATATTACCGTTTGAAAGGTGTTGATTACGGAAAGCACGTTTTTGAATAATTAGGAACATATTAGCGACAATGAAAAGGATTCTTAAGATATTTGTGGCATTCATTGCAGTTGTGTTGCTCCTGTTGCTGTCGGTCCCATATTTTTTCAAAGGCGGGATTGAAGAGCTCATAAAGAAAGAGGGAAACAAGATGCTGAATGCCGAATTTGATTTCGGCGGTCTTGACATAAGCCTTATACGTAATTTCCCTTTGGCTTCGCTCACTATTGAGGATTTCTACCTCAAGGGAGTGGGGCAGTTCGAGAATGATACGTTGCTTTCTGCAGGCGAGGTAACTGCTGCGGTGAATGTTATGTCGTTGTTCGGCGATGAGGGATTCGACATCAGGAAGATTCTGCTTGACAATGTCTCAGTAACGGCGGTTGTGCTGCCCGACAGCACTGTCAATTGGGACGTGATGAAGGATAGCGGCGAGGAGGATGACACCGAAGAGAGCAGCTCTCCGTTCCGCATAAAACTGCAAGAACTTGTTATTGACAATTTCGGTCTTGTATATGACGACCGCCTTGGGAACATGTATGCGCGCATTATTGGAATGGACGCGGAGTGCTCGGGCGATTTTGGCAGTTCGCGTACATTGCTGGAGCTTGTGGCAAGCATCAATGCATTGACATTCAGCATGGATGGTGTGCCGTTCATCAACAATGCCCGCATTGCTGCCGACATGAATGTCGATGCAGACCTTGAGAACAACAAGTTTACACTCAAGGAGAATACTCTTGAACTGAATGCCATAAAGGCTGCAGTTGACGGTTGGGTGGCAATGACAGACAACGGCATGGAGATGGATCTCAGGCTCAACAGCAACGAGATTGGTTTCAAGGAAATTCTCTCGCTCGTTCCCGCCATCTATACCCGGGATTTCGAAGGGTTGAAGACCGACGGACAGGCAAAGCTTGGTGCTTATGCGAAGGGCTCCCTTATCGGTGACAGCATTGTACCCGAATTCAACGTGGAACTTGACGTAAAGGATGCCATGTTCCAGTACCCTTCGCTGCCGGCAGGAGTGAGCGGGATTAATGTCGCAGCAAATATATCAAACCCCGGTGGCTCTCTTGACCGAACTGTGGTTAAGGTTGCTCCGCTGAGCTTTGTGATGGCAAATAACCCGTTCAGCGTGTCGGCGACACTCTCCACTCCAATGAGCGACATGCAGTTCGATGTGGCAGCAAAGGGTGTGCTCGACCTTGGTAAGGTAAAGGAGATATATCCGCTTGAGGAGATGGCGCTCAACGGTGTTGTGAATGCCGACATGGGCATAAAGGGAAGAATGTCGAGCATTGAGAGGGGAATGTATGACAAAATAGCTGCATCAGGTAATCTAAGGCTCACCGATATGCTCCTTGCAATGGACGGCATGCCCGATATCGAGATAAAGAAGTCGCAGTTGTCATTCACTCCGCGTTATCTGCAACTCGATGAGACTGTGGTAATGATTGGTGACAATGACCTCACTGTTGACAGCAGGTTCGAGAACTATATTGGGTATCTGCTCAAGGGGTCGACAATCAAAGGAAATCTCAATGTCAGGAGCAACAGTTTCAATCTGAATGATTTCATGGCAGATGATACCGCTGTGACCGACGAAACAGAAGCCGTATCTGCACCGGACACTGCTGCGCTTGCGGTAATCAGGGTTCCCGAGAATATTGACTTTGCAATGAATGCCACTTTCAAGGAACTCGCTTTCGGCAATTTTACATTCAGGAACGTGAACGGAAACTTGGATATTGATGAGGGAAAGGTTGATATGAAGAACCTCTCTTTGGAGACCATGGGCGGCAAAGTTGTGGTAAATGGTTTTTACAAAGCCCCTGCAGAAGTGCAACCGGAATTCAATGCTTCGCTGAAACTCTCTGATATTGTCTTTGCGCAAGCGTATAAGGAACTGGGTGTGGTGCAGAAGATGGCTCCGATATTCGGCGGTATCACCGGGGCATTCTCGGGCGAGATGAAAATCAATACGAAGTTGGACGAGACGATGAGCCCGGAACTGCACTCTCTTGAAGGCAGTGGCTTGCTCACGACAAAGGATGTAAGTCTCGACGGTGTTACCGTAATACAGCAGGTGGCAGACATTCTCAAGAAACCCGAACTCAAGAAAACGAGCGTAAAGGATGTAAGGGTTGAATTTACCATCAGCGACGGCCGTGTAATAACGAAACCTTTTGATGTGAAACTTGGTGATTGCAGGATGAATGTGTCGGGTTCTACAGGCCTCGACCAGACCATTGATTATGTGGGTAAGATTACAATACCCGAGTCGCTTGGCGGGGTTTCGAGACTTGGCACGGTTGACATGACAATTGAGGGCAAGTTCAATTCGCCCAAAGTGAAGGTCGACCTTGAATCTCTTGCAAAGAATGCAGCAAAAGAGGCAACTAAAGAGGCTGTGGGCAAGCTGTTTGGCGTTGATGTTGAAAATGTTGTCAAGGGCGATACCACAATGACAAAGGAGGAGAAGAAAAAGGAGGCTGCCAAGCAGATATTCAAAGCTGCGAAAGGACTCTTCAAATAAACCTGCGTGTTGCTGAATATGTAACCGCTTGTACAAGATTATTTATTGACTTGAAAGCCTGTCTATCGCTTGGGTAGACAGGCTTTCTGTCTTTATACCGGATATTTCGCTGAAGTCGTGCGGTTTGAATCCCGGATGATTGGGAAATCATGGCTCAGTAGAAATTTAGTGTGGATAAGCATATAAATTAAAAATTATGAAAGTGAGATATTGAGGAATGGTCGCAAAAAACAGTGTCGGTATCGCTTTCGCTCACCATTACATTTCACGGCAGTCTCCAACCTTAATTGTTCACTTGTATTTTCTTCAAGTCTTTCTTTCATCTACTTTCGTCGCGCGAACCAACGGTCGCCGCCCGAAGGGGCTAAAGGCAAAGTAGCAAAGCGCCCGGCACCGGCAAAATCAGTCATAACAGCCTTTTGCTCGCGAGTCGCAAGCGACATCCCTCGGCCGGCTGAGCGCTGAAGCGCACTCCTTTGGGGAGCTAAAGCTCCCGTCGTCGCAAACAATGCTGATTTCGCATTGTCGTCGCAAACATTGCTCGCTCGCAATGGTGCCGCAAACAGCTGTTCGTTCAAGCATCGGGGACAAAACAACTCGCTTTTCACGCAATAACAGCATCGCGTATATGCACCGCTCAAACAAATTTTGTCCTGTTTCCTCTGCTTGCACGGCTGTTCGCTGTGATTTTGATGGTGCCGGTTTAAAAATATTACCATTCTACGCACTATAATGCATAGGGTACGTCAATGAATCTTCATTGCAAAGGTAATTCCCCGCCAAGGGCGGAAAGTTACGTGTAAGCGAGCGAAAGCAATTTCAAAGAAGT
>JAZRRI010000078.1:0-25014 GCA_045650605.1 Bacteroidaceae bacterium | reverse complement strand
GTGAGTTCGATATAAGAATTTATACTAAAATTTAGCGTATTTTGTCATCTCGACCATACCTTGGTAAAATATTAAAAGATGTTTTCGATGAGCGATAGCGAACTAACGCTACGTGAGAGATCTCGTTTTTCGCAATATTTTGAGATTTTTTCGGGCATGCCCTCAACAACACGTCTCGTCGCTATGCTCCATCGAAATAAACAGGTTCGCGATTTGGTTTAGCTTATATCGAACTCACGTTATATTACAAATTTCTGTACGATTAAAATTCACCAATAACATAAAAGGAAAATACTTTTGTTTAGTTTGGTATTTCAACAACTTGCTTTGTATATTTGTGTTATACTTTTGCATCATTCAAATTAATAAGATACGACTATGAATGATGAAATGGAAATGATTGAAGAATTTCAATCTGAGAGTATTGAAGATCTTGTAGTAGAGAGAAGAAAGGAGAAAGCCGTTCAACACTTTTTGACGAGCCCCTCCTCAACGACTAGATACTATCACATAGCAAACTATTCAAATGGGGATTCTATAAAAAGCGAAGTAGCTCCTGAACATCTTGATGAATTAGGGAAAGGAAATAAAGATTCATTGTCTAAACAAAAACATCGTAGTGACTCTTTATTTTATGCAACAATCCCTTTAGTTTTAAATTACGAAGGTGGTTATGTAAATGATCCACTTGATAAAGGAGGCAAGACGAACATGGGTATAACCCAAAAGTTTCTTGACGCATACAAGAAAAAAGCGAATGTCAATGTCAACGATGTAAAGGATTTAACGAAGAAAGATGCCATAGATTTATATAAAGCAGAATGGGATGCGCGTGGATTTGGTTTATTGGACAACACTGATGTCATGAAACTTGTATATGACTTTTCGGTCAACTCCGGTCCTCAAAAGGCTATAGGTTCTTTACAGAAAGTCCTTAACAAAAAAGGACATAATTTAATAGAAGATGGCTTTATTGGCGATAAAACCAACAAAGCGGTAAATGCAGTTGATGATAAATGGTTAAAGAAAGAACTGCAAAAATCTCGTGCAGACCATTGTGATGGCATTGTAGATAGAAATCCGGAACAAAAACGTTATATCAAAGGTTGGTTTTACAGAATAAACGACATTGGCAACAAATTGGGCTGTGATACAATTTTTAAAAGTAGACATATTGAATAATGGATTTATGAAAAGGTTATTGCATTTTTTTCTTGTGTTATGCATTACCGCATGTAACAGCAACAAGATGCATTATGTAGCAGGCATTTCACCTTCGCCTTTTGTAGGTTATTGGGAGAGCATTGAAAATAACGACACCATTAAGAATCTCTCGGTACGTATTGGGAAGCGTAATGATTCTTTACTCATAGCCTTCTATTGGGAGAGGGAAGAACCTTTTTATATGACAGGTAATCCATTGAAAGACAGCAAGGGAGATGCCATACCGCAGATATGCACTACTGTACCTGAAAGCGGAAACAAGGTTATAGGCACGATTGTAAATCAATATTTCAGTATTTTCCAGAATTACCCCAAGAATGAATATTATCCAACTATCTTTGAGTTGAAGTCGTTAGATACACTTACGTTCAGAATTGACGGTACGGTGAATTATTGGCCCAACAGCGGAGTGCTAATCCGCAAGAATAGTGAAAATACTCCTTTTTCAACAGAGATAACAGATTTATATAAGGAAAAGGAATTTGTTCCAGATGCAAGTATTACTAATCATAACGACTTTGATGTTGCCGACATTGTTCCATCACCGTTTATCGGCATATGGGAGTGGGAAAAGAATGATTCCTGGCAGAAATTCGGTATAAGTATTAATGCTAAAGGAGACTCACTGCTACTCACCGCCGGTGGCGTGTTTTTGGGAGGCGCAAGAATACAAATGCCAGTTTGTGACAACGAAGGCAATCTACATCCACAGGCTCGTCTATTCATCCCCAAGCATGGCAACAAAGCCGAAGGGCACTTCTTTGATACAAATTGCGCAGTAACATTGGAGCTTTTCAGCAACAACACCATTTTATTCAAAACCGACGAACAGCTTGGCTTTTGGCCGGACAGCGCCGTAATGGTGCGCTCTGGTAACAGTTCGCCAAACTTCTGAAACAATTTTAGCCAAGCATAACACAAGAATCATGTATTAATAATCAATTCGGCCGAATTGTCACACGACCACCCTATCCAGTATTCCACTGAGTGCTGCAATGGCAATGCCATAATTTGTTATGGGAACACCTTGCGCTTTTGCACGGCGCACACGAGAAAGAACCGTGCGGCGGTTGAACATACATGCCCCGCAATGAATAACAATATCGTAACCGGTAAGGTCTTCGGGGAAATCGTTGCCGCCCACAACATCAATCTTCAAACCCTCGCCTAACTTTTTGCGCAACAGACGCGGTAACTTCACACGTCCAATATCCTCGTTCTGCGGAATGTGGCTGCAAGCCTCGGCTATGAGCACACGTGCCGCCGGCTGCAAGGCAAGCAGTGCCCGTGCCCCGTTGCGGAAAGCATCAATGTCACCTTTATGACGCGCCATAAGCACCGAGAAGGATGTCAGTCTTGTTCCCGGCGGTGTCATCTTCTCAACCTGTGCAAACACCTGCGAATCGGTTATTATCAGCTGTGGCGCTGCAACCAACGACTGCAAAAGTTGCGGCAGTTCCTCGGGAGCGCAACAGAGCGGGATGCAATGCTTGTCGAGCAAGTTACGCAATGTCTGCACCTGTGGCTGAATGATGCGTCCTTTGGGAGCCGATGCATCCTGCGGCATCACAAGCACCACAACATCGCCGGTTTTCACAAGTGAATAGGTTATATCGTCAAGGTTATCGTCTTGGATATACTGCCGTGCAATGCGCTCAAGCAGCGCCTCGCGCCCCTCGCCAGTGACAGCCGAAAAAGGAATGACATCGCATCCCAAAGCCTTCTGCCACGCAATAATGCGCTCCGCACTACCATCATTGTCGCACTTGCCGGCAACAACAATCACAGGCATCTGCTGTTCATTTATTTGCGCAAGCCATTGCTTTTCGAGCGCGGCATCGCCGTCATATTCACCAAGCAAAAGAATGGCGACATCGGCCTGCCCAAGCACCTTGCGCGCCGCATCAACACGCATGGAGCCAAGTTCACCGGCATCGTCGAACCCGGCGGTATCGGCAATCACAGCCGCCCCCACACCCGGCAGTTCAATGTTTTTCCACACAGTGTCGGTAGTTGTTCCCGCAACATCGGAAACTATGGAGACATCCTGCCCCGCAATACAATTCACAAGCGAGGACTTCCCCGCATTCCTACGGCCGAAAATAGCTATATGATAACGGTTTGAACGAGCTACTGAGGTCATGATAATTAATGGTGTTAAACAGATGCAAAGGAAACAAAAAAAGTTGTATTTACAAAACACCCTTTTTCACATTAAAAATTTCATTATTTACAAACTTTAATCTATCTTCGCAATGTAATCGGGCAACCGAATACAAACATTTTACATAATTTGCTCAGTCGCCTCTGAATCACCACCTCGAGTAATGAACGAGCAATATATTACAATCGTTGAGAGTTTGCGCACAGGCGCGGGCTTTCTCATAGATTGTAATGGTTTGTGGTGAACCAGGAGGCGTATGACGAGGGTCTGCGCTTTTCTTTTTTATATACTCACGCGCGGATTTTATGGAACAACACCAAATGTTTAACAATAAAAACCCAGTAATTATGAAAAATGTCTCACAAAAAACAGTGTCAATTCTAATAGGCTGCTTACTTGCTCTCTTATATGCCTACGTTAAGACTGACAAGACTGACAAAAAAGAAGTTTATGACATAAAACCAAAGGAAATAAACATTCTCAAAGAAAGCTACAGCTATGCAAGTGAGGAAGATAAAGAATTTGCAGCAGGTTTCAAACATGGCATTATGGAAGAATGTAAAAAACTGAGCAAAGAGACACCAATGAGACTCGACGATAGTTTCGTGCTGAAAAGGATTGATATCACCGAGCAACTCATAACCTATTTGTACCAATTCGAATTCGACAAGTCAGAAGTAAGCGAAGAGGAATGGAAGGATTTTTTAGAAGAGTCGAAAAAGGAAATAATGACAAATCTACTCACTGTTACAAATGAGACTCGAAAAGAGTTCAATATTTCACTTTCCAAAACTCTTGAACTGGCTGACATAAGATTAGAATATATTTATAGTGATATAAACGACTCCATAATAGGAGCCATCCATTTGGACTATCTTGACTTTTACGGAATGTAAATAATATACCTCAATCTCTCATATATTTCAAACACATCGCCTTTCAGAACCGGAAATCCCTTTCGCCGTTGTCTATGCGTTCCAAGTACTCGGCCGCTTTGGAACGGGCACGTTCGTTGGGAACATCGGCAAGCAGGCGCTTTATCATCGCTTCGCCTTTTTCGCGTGTGGCGGGCGAGGCATAGTCCCTGATATACTCCTTCAATGTTATAAGTGCATTCGGGAGGCAGCAGTTGGATATCTGGCCGTTCTTCAACAGTGTCATGAAACGGTCACCGGTGCGTCCCTCTCGGTAGCAGGCAGTGCAGAAACTGGGGATATGATTGAGGTCGAGCAACCACTGCACCACCTCGTCGAGCGTGCGGTGGTCGGCAATGTCGAACTGTGCGGAGTTTTCATCGGGAGTCTCCTCGGTGACATAGCCGCCTACGCTGGTACGTGAGCCGCCGCTTATCTGTGAGATTCCAAGTTCGAGCAGGCGCTCGCGGCTCTTGGCACTCTCTCGTGTGGAGATTATCATTCCGGTATATGGCACGGCAATGCGTATTATGGCAACAATCTTGTAGAAGATGTCATCGGGCACGGCGTTCTCAAAATCGGCGGTGTCGACATCGTCGGCCTTGCAAAGGCGCGGTACACTGATGGTATGAGGGCCGACACCGTATGTTGCCTCAAGATGCTCGGCATGCATGAGCAGGCCCACGAAATCGTAACGATAGGTCTCGAGTCCAAAGAGAACTCCAATGCCGACATCGTCTATGCCGCCCTGCATTGCGCGGTCCATGGCCTCGGTGTGCCATGCATAATCCTTTTTGGGACCTGTGGGGTGCAGTGCCTCATAATTTGCTTTGTTATATGTCTCCTGGAAGAGAATATATGTACCTATGCCGGCATCGCGCAGGCGACGGTAGTTCTCGACAGTGGTTGCCGCAATGTTCACATTCACGCGGCGAATGGCACCGTTCCTGTGCTTTATGCTGTAGATGGTATTTATGCTCTCGAGTATATACTCGATGGGGTTCATGAGCGGGTGCTCGCCTGCCTCAAGAGCGAGGCGCTTGTGCCCCATGTCCTGCAGTGCTATTACCTCGGCACGTATTTCCTCCTGCGACAGTTTCTTGCGGTGTATGCTTTTGTTCTTTGCATGGTAAGGGCAATACACGCAACCGTTGACGCAATAATTCGACAGATACAGCGGCGCGAACATCACAATACGGTTGCCATAGAAACGGTGTTTTATCTCATTGGCAAGCGCGTATATCTGCTGCACCACGGCAGGGTCATTGCATTCGAGCAACAGTGCCGCCTCGCGGTGTGTAATTCCCTTGAAACTGCGTGCCTTGTCAAGGATACTCTTCACAAGTTCAATATTGTCGCAATTCTCACGCGCATACTGCATTGTGGAGCGAATCTCGCTGTCACAAATAAATTCGGTTGCTATTGTCGATTTTGGATTGTACATAATTATTTCATTATTTAGTCTTACCCCCATCCGCTTCGCTCGTCCCCCTAAAACAGGGGGGACAATATAAATACCAATTCATCAAATCATACTCCTCCCCTGCCTTTAGGGGAGGTGGTCGTAGACCGGAGGGGTTTAATCGCTGTTACACATTTTACTTCACTTGTTCCACTAACACCGGGGGACAATATAAATACAAATTCATCAAATCATATTCCTCCCCTGTTTTTAGGGGAGGTGGTCGTAGACCGGAGGGGTTAAATCACTTTTACACATTTTGCTTCGCTCGTCCCCCTAACACCGGGGGACAATATAAATACAATTTCATCAAATCATATTCCTCCCCTGCCTTTAGGGGAGGTGTCCGCAGGACGGAGGGGTTAATCACTGTAACACGTTTTGCTTCATTGTTCTCAAATAACAAGTAATATCATTTAAAACTCCTTCGAGATTATAATACAAATCTCTATTTTCGAACCTGAGTATTTTTATGTTGCGTTCGTTAAACAAGTAAGCGGAACGCTGTTGGTCGTATTTCACACCATCAATTGTGCAATGACCGGCTCCATCCAATTCAATACCCAATTTGGCCTATGGGCAATAAAAATCAAGAATATATGGTCCTACACTGAATTGACGTCTGAATTTAAATCCAAGTATCTGACGCGACTTTATACATTTCCACAAGACAGCCTCAGCGGGTTCGCCCGCTTTACGTAGCTGTCTGCGTGCATCAAGCAACTCGTGTCTGTTACAGCATTGGTAATCTTTTTCTTTATTTTCCATTTTGTATTGCATATATTCACCCCCTCCGCTTCGCTCGTCCCCCTAAAACAGGGAGACAATACAAATACCATTTTCTTTTCATATTCCTCCCCTGTTTTTAGGGGAGGTGTCCGCAGGACGGAGGGGTTTAATCGCTGTTACACATTTTACTTCACTTGTTCCCCTAACACCGGGGGACAATATAAATACAATTTCATCAAATCATATTCCTCCCCTGCCTTTAGGGGAGGTGTCCGCAGGACGGAGGGGTTAAATCGCTGTTACATATTTTGCTTTATTGTTCCCAAAAAACAAGTAATCTCATTTAAAACACATTCGAGATTATAATAATTTTCCATTTTTGTATCATATCACCCCCTCCGCTTCGCTCGTCCCCCTAACACAGGGGGACAATATAAATACAATTTCATCAAATCATACTCCTCCCCTGTCTTTAGGGGAGGTGGTCACAGACCGGAGGGGTTACATATTTTGTTTCATTGTAGTCTCCACGTGAGAAATCTATATAATAGCCAATTTTATCTAACTTTTCGGCAAGTAAATCAAGTTGCTGTGCCGATTCGCTGCCGCTACTCTTTTTATTGTCATATATTGAGTATTTAATGCGCTGATGCAATGGGGTAAAGTTGGGCATCACCACATTCGCACCGGCAAGCACTGCGCGTTGCGTGCCATCATTGCACAACGTCGCCAATGCCGTTGTTGCGGGAATGAGCGCACGCGGGAAACGAAGGCGCAAAAGCGATATAAGCAAAAGCGTATCGTCCACACTACCCGGCTGTTCGCCAGCAAAAGGTGTTCCAGCAGCGGGAATAAAAGGCCCAATGCCAATCATCTGCGGTTGCAACTCATCGAGCAGCATCAAGTCCTCGACAAGATGCTCCACAGTCTGTCCCGGAGAGCCCACCATCATTCCGCTACCCACCTGATAGCCGAGCGCCTTGAGGTTAGCAAGGCAATGCAAACGGTTTTCAAGGCTCATATTTGCGGGATGCAGATGCGAGTAATGCCCAGCATCGGCTGTCTCGTGGCGCAGGAGATAACGGTCGGCACCTACACTTCGCAACAGCGAATATCCCACCAAAGAACGCTCCCCCACCGACAAGGTAATTGCCTTGGATGGGAACTCCGCATGTATTGCAGCCACCACAGCAGCAAGCCACTCATCACACTGTTGCGGGTCCTCGCCACCTTGCAACACAAAAGTGTTGAAACCAAGCCCGGCAGCCTGGCGACAGCAATCGAGTATCTCCTCCTTGGAGAGTCTGTAACGCTTAGCAAGCCTGTTGGCACAACGCAAGCCGCAATAGTTGCAGTTATTGCGGCAATGGGAACTTATCTCGATGAGAGCACGTACATAGACCCCCTTGCCGAAATGTGCCTGCGCCACATCGCGTGCCGAAAGAGCAAGCTTTGCCCTTTGCCCGGCATCGGACCTGGCAAGAAGCGTGCGCCACGTATCGGCAGGCATTTTGGTCGGCGATGAAAGCTGTTTCAACAGGTTATCGAGGTCGTTTTCTCCCATTTTTTGGTATAAACAAAAAACATTATTGCAAAAATAGTTGAATTAGTAGTTTTTTAGCTATTTTTACTGCAAAATTTAATAACCATAAAACCGACCTTTACAAGATATGTTCATCCGTTACCGTCTTTTATCGAATCTTGTGGCAATGTGGAAGAACAATGAACTTCTGCAGAAGATTGACAGTATGCCATACGAAATGTACCCACGCAACCAGAAGCCCAAAGGGCGATGCTGTATACACAAGGAGCGTGCCGTTATAAAATACAAGACCATGGCAATGATGGGTTTCACCATGCAGGATGAGACCGATGAGATGACACCGCTGAGCAGCTATGCACGTCTTATGCTCACCGGTAACAACCACAACGAAAAGAGGACACTGCTACACGTGATGGACGAAGCCTGTTCATCGTGCGTAAAGACCAACTACGAAGTGTCGAACCTGTGCCGCGGTTGCGTAGCGCGCCCATGTTACACAAATTGTCCCAAGGACGCAATCTTCTACGACAAGGCCGGCAAGGCACACATTGACCACGACAAGTGCATAAGCTGCGGCAAATGCCACCAGGTATGCCCCTACCACGCTATCATATACATGCCCGTTCCATGTGAGGAGGCATGCCCCGTAAAGGCCATTTCAAAGGACGAATATGGTGTTGAGCACATTGACCCCGAGAAATGCATCTACTGTGGCAAGTGCCTGAATGCCTGCCCCTTCGGTGCCATCTTCGACAGGTGCGAAGCCTTTGACGTGCTCAAGGAGATGCGCGCCGGCAAAAAGGTGATAGCCATGGTTGCTCCATCGGTGCTTGCGCAGTTCGGCAAGCCCATTGAGCAGGTGTATGGTTCGCTTAAGGCCATGGGCTTCCACGACATTGTGGAGGTGGCGTACGGCGCCGAAGAGACAATAAGACGCGAAGCAGAGGAACTGAAAGAGAAAATAGAGGAAGGACAGCCTTTCATGACAACAAGCTGCTGCCCGGCCTACGTGAACCTTGCAAAGAAGCATATCCCCGAGATTGTGAAATATGTATCGTCCACAGGCTCTCCAATGCACTACACCGCAATGTATGCCAAGGAGAAGTTCGGAGAGGAGTCCATGACTGTATTCATCTCCCCCTGTGCATCGAAGAAGGCCGAGGGAGCTGCCGACAAGAACGTCGACTTCGTGCTCACCTTCCGCGAGATTGACGCGATACTGCAAGGCTTGGGAATTGACATTGAGAGCACAATGCCTTACACCCCAACCGAGAGTGCCTGCCGCGATGCACACAACTTCGCAAAGACAACCGGCGTGTTCTCCGCAGTGAAGAACCACATAGGTAACGAGAGTCTTGAGGGTGTGGTTATTGCCGACCTCAACAAAAAGAACATTGCAATGCTCAAAGGCTATGCAAAAACAGGTAAATGCCCCGGCAAGCTTATTGAGGTAATGTCATGTCCCGGCGGTTGCATCACAGGCCCTTGTGTCTGCAGCCAGGGCGGCGAGGCCGCCCGCCGCTTCGATGCCGAAGTAAAGAAGAAATAAAATTTTGACAGGCGGAGATAAATGGTTATCTTCGCGCCCGATTAAAGATTTGGAAAACAATAGATGATAGAACGCCATTTCATACTCGACGGCATTGACCCCGTCGGTTTCTACGGAGCAGGGAACATACACTTGCAGATGCTGAAGAAGCTGCACCCTAAGCTCCGCATTGTTGCGCGCGACAACATAATAAAGGCATTGGGCGACGACGAAGAGCTGGAACGTTTTGGCAGGACAATAGACCTGCTCAAAGAGTACTGCAACAAATACAACAGCCTTAACGAGGAGGCAATAATAGATGCCGTGAACGGCAAACGAGGCGACAAGGGCAGCGACAGCAACGTCATTGTCTACAACATAAACGGCCGCCCCATATACCCACGCACCGAGAACCAGTGCCGCCTTGTCGAGGAGTACAGGAACAACGACATGCTGTTTGCTGTGGGCCCTGCCGGAACAGGAAAGACTTACATGGCAATTGCGCTTGCTGTGAAGGCATTGAAGAACCGTGAGATAAGGAAGATAATACTGAGCCGCCCGGCTGTTGAGGCAGGCGAGAAGCTCGGATTCCTGCCCGGTGACATGCGCGACAAGATAGACCCCTATCTGCAGCCGCTCTACGATGCTCTCGAGGACATGATACCGCTGGCCAAACTAAAGGAGCACATGGACAGCAACGTGATACAGATTGCGCCGCTCGCTTTCATGCGTGGCCGCACACTCAACGACGCCGTGGTTATCCTTGACGAGGCGCAGAACACCACCCCGCAGCAAATCAAGATGTTCCTCACCCGCATGGGCAACAACACAAAGATGATTATAACAGGTGACCTCACTCAGATTGACTTGCCCCAGAGCAACACATCGGGACTTATGCATGCCCAACGTGTGCTCCATGGAGTGCCTGGAATAGGATTCGTGACACTCACCAAAAAGGATATCGTGCGTCATAAACTGGTGACACGCATTGTGGAGGCATACGAGAAACACGAGAAACAGGCTGCCGAAAAAACCGCTGAAAAGAAAAAGAAGAACGATTGACAATAACTTAAAACAATAATACAATGGCAAAAGCATTAACAAACACTGAATTCAAGTTCGAGAACCAGAAGAATGTTTATCACGGCAAAGTACGCGACGTGTACACCGTTGGCGATGACAAATTGGTAATGGTGGCAACAGACCGCATTTCGGCTTTCGACGTGGTACTCCCCAAAGGCATCCCATTCAAGGGACAGATGCTGAACCAGATTGCAGCAAAGTTCCTCGATGCAACAACCGACATCTGCCCCAACTGGAAACTCGCTACTCCCGACCCTATGGTTACCGTTGGCGTGATGTGCGAGGGTTTCCCTGTTGAGATGATTGTACGCGGTTACCTTTGCGGTTCGGCTTGGCGTGCCTACAAGAGCGGCGTGCGCGAAATATGCGGCGTGCAGCTCCCCGAGGGCATGAAGGAGAACCAGAAGTTCCCACAGCCAATCATCACCCCGACAACAAAGGCCGAGATTGGCGAGCACGATGCCGACATTTCAAAGGAGGAGATTCTGGCACAGGGTCTTGCTACCCCCGAGGAGTATGCATTGCTCGAGAAGTACACACTCGCCCTCTTCCAGCGCGGTACCGAGATTGCAGCAGAGCGCGGTCTTATCCTCGTTGACACAAAGTACGAGTTCGGCAAACACAACGGCACTATCTACCTCATGGACGAGATTCACACCCCCGACAGCAGCCGCTATTTCTATGCCGAGGGATACCAGGAGAAGTTCGAGAAGGGCGAGCCACAGAAGCAGCTCTCAAAGGAGTTCGTACGCGAATGGCTCATGGACAACGGTTTCCAGGGCAAGGAGGGACAGCAGGTGCCCGAGATGACCGACGAGATTGTAGAGAGCATCAGCAACCGCTACATCGAGCTCTACGAGAACATCACCGGCGAGACTTTTGTAAAAGAGGAGTGCGAGGATATCCACGCACGTATTGAGCAGAACGTAAAGAACTATCTGGGATAACCATTCAAAGATTCTTCACTTCGTTCAGAATGACAACAGACAGAAAGTTATGAGCTACAAGCACGAAGAATTGAAACCTTATCGCAACCAGGGCGAGAAGGCCGAGCAGATTGAAGAGATGTTCGACAACATTGCGCCCGAGTACGACAAGTTCAATTATGTTGCATCAATGAATATAGACAGGATATGGCGCAAACGCGCCATATCCGCTTTAAAGCCCTTTGCTCCTCGCAAAGTGCTTGACATTGCCACCGGAACCGGTGACTTGGCACTGCTCATTGAAAAGATACTCAAGCCCGAGAGCATCATCGGTTGCGACATTTCGGAGGGCATGATGCAGGTAGCACGTGAAAAGTGCAGAAAACGCGGCATTACAAACATCCGTTTCGAGAGAGAGGACTGCACTGCCCTCACCTATCCGAGTGAGAGTTTCGATGCAGTGACATCATCGTTCGGCATAAGGAATTTTCAGGAGCTGGAAAAGGCGTTGGGCGAGATGCAGCGCGTACTGCGCAAGGGTGGTCACTTGGCAATCCTTGAGTTGTCGTCACCCGTAAAGTTCCCAATGAAACAGCTGTTCCCCATCTACGCGCGGTATGTAATGCCGTTCTTGGGTTGGCTATTCTCAAAGGATGCCAAGGCCTACAAATACCTGCCCGACTCCATTGCGGCATTCCCGCAGGGCGAGGTTCTGAAGAGCGCACTGGAGCGCGCCGGTTTCAGCAAAGTGGAGTTCCATCGCTTCACCGGCGGAGTATGCACGTTCTATCTTGCAACAAAATGAAACTATACGGAATCATAGGCTACCCCCTCGCGCAGTCGGCCTCGCCGTCATTCTTCAACAAGAAGTTCGAGGACGAGGGGATAAATGCACGATACATACCGTTTGAGATTGAGAGCACCGACGGACTGCCACACATAATTGAGCATCACCCCGAGCTCTGCGGTTTCAACGTAACCATCCCTCACAAGCTCAATGTGATGCAGCACCTTGCAGGCATAAGCGACGAGGCAAAGGCAATAAACGCTGTAAACGTAGTAAAGGTAACACGCGACAGCGAGGGTAAGGCACAGCTTTGGGGCTACAACAGCGATGTCATTGGCTTCTCGCGCTCCATAGAGCCACTGCTCGGTGCCAATCACAAGAAAGCATTGGTGCTTGGCACTGGTGGCGCGTCAAAGGCTATTGTATATGCACTGAAGCAGTTGGGTATTGAGGTGCAACAGGTATCACGCAAGGCAAGCGCAGAAGCCATAGCATACGAGGATATACCCCCTGAGATTATGCATAGCCACACCGTCATAGTAAACTGCACACCGCTTGGCATGGTGGGTCACGGCATTGACCAGTGCCCGGCAATCCCCTACTCACTAATTGGCAAGGAGCACTTGCTATACGACATTGTCTACAACCCCGAGAACACCCTATTTCTGCAGAAAGGCGCAGCGCAAGGCGCGGTAACCAAAAGCGGTTACGAAATGTGGTATCTGCAGGCACTCGCCTCCTGGCAAATTTGGAATCAAAGTGCGCTTTGATTCCAAATTCGACAATACGAGCGATAAGCGAGTGTTGTCAAATTTTAAAAAAACAAATTCGACAATACGAGCAGCGAATAGTCACGCGAAGCGTGGGTCGCGATAAGCGAGTGTTGTCAAATCAGGAGCGAATAGCGGAGGATTCGATAACATACATAGTGATTAGTCACGCGAAGCATGGGTGCAACTCATGCCGCGTGGGTCACGACAAATGTATGTTAACGTAAGTTCGATATAAGAATTTATACTAAAATTTAGCGTGTTTTGTCATCTCGACCATACCTTGGTAAAATATTAAAAGATGTTTTCGATGAGCGATAGCAAACTAACGCTACGTGAGAGATCTCTTATTTTACGATATTTTTGAGATCCCTCGTCGCTACGCTCTGTCGGGATGACAGGTTCGCGATTTGATTTAGCTTATATCGAACTCAAGTTAAATAGAACAGGCCTACCAATAAATTTCGACCAAAAAAGGACAACCGTACGGTTGTCCTTTTTTGGTAGTATCAAGTTATTAGAGTTCCGGTGCCTTGACCATCGACATTACTGCCTGTTCCAATTCTGTCCTGTTCTCCTCGGTCCACTCCTCAAGCTCCATCTGCTGCTCGCCGTCAAGATTGGCAACCTCGTCAGTATAGCTCTTGAAGTTCTCCAACGTGGGGTTCTTCATGAATGTTTTTCCGGCCTTTATACCGGGATTCGATGAACAGGTGGCTACGAAAACAAGCACTGTCAAACATACTATGGCCAAACACAGAATAGGAAAAATTCTCTTCATAAAATCTTTCTCTTCATCCAAGTTCCTTAATCACTCCTTCACCTGTGGAATGTTTGTATAGTCGCCACGGATAATCTGGAAATCGGGGTGCACATCGGCAAATGCATTATTTGCAATCTCAACATCCTCGGGAACGTATGCAATCTTCAAGTTCGGACAGCGCTCAACGCCCCATGCCTCAATCTTCTTTGTACCGGGAGCGACTATGAGCACCTCGATACCGTCGTGATAATATACAGTATTCTTGTAGATTGTCTCCATTGGCATAAGCTCCAGGCACTTCATTGCTGCAGGGATGTAAAGCAAATCCAAGTCACTGCCATTTTTGCGATAAACAGCACCCATATAGCTCGCAAAAGTGGTGTTCGCAGGGTCAATGTGTACAGCCTCCAAATGAGGTGCATTCACAGAAAGACCTACAGGGCTCTCGCCAAGCGACTTTATATTCTTGCCAATGTATACCTCCTTAATTGATGATGGGAGGGGCACTGTGGGGTTGAACGATGATACCTGGTAACCGGCTGCACTGAAAGGAACGGTAAACGAAGACTCGCCATCAAGCACCCTGCACAGATTGAAGTTTCCGCCGTTGAAATCGAACCAGCAGCCCTGCTCCTTGTAGAAGACGATATCAAGCGACAGTGGAATAAGATGAGGATATGAGCCCAATGCCCTGTATCCCCATGGACCTCCATCCCAAGGATTTGTCGGGTCGGCAACATACCACTTTCCATCGGGGCAAGCATAGTTCCATGCATGGCCTCCAATGGTGCTGTGGAATCCGTTGGTCACGCAAGCCGGTATACCCTGGCTGTGGAGCATTATGAACAGGAGGTTTGCATAGCCCTGACATACACCCGTACGGTTGATGAATACCGCGTACGGGTCATTGTCACTCTGTCCATATTCAACATTCTGGCTCACCCATTCATAACACTTGATAAATGCATCGTACTGTGTTGTGCAGCCTTTAACAAGTTCATCGGCAAATGCCTTGATTTCGGCATACTGCTCGGGGGTAATGTTTGCACGGCCAAGTGTGTCGGTAGCCTCAACGGCATTGACATTCATCAGCAGTCTTGCAACATTTTCTTGAGGTCCCTTACCGGGAACCACAGGCGAACCATCATCCTCGGGGAATGTGGCACGTGATATTTCAAAGCCGGGTGTCTGCGGGGTCTCTGGATTCACGAATTGTGAATTGTCGTCATTGCAAGCAGTGAACGTAAGCGCCGCTGCAACAATAGTCATCAGTAAAGGTTTTTTCATAGTTGTGTCATTAAAATTGTTGTATCATATAAATTAGATGTTTATTATTGGTTATCGGTCTCTACACTCTGTTTCACCTCCTCAACACCATCTATGCGCGATATGCTCTCTATCACCTCCTGCAGTTCGGCCGACGAATGCACAGGGAACTCCATTGAGCAATAGCCGATGGAGTCGTGGCTCTCGGTGGAGATACGTGTCAGGGAGAGTTGCAATCTGTTTGTTATGCAGTCAATGAGGTCAATGAGCAGGTGATTACGGTCAATTACCACAATGTCAATCTTCACCGGGTAGAGGAATTCGCGGTCCTCCTCAAAATTCACGGCAACGATATCATCGCCACGCTGCGATGCCAGACGTATTGCCACCTTGCAGTCACGACGGTGAATGGAGATTGTATCATCGGCATTCTTGAAACCGATGACCTCGTCACCCGGCAACGGACGGCAGTGCTCGCAACGGCAGAACTGCAATTTGCGTTGTTTGTTGAGGAAACTGTTTATGTGCGACTTTGCCTTGAATGTCGACACATGGTCAAGCCAGTCGCGCTTTGGGGTAATGCTCTCGTTGGTACCAATCTGCACCACATCGCCACGCTCAAGTTCTGTCTTCACCGAACACAGCTGGCCGTTGATGCGGGCATAGTGGGCATGCAGGCCCAGTTCGCTATGTATTTCAAAGGCAAAGTCGAGTGCAGTAGCGCCCTTTGGCAGGATAATACCCTTGCCATCGGGGGTGTAGGCCTCTATATCGTCATTGTAGAACGATGATGTCACACCATCCATGTACTCAACCTCCTTACCGCGGGTTGCCATCTCCTGCAGTACATGCTTGAACTTCTCGAGCCAATTAGTAATGTTTGTCTCGGTACTCTCGGCAATGCAGCCGAACTGCGACTTGCGAATCATTCGCTCCGACGAAATGTGCACCTCTTCCCATGTACCTTGTGGGGTGAGCAGCTTCACGTGATAGCTCTGGTAACCGTTCTCCTTGGGCGAGTCTATGTAGTTAGCCACGCTGCCGGGTTTCTCCTTGAAACGGTCGGTGAGGATTGAGTAAATCTTTAGGCTCATGTCCTTCTCGGAGTAGTCGTGCGTGTTGGGGTATATGATACGTATGTAGTATTTGCCCTCGACGTGCTTGAAGTCGCAGCCGCTGCTGTTCATTTTGCGCCATGCGCTGTAGGGACCACGTGAATAGACCTCGGTACGTGCCATGAGTATATCATTGTTCTCAAGCAGGCGCTCTATCTCAAACATAAATGCCTTGAGTCCGGGCTCACGCTCTTTAATGTCCTTCGCAAGCTGCTCCTCAATATATGCATAGTCGCGCGGGCAACGGTAACGGAACGACAAGTTCTCCATCTCGCGCTTGATGTAGTAGAGTCCAAGGCGGTGAGCCAGCGGTGCATAGAAGTAGTCCGTCTCACCGGCAATCTTCATCTGCTTGTCGGGGCGCATGCTGTTCAAGGTACGCATGTTGTGCAAGCGATCCGACAGTTTGATTAGCAGCGCGCGGATATCATAGTGCAACGAGTCGAGCATCTGCTTGTAGTTGTCAATCTGGCTCGACGATTTCACGTTCGCATTCTTCTTTTTCTTCTTTGTCACCACGTTCACCAGAAAGGCCACGTCGTCGCCGAAGCGCTCGCTTATATCCTCTATAGTATAAGGAGTATCCTCCACCACATCGTGCAGGAATGCTGCAATTATGGGGTTTGCACCAAGGCGCAACTCCTCGGCAACAATCCTTGCCACGGCAACAGGGTGCATAATGTATGGCTCGCCCGACTTGCGGCGCTGCGCCATGTGTGCCTCGCGCGCAAGGGCATAGGCATCGCCAATGCGCTGTATATCCTCGGCCGAGAAACGGCGGGCAAGACGCCCGAGCAAATCATCGACCTGTTCATCAATCTTCTTAATTTCCAAATCCATACGGCAACGTGTTTTTACATCATCAGCGAAATATCGCATGCTTCTTCATGTGCATGGTAATTGAAATTCGCTATTCCCCGCAAATTTGAAAAAAAAATATCCAATGTCAAAACATTTTCACACAATTTATCACATGTTGGCAAAAAAAGATATTATTCATTTTTCTTTCGTTTTTTACACCGTTTTTGTTTACCTTTGCACATTATTATAAAAAAGCACACTATTATGATAGAAAAAATAAACGGTTTGCTGCAGGAAATTGCCGCTTCAACAGCCACTAATGCCGAGGAGCTGGAGGCGCAGCGCCTCAAATACCTGAGCAAGAAAGGTATCATCAACGGTCTCATGGCCGAGTTCCGCGAAGTGCCTGCCGAGCAGAAACGCGAGGTTGGCGTAAAAATCAACGAGTTGAAGAACGCGGCACAGGAGCGTTTCAATGCCCTAAAAGAGCTGATTGAAAACAAGGAGGAGGCACAGTGCGAGATTGACCTCACACGCCCGGCCTACCCCACCACCCTTGGCACACGCCACCCGTTGTCAATTGTAAAGAACGAGATTGTCGACATCTTCGCACGCTTGGGATTCTCAATTGCAAACGGTGTTGAGGTGGAGGACGACTGGCACGTATTCTCATCGATGAACTTTGCCGAGGACCATCCCGCACGCGACATGCAGGACACATTCTTCATCGAGGCTCACCCCGACATTATCCTGCGCACACACACCAGCAGCGTTCAGAGCCGCGTGATGGAGACAAGCCAGCCCCCAATCCGCATCATAGCCCCGGGCCGTGTATACCGCAACGAGGCCATCAGCTACCGTGCACACTGCTTCTTCCACCAGTTGGAGGGTCTCTACATTGACAAGAACGTATCGTTCACCGACCTCAAGCAGGTGCTGTTGCTTTTTGCACAGGAGATGTTCGGCAAGGACACCAAGATACGTCTGCGCCCATCATACTTCCCATTCACCGAGCCAAGCGCCGAGATGGACATCAGCTGCAACATCTGTGGCGGCAAGGGTTGCCCATTCTGCAAGAACACAGGCTGGGTTGAGATTCTGGGTTGCGGTATGGTTGACCCCAACGTACTCGAACTTTGCGGCATCGACAGCAAGGTATACTCGGGTTACGCATTCGGTATGGGTATCGAGCGCATCACAAACCTCAAGTATCAGGTAAAGGACCTTCGCCTCTTTAGCGAGAACGATGTCCGTTTCCTCAAACTCTTCGAGAGTGCCAACTGATAAAAAGAAAACATATATTCATGATGAAGAGTAGATTAAGAGCCATTCTTGCAGCAACAATGCTATTCATTGGCTGTTGTGCATACGGCCAAAACACAAGCAGCATTGCTCCCGGGACTCTAAATGAGATTCCGGCAGACATTGTAACCCATCTTGAGAAAAAAGGAATTTTTGAATTCTTCAGCTACAACAAGGATTTACAGGACAATGTAAGGAAACAACTTATTGAGCTACAGAAATACAAGGACGGCAAACGCAAGTTCTACCCGGCAGATGAAATTAATGAGGTGCTCACGTCAATGCAAGGCATTATCATTGACAGGCACCTCCACAGCGGTGATGATTTTACAAACGACCACACCGCATTCTACGCCCTGTTGGACATTGCCATAAACCTTTGCCCAGACATCAATCTGCTTGCCCAGCATTGTTCATCGGACCATACTGTAGGTGTAATTGATTTCCCCGACAATTACATGGGTATATTTTACCACACGGTAATGTGTAAAGTGGGCGAAAAGAAATTCAAGGCACATACACTTGCCCTCCCTGACGAAATTGAGGATTATCACTACGACAAAATCAGGAAAATTTCGGAAAAGGACGGAGCAAAGACCTACATCATAAGTGACGAGAACTATTTTGACGTTTATATCCTCACCATTAGCAGGAATGGGAAAATTTCAAGTTGTAAGCCCACGAACCATGACAACGCACTTAAAGAGTGGTTTAGAAGCAAAAAGGAGGATTACAATAATGACACTAAAATATTGTTCAACCCCAAGAAGGTTTGTTGGGAGTTCTGCTATCGGTCAGGCAATGTCTTCAAAAGAGTAGAAGGCACAAAAGCTCTCTACCTGGAGTTCCATAATGGAAAACCTGTATACACTGTAAAATAAAAATACTATGGCAACAACCATATACATGACTCGCCACGGCGAGACAATAGAGAACTCAAAAGGACTGTTCCAGGGACAGACTCCCGGTCACCTCTCGCAGCTTGGCATTGAGCAGGCACACTCCCTGCGCCCACGCATTGCAGAGCTTGAGTTCGACGTTGTGCTCTGCAGCGACCTCAAGCGCTGCCTCGACACAGCAGAGATTGCGCTCCAAGGCATTGAGTGCACCTTTATAAAAGAGCCGCTGTTGCGCGAACGCGATCTTGGTAACCTTGCCGGCACACCAATAAAGGGCGCTGTCTACAACGACACCGTCGAAACCGAGGCGTCAATGAAGGAACGCGCCCACAAATTCCTGGACAAGGTTCGCCGCGAATACCAGGGGAAGAAAATCCTCGCATTCAGCCACGGATTCTTCTGCCGCATAATGGAAGCGGAGATAAAGGGAGTAACCCATCGCGATGTCACCCTCTTCGGCAACTGCGAGATTAGGGAATTTATTGTATAACACACGACGAAAAACGGCGATCATGCGGTCGCCGTTTTTATTTGCAACACTCGTCTGACAGGCTACTTTACCCCCTCCTCAACAGCCTTCTCAAACTCGGCCTTTGTGCAAGGTTTGCGCATAACCCAATATGTCATTTTCAAATCATTAGGGTAGCTTGAATCACCTTTCAAATGCATTTCCCATCCTTCTGAGATAAAATACATCAACACTGCAGCCGGTGTCCTGAATTTAATTTTCTTTCCATCCTTGCCTTTCAGCGTCTTAATCTCCTTCCCATCGTCAATGTCAACATCAAAGCCTTCATTGTTCATAGTGCCGCCAAAAATCACGACATTATACATGTAATACTGCTGTTCTTCTGCCTGTTGTTCCAGAATCTCTTGCTCAACAACCTGCTGTTCAAGACTCTGTGCAGAAGCCCAAAATGGCAATGCCATAAATGCCGATAACAAAAATACCTTTTTCATAACTATGCTATTTTAACCTGTTAATATCATCACTCACCAATCGCGCCACCACAACAAGCGCTGCCCGTTATTCCTTTAGTACAAAAATATATACTGTAAAGATGTATTTACAGGGAAAAATCCTACAAAGAAAGAGGGATATTCCTATTTGCCACAATCTATGCCATTAAACACTTTTTCACAGCATTCATTTTGAAAAGATACAATTAAAAAGTAACTTCGCAAGAATTGAATAGATACTATGAAAAAGAAAGAACTATATAATAAGGTAATAGAATACTTTGAGGTTGCAATGCCGGTAGCCGAAACCGAGCTCAACTACACCACTCCGTTCGACCTGTTGGTGGCCGTCATCCTCTCGGCGCAGTGCACCGACAAGCGCGTGAACATGGTCACCCCCGACCTCATTACGCGTTACCCCGACGCGCAGGAGATGGCCCAGGCACACCCCGACGAAATCTACAACTACATAAAGAGCGTCTCCTACCCCAACAACAAGGCAAAACACCTTGTGGGCATGGCACAGAAACTGTGCAGCGACTTCGGAGGCGAGGTGCCCGACAGGCTGGAGGAGCTCATCACCCTGCCCGGCGTGGGGCGCAAGACTGCAAACGTAATCCTCTCCGTGGTGTGGGACAGGAGCGCAATGGCCGTGGACACGCACGTATTCCGCGTAAGCCACCGCATAGGACTCGTGCCCAAGCGCTGTACCACCCCCTACAGCGTCGAGATGGAGCTGATGAAATATCTGCCTCACGAAGTCATACCCAAGGCGCACCACTGGTTAATCCTACACGGACGCTATGTCTGCACGGCGAGGTCGCCAAAGTGCGACAAGTGTGGTTTGACAGCCATATGTAAAGAAAATGCAAAACTGAAAGGTGAAAGGTGAAATCAGTTTTCAGTTTTTACGTTTCACATTTCAGCTTATATTCAACTTTTTCCCCGTTTATAACCTTGTTTATATAAAAAAATTATATCTTTGCAATATTGCAGTAAATAGAGACTGATTTTATTAACTAAATAAATTTTCAATCATGACAATTGACAATTTCCAGTTTGCCGGTAAGAAGGCAATCGTTCGTGTTGATTTCAACGTGCCCTTGAACGAGGAGGGTAAAATCACTGACGATACACGTATCCGCGGTGCTCTCCCCACATTGAAGAAGGTTCTTGCTGACGGTGGTGCTCTCATCATCATGTCACACATGGGCAAGCCAAAGGGCAAGGTTAACGCAAAGTACTCTTTGAGCCAGATTGTTGACGCTGTTTCAGAGAAGTTGGGTGTTGCTGTTCAGTTCGCTCCCGACTGCGCAAAGGCTGCCGAGGCTGCTGCCGCATTGAAACCGGGTGAGGTTTTGATGCTCGAGAACCTCCGTTTCTATCCCGAGGAGGAGGGCAAGCCCGTAGGTATCGACAAGGAGGACCCTGCATACAACGACGCAAAGAAAGCTATGAAGGAGTCACAGAAGGAGTTCTCAAAGACTCTCGCTTCTTACGCAGACTGCTACATCAACGACGCATTCGGTACAGCTCACCGTCGTCACGCATCAACAGCCGTTATCGCTGACTACTTCGATGCCGACAACAAGATGCTCGGTTACTTGATGGAGAAGGAGGTTCAGGCTGTTGACAACATCCTCAAGGACATCAAGCGCCCATTCACAGCTATCATGGGTGGTTCAAAGGTTTCTACAAAAATCGGTATCATCGAGAACTTGATGAACAAGGTAGACAACCTCATTCTCTGCGGTGGTATGACATACACATTCGCAAAGGCTCAGGGTGGCGAAATCGGCCGTTCAATCGTTGAGGACGACAAGCTCGACCTCGCTCTCAGCATCATGGAGCAGGCTAAGGCAAAGGGTGTAAACCTTGTTCTTGCTACAGACTGCGTTGCTGCCGACGACTTCTCTAACGACGCAAACACACAGGTTTGCCTAGCAAAGGCTATCCCTGCTGGTTGGGAGGGCTTGGACGCAGGTCCAGAGGCTCAGAAGGCATTCGCAGCTGCTATCGTTGACGCAAAGACCATCCTTTGGAACGGTCCTGCAGGTGTGTTCGAGTTCGACAACTTCACAGCCGGTTCACGCGCTATTGCTGAGGCTATCGGCAAGGCAACTGCCAACGGTGCGTTCTCACTCATCGGTGGTGGCGATTCAGTAGCTTGCATCAACAAGTTCGGTATGGCCGACCAGGTATCATACATCTCAACAGGTGGTGGTGCTCTTCTCGAGGCAATCGAGGGTAAGGTTCTTCCGGGTGTTGCAGCTATCAAGGGCGAATAATTTACCGCTTAAATAAAAATCAATAAACAGCGTGCCCGCGCACGCTGTTTATTGATTTTATATAAAACGGAAAGGTGAAAACTGAGAACTTTTTATAGAATCTAGCAGTTTTCCGATTTCACCTTTCAGTTTTCAGTTTTAATAATTATGGAAGAGAGACAGATTACAGACATACAGCTCAAGGTAGCAACCCTGCTCGACGAGAAAAGACTCAAGCAGGCCATTGATACATTGGCCGACGGTGTTGAGCAGCTGCAGGAGTGGGAGTTGCGCACACGCTTCACCGAGATGCAGACAGCATACCGTTACATGCTCGACTACATGCGCCAGGGAATGCCCGACCCCGACAGGGAGCGCCTGCATGCCGAGCTCATTGGCCGTTGCTACATAATCAACGACCAGGTTGCCATTGCAAGGCTCACCGAGCACTCCACAAAGGTCTACTGCCAGATGCGCCGCAAGTACAAGAACCTGACGGCACTTGGCAGCATATATGACAGGCTAAAGGAGAACGCCGCAAACTTCGCCGTCACCGAGAGCCTGCCGGCAAACGAGTGCAAGAGTGTGCGCCTGCAGGTGTCGCAGGAGCATGAAAGGCTGTTGTCCGAACTCTTCAGCGCCATCTGGAGCAGCACAGGCTGGAACAAGGGCGACGCCGAGCTCATTGACCGCATCATCTGTGACGATGAAATAAGCCTTACCGACCGCGCCACAGCAGTGAGCGCCATCACCCTTAGCACACTCAAATGCTTCGAGCCATTAAAGATTGAGACACTCTGCAACATAGCCATAAACGGCTGCAGCACACTTGCCGTGCGTGCCATCACAGGCCTTGTCATTGCACTGTTCCAGTACGAGCAGCGCATAGCCCACTACCCCGCCCTCATGGCTGCACTCGACACCCTGCGCGACAACCCCACCGTCATGCGCCGCATACAGACAATACAGATTCAGTTGCTCCGTTGCCGCGAGACACAGAAGATTGACCGCAAGATGCGCGAGGAGATTATCCCCGCCATGATGAAGAACTCGCAAAAGCTCAACGGCAAACTCAGCATCGACATCCTCAAGGAGATTGAGAACGACGAGGACAAGAACCCCGAGTGGCAGAAGTGGATGGACGAGGATGGCATAAAGAGCAAGATTGAGGAGATGACCAAGTGGCAGATTGAGGGTGCCGACGTCTACATGAGCACCTTCTCGCAACTGAAGAACTACCCCTTCTTTGGTGAAATATGCAACTGGCTGCGCCCCTTCGACAAGAACGTGCCCGGCATAAGCGACATCCTCCCCGGCAGCGACAGCCAGGCCCACACACTCATTGGTGCCATATGCAAGTCGCCCGTCTTTTGCAACAGCGACAAATACTCGTTCTGCTTCACCGTGCAGCGCATCCCCACCGACCAGCGCGACATGCTCATGGGACAGCTGAGCGGCGAAGACGGAGAGGCAGTGAGCGAGGCCGAGAGCCACATGGTGGCCGACAAGGAGCGAATGGCCGAGATTGAGAGCAACCAGTACATACAGGACCTCTATCGTTTTTTCAAGGTATCCAATTTCCGTCACGAATTCAAGGACCCGTTCACCATGCAGCTCAACCTCCTCGAAAGCAAAGCACTCGCACCGCTCATCAGCGACAGCAATGCCGTATTGCGCACATTCCGTTACCTGGTGGAGAAAGAGTACTATGCCGAGGCCTACAATGCAGGCAAGCTATTTGAGAAGAGCGGTGAGTGCGACGCACAGTTCTTCCAGGAGATGGGCTACTGCCTGCAGAAGGAGCTGCGCTACAAAGAGGCCATCGACTACTACACCCGCGCCGACATCGTAAAGCCCGACACACTGTGGACACTGCGCCACATAGCCCAGTGCTACCGCATGCAAGGCGAGTTCGACAACGCACTGGCATACTACCAGATGGCCGAAGAGCTTGCCCCCGAGAACATCTCGCTGCTGTTGCAGACCGGCGAGAGCTTCGCCACAATGAAACAGTACGAAGAGGCCTTCGCCCGCTTCTACAAAGTGGAGTTCCTCAAACCCGGTTCACTGCGTGCCACACGCGCCATCGCCTGGTGCTCATTCGTCACCGGCAAGGACCAACAGGCACGCACCTACTACCGACGCCTGCACGCCATGCCAACGGCAAGCTACCAGGACTATCTCAACGCCGGCCACGTAGAGTGGGTCAACCACAACCATGCCCAAGCACTGGAGTACTATGAAAAAGCGAAGACACTCTGCGGCAGCGCCGACAAAGTAGCCGAGCAAATCCTTAACGACAGCGAGACACTCACCGCCCGCGGCATAAGCGAAAACGAAATTCTGTTATTAAGAGACCTTATTTTAACATGAGTTCGATATAAGCTAAATCAAATCGCGAACCTGTCATCCCGACAGAGCGTAGCGACGAGGGATCTCTGAATCCGCGTATAATGAGATTCCTCACACAAGGTTCGGAATGACAAAATACGCTAAATTTTAGTATAAATT
>JAZRRI010000077.1:0-27188 GCA_045650605.1 Bacteroidaceae bacterium | reverse complement strand
TACAATGAAAACAAAGTCGGATTAAATGAAGAGGAACTACTCAGAAGAAAGATAGAACGAGCGCAAAGAACTTTGAATATCCTAAATGAAAAACTTTATGGCACAGCGGTTTAGGATTTTGTTATATAGAAGGAGTGCCGTCAGGTTTTGTCGCACAGTGACGGAGGGGAGTGAAAGCATATGTAAACAAATTTTAGGACGGCACGGAGGAGTTAAAAAGGGGCAAATACTTAGCCACCCTACATCATGCGCAGCATACTCCTCCACTGTTTTAGGGGAGGTGGTCGAAGACCGGAGGGGTTAAAAACGGAAGAAATTTCGTGGCCGCAAGGCCGAGAAGAAGCAATATTACAGGGTATTATAGAACTCCCTCCGCTGCGCTCGTCCCTCTTTTGCCAAAGAGGACAGTGTTGTTCTGTCACTTATTTTGGGCAGCCACGCCGGACAGCACATACAGCATCCCAACTCAACAAATAATAAAACGTTTGTTTTACAACAACCATATATACAACAAATCCGCACCTTTGGGATGCGGATTTGTCTATTATTCGGATTATCCTGTTATCAGTCTCTCAAACGAAAACCGAGTGCCTTGGCAATAATCTTTGCCTCGCAGCGGCGCAACAGAAGGAATGCAATGAGATTCAATGTCAATGCCATGAAAGGATAGAGCATTGGAACCTCTATTGCCAATGATGAACCGCCGGAGAGTATCAGTGTATACACAAAGAAGAGTATGTAATAGCCGGCAAACAGCAGCATTGTGAGTATTGTGACCCTCTTCTGTAGCTCAAAATTATTGAACAACGATACAAGCAGGCCAAAGAGGTTTACAATGCCGGTAAAGACCAACAGTATGCCAAGAGCTATCACCGACCTTGAGACCTCGCCATCGGCTGCTGTGTACTTGAAGTTTGTCATTGCAGCCACTGCACCGTCGGCCTCTACAAAACCGGCAACGGGGGCAAGCAAAGCAAGCACTGTGAGCACAAGCGATGCCACGTACATCAGCTGATAGAAACGGAATTTCATATCAAAAAGGGGTTATGGATTAAGCCTCCTCGCTCTCTACCTCCTTGGCAGGGTCGCGGAAATATACCTTGCCATCAAGGAACTCCTGAGCCGCAATGAGTGTTGGCTTTGGAAGTCTCTCGAAGTAGCGTGAAATCTCAATCTGCTCGTGATTCTCGAACTGCTCCTCGAGGTTGTCGGTAGATGATGAGAACTCATTGAGCTTTCTGAGCAGCTCCTCCTTCATCTCGGCTGCAATCTGGTTTGAACGCTTGCCGATGATTGCAACCGACTCATATACGTTACCTGTTTCGTGTACAAAATCTGCCATGTTGCGTGTGACAGTGTTTGTTGGAGCATTTGTTTTCTTGTAATCCATTTTTATATTCAATTATTATATTATTATTCCATTGTCTTGACAAACTTCATGGCCTCCTTGTAGTATTTGTCGGCCTCTTTTATATACTTGCTGTCGGGGAACTCGGTCTTGAAAGCATAGTACTCGTCGATTGTATTGCGGTAGCGCTCGAGCTTCTTTGCCTCGATACTCTTGTGGGCCATCTGGTATTTTGCCCTGAGTATAAGCACCGAGATATCCTCGCGAAGGGTTGTATATGGATAGTCCTTCAGTGCATTCTGCGCCGTTACGATGCAAGCCTGGTAGTTGTTGCCAATGTAGGCCAAATCGCCCAAATCGTAATAGAGCTTTGCCGAGAGGTACATCTTCTTCACAAGCACATCGTGCATCTTCATTATCATATCCTGTGCCTCGCTGTTGTAGCTGCTGTGGGGATAATACTCCATGAAGAGCTGCAGTTCGTTGATTGCCGCGTAGGTATTCGACTGGTCGAGCTCGGGCTCGGGAGTATCCATGAAGAGCGATTTTCCCGAATGGAAACGCGCATACTCGGCATACTCTCCGCGGGGATAGTTGGAGTAGTGCAACTTGAAATACTGCGATGCTGTCTCGTAGTCCTTGGACTCGTAGTAACACCTTGCAAGCAGAATGAGCGACTCCTCGGCCTTGTCACCACCCTTGAGCATTGTCACCATAGACTCCAAGAGTTCGGCTGCCTGGGTGTACTTGCCTTCGAGGTAATATGCCTTTGCGGTTTCGTATCTATAGTCATAGTCATTGGTCTTGAACACCTTGTTATAACTGTCACAAGATGTCAAGGCCACAACTGCCAACAGAAGTATATATGCTATTCTCTTCATTATGTTGTCATTAACCGAACCAAAAGCGCGGTTTAAACGCAATTATCAAAAAATTTTTGCAAAGATAGTGCTTTTTGGCAGAAAATACAACCATAAAAAGCTCATTATTCGTTACTAAAATTTAAATTATCGAAAATTGCAGGGCAAGGAAGGGTCGCCGTCACTTGACGACAACCTTTGTCCCTTCGACCACATACACCCCGCAAGGCAGGGCAAAACAGTGAGTTCCGTTTACAAAAGCCTGAGCCACCTTGCGGCCTGCAACATCGTACACCTCTACATCACACGGTGCAGGCACATTCACCTCAACACCACCATCGACAATCTGCACGGTAGCATCGGCATCGTCGCACACGTCAACAACGCCCACTGTGCCGTCGGTATTCTCCATGCCCGGTGTCTGATATACGCGCACCCAGTCGAAACGTGTCTCATAGGTGTGTGTGACATCGGCATCAGCAGCCCATGCATTGTTACCCACGCTCTGGTTGAGTATGAGGTGGAAATGCTTGTCGAACGGCCACTGTCCCTGGTTCAGCTGTGACTGGTTGGTTGACTTTCTATAGCGGCCTACCTCTTTGCCATCGACATACCATATGAGTGATGTAGCATCCCACTTGAGACCATAAGTGTGGTAACGGTCGTGCGATGTAGCGACATTGAAACTTGACTGCGGATTATTGGTATTATGCAGGTCATATGTCCAGTTGCTGTGGATTGTGTGCCAAGAGCGCTCCTGTGAGTCGATTGTCTCCCAAATGTCAATCTCGCCACAGTCGGGCCATCCGGCACTCTGGTCCTCGGGCATCATCCAGAACGCAGGGAAGTTACCTGTCCACGGGTTGGACTTGATGCGTGCCTCGACATAACCGTATGTAAAGCCAAAGCGTTTGTTGCTCTTTATACCGCCGGTAATCATTGGAACAGGGTCGCTCGCCATGTCGGGGTTAGGTATTGCACGTGCAACAAGGTCGCCACCCTGCAGATAAATCACCTCCTTGCTATCACTGAGCCAACGGTTCCATGTCGCGCCATAACGCTGGCAGCGCATCCACTTCTCATCGACAGGCTGTGACATATCCTCGGCATTGAACTCGTCACTGAAGACAAGCTGCCACTCACTGCCTTTCTGTGGAACGAACTCGGCATATAAAGCAACATCGCCATCTACAAGCGAACCACCAACAACAGCCTTTCCGTCAACAACAGGCAGAACATCCTCGCGCCACTGCGCGTTGCCGTTCACAGCCTGTCCGCCATCAAGATTATGTCCATGACGCACCACAAGTTCATTGCATACAAAACCGGGCATACCGCGCAACACTGCTGTAAAGCCATTGCCGGGAGTCACCACCATTGGCAAGGCGGTGTAGTTCTCGCCATCGATGCTACCGTCAACGGTATTCAAAGACAAAGCCTTGCTGCCTGTCACCAAGTTGAGCAGGAAATCGACAACATAACCGCCATCGGCAACTATATTGTCCGAACCATCGGAGTTGATATTATCTGTGTCAACCTTCACACGTACACGATAGACACCGTCGGGGAGCACAGCAGGCATTTCGCATGAGAGTTCACCATCCATCGCCAAGAGCTCGCTCGACAATGCCGGTTTGCCGTCACTGTCCAGCAATGCAGTAAAACGTCCGTCATTGTTCAGGTCGATATAAAGATATATATTCTTTTCAGGTGCCGAAGCGAACGCAACATCCAAAGCCCTTGTATTGTACATTGACACAGGCGATGAAGTAAAGTCGTAATATGCCTTGCCGGCGACATCGAATGAATTTCCGTTGAGGATTATGGTGTTTTCCACACCGGCAGCCGCGGCATCCTTGTCGAACGAGAGCGCATAACCATCGCCACCGACACCACCTGCCGCATTGGCAAAGATAGCGGTCAGCACCACATCGCCATCGATATATTCTGCAGGGATTGTCACCTTGCCGTCCTTTACAACTGTTCCGGGGAGAACAACCTCGCTGTACTGCTTGACACCGTGCAGCACCTCATTGCCATCGAAGTTGTGGCCGTGCAGTACCTTTACAGCATCGAGCACATAACCATCATTGGGAGCAACTGCAAGCACAAGGTCCTCGCCGAAAGCGACAGTCGCAGGCAAGGCTGAACCGTCGGCAGCAAGCAGTGCGCCGTTCTCGGCAACAACAGAGAGTGCTCCGCTATCGTTGTGTACATTCAATACCACATCACACACGGCACCGCCGTTCTTGATAATGCCGTCGCCATCCTCGGCGCGGCCTGCGGGGTCAATGGAAGCCCAGTCGACCTTGTAACGCATGCGGTAGAAACCGGGAGCCATGTCGGCAGGCACAGTAAATGCAGGCGGGTTGAGCACATTTGCGTTTGAAAGCCTCTCACCCTTGCTGTTATAACCGGAACCCGAGCCTAATGCCGGTTCGGCGTATGAGAAGGCCATGATATCACTACCTGCAGGGATTGAGCCGTCGGCATTCAATTTTGCCTCGAAAGCGCCATCCTGTCCGCGGTCGACATATACAAAGCCGTTCATCCAAGTACCGGCGAAACCGAACGAAGGAGTGACGGTCTCGCCGGCCTTTGCGTGGAATGTAGGGTTATCAATCTTGCTATATACCTTCAAAGGAGTAGGCAACTGCAATGTCTGGCTACCGAGCGAAACACTGTTCAGGCGACGGCTGCCGTGAGTATACCCCTGATTCTTGTCAAAGACAACAGGATAATCTTCAACAGCCACATCATCGACACTCCACGAACTCCAACCCATGAAAGACGGATTACCGGCCGCTGCACAAAGAGGCAACGACAGTACCAAAGCATAAAACAAATTCTTCATATATTTATAATTTTAATATTATACGCAATATACTTCAAAGATATGAAAATAAACTATACCATGCAAATTAAAGTCATTTATTTCAGAAAGTCGTTTTTCACAAGAGAGTCAGGCTTCAAGCCGACTTGTGTATCTCAAAAATAAATCGTATATTTGAAGTTCAACTTTTTTACTGAACAGATATGAAATTCCAGCTTATATCAGATTACGCCCCCATGGGCGACCAGCCCGAGGCTATTGCACAGCTTGTAGAGGGAGTGAAGAGCGGAATCCCGGCACAGACGCTGCTTGGTGTCACCGGCTCGGGAAAGACCTTTACAATGGCCAACGTCATAAAGGAGATAAACCGCCCCACCCTTATACTCAGTCACAACAAGACTTTGGCCGCGCAGCTCTACAACGAGTTCAAGGGATTCTTCCCCAACAACGCGGTGGAGTACTACGTATCGTACTACGACTACTATCAGCCCGAGGCATATATCCCATCAAGCGACACGTACATTGAGAAAGACCTTGCCATTAACGACGAAATTGACAAGCTGAGGCTTGCAGCCACGTCGGCACTCCTATCGGGACGCAAGGATGTTGTTGTCATTTCATCGGTATCGTGCATATATGGCATGGGTAACCCGAGCGACTTCTACAATAACGTAATTGAGATACGCGTGGGACAGAAGATTGACCGCAACGTCTTTCTGCGCAAGCTGGTGAGCAGCCTCTACACACGCAACGATGCCGACCTGGCGCGCGGAAACTTCCGCGTGAAGGGCGACACTGTGGAGGTGAGCCTGGCCTACAGCGACCATGTGCTGCGCATAACATTCTGGGACGATGACATTGACAGCATTGAGGAGATTGACAGCACAACAGGAGTACGCATAGCCACCTTTGACGACTACAGGATATACCCGGCCAACCTGTTCATGACAACCAAAGAGAGCACCGAGCGTGCAATCGTAGAGATTGAGAAGGACCTTGCCGACCGCGAGGAGTATTTCCGCGAAATAGGCAAGCCGCTCGAAGCCAAGCGACTGCACGAGCGCGTGACATATGACATTGAGATGTTGCGCGAGCTTGGACACTGCTCGGGCATCGAGAACTACTCGCGCTACTTCGACGGCCGCGAAGCCGGCACACGCCCCTACTGTCTGCTCGACTTTTTCCCCGACGACTTCCTGCTCATCATCGACGAGAGCCACGTGAGCGTGCCACAGATACATGCCATGTACGGTGGTGACCGCGCCCGCAAGAACAACCTTGTGGAGTTCGGCTTCCGACTGCCCGCCGCATTCGACAACCGCCCGCTCAAGTTCGAGGAGTTCGAGAAACTCACCCCACAGACAATATATGTAAGCGCCACACCGGCCGACTATGAGCTTGACAGGAGCGAGGGTATTATCGTGGAGCAGCTCATACGCCCCACCGGATTGCTCGACCCCGTCATTGAGGTGCGCCCGCTCGAGAACCAGGTCGATGACCTTATGCAGGAGATAGACATACGCGTGAAACGTGACGAGCGCGTGCTTGCCACCACTTTTACAAAAAAAATGGCCGAGGAACTTTGCGAATATCTGCAGAAACACGGTGTGCGATGCAACTTCATACACAGCGATGTAGACACCCTGGACCGCATACAGATTATGACCGACCTGCGCGAGGGCCTTTACGACGTACTCATTGGAGTGAACCTGTTGCGCGAAGGACTCGACCTGCCCGAGGTGTCACTCGTTGCCGTGCTGAATGCCGACAACGAAGGTTTCCTGCGCGACCACCGTTCACTGACACAGACTGCCGGCCGTGCTGCCCGTAACGTAAACGGACTTGTGATTTTCTATGCCGACAGGATAACCGGCAGCATGCAGCGCACCATTGACGAGACAAAGCGCCGCAGGGAGAAACAGATGCGTTACAACGAGGAGCACGGAATCACACCAACACAAATCAAGAAAGAGATTTCAAACGCACTGGTATTTGACAAAAAGGGTAACGAGGGCGGAAAGACAATCAGGCCCTATGAGACAGATGACACAGCCATGGCAATTGCATGCGACCCCATTGTAGAGTACATGAGTGCCGAACAGCTGAAAAAGAGCATAGAGCGCACCCGCCGCCTCATGGAGAAGGCCGCCGAGAAGATGGAGTTCATCGAAGCCGCACAATACCGAGACGAGATGTTCAAGCTGCAGGAGATACTGAAGCGGAAAGCTGCGAGTGAGTGAGCGCAACGCAAGTTTACTTGCAAGTTGCACAGCGAACGAAAGCAGGTTCAAACACACGAAGTGTGGTTAAAGCGGAAAACTGAAAGCGGAAAGGTGAAAGCTTGTGCAAGCGAGTGAAAACCAAGTTTACTTGAGTTTTTACAACGAGCGCAGCCAAGGTTCAACCGCACAAGGTGCGGTTAAAGGTTAAAGCTGCGAGTAAGCGAGTGGGTGGAAGCTCGGCTTACACACAAAGCGAACGGAAGCAGTTTCAAGCGCACGAAGTGCGATTAAAACTGCGGGTAAGCGATGGGATTTTCTGTTTGGCAAATGAATTCTGCAAGTTTTTTGATGCACTGCAAGAAAAATCTGATGTTCAAGCTGCAGAAGTTTTTTATTACCTCTGCGCACCGATTACCACAACCGGAAAGGATGCGAATACTTTTGGGATTTATACTCGTTGAAGAACCTTGTTGCCGATCTATATTTCGAAGTCTGTACTTTCTTGGTGATTGAACTGTCAAGACAATCGGTCTCGATATTCTCAATATAGAATTCACGGCCGTTATAGTTGGTGAAGCCAGATACCCAAAAAGCGTTGTCAATCGATGTTCCCTCTTCGGAGTCGCCCACAAAATAGCAGAGCCTATTACGGAACACAAGTGGGCTTTCCTCTTTGGTGTATGTGATATGCTCCGATTCGCGTTTAGGCCTGTTCAGTTTAGAGTTGCCACAGTCGATATATACATAATCAGAAATATTGAAACCTGCTATGAACTTTGCTGACTTCGCAGGAACACAGATGTATCTCGACTCTCTTGTGGTGATACTGCTTGTAGTACCTACAGAACCATTTGCAGTGACTTGTGCCCCTCGCGTAACTACGGTAGGAGTCCACATTGGCAGTTCGTACCAAAGCTGTGAGTATGATGTGGAGAGGCTTGCCGATGCACCCGACAATGCAGTAACGCTCTGCGTGTACTCTGTATCGGCAAAATAGTCATAGGCTATGCCGTTGCGTATGAAGAATGAACGAGCCAAGTCAATGAAGATGTCATACTCGGTGTTATTCCTGAAGAAGAAGCCCATATTCCCGGCTTCACCCCAAAGGTCATAAGCGATGTCGCAATCATCGTTGCTGAAGAGTACGATGTTGTTGTCACTTTTCATTTCCTCTGCCTCAACATTATATACTTGATAGTAGTGTGGCAGTGATACGCACGATTGCAACAGTACGGCTGTAATAAAGAATAGAACAGCCTTGATTGTTCTTGTTTTCATAGTGGTAGTATTTGCGGTTAATTATTGAGCCATAACTTATGCTATCCGAGAGGGCACAAAAAAAGGTGCAAACTCAAACTAGTTTACCACCAGGCCTACCACAGCCCACGCACACGCTAATAAGAGCCTACACCTTATGGTGTAAGTTCTTCCGTATGCGATTTATTCTTTTTACTTCAAGGTGGTAGTTTGGTGGTAAATAAGAACAATCAATATGTCTTGCCGTAAATTACGGCATTGCAAAGATAAAATATTTTTCTAAGACCAATAACCTTTATTCTCTTTTTATTCTTCTTATTTATACAGCAGAAATATACAAGGAATCTTGGACAAATCGGGCACTTTGCCCTTCCACTCCTTGACGGTACGCGTCTTGGCATACTCACCCTCGCAAGTGAGGTTTGCTGCAATACACAGTTTGGTCTGTGGGCGGCAAGTCGCAAGAATATCCTCAATCATCTTACCGTTGCGGTAAGGTGTCTCAATGAAAAGCTGCGTCTGGTCCTCGTTATATATACGCTGTTCCAGTTTGCGCAGAGCTTTTATGCGCTCGTCGGGCTTCACGGGCAGATAGCCGTTGAAGGCAAAGCTCTGGCCATTGAATCCCGATGCCATGACCGACAGGATTATGCTTGATGGACCAACCAATGGAACAACTTTCAACCCCTTGCGCTGTGCAATGGCAACAACATCGGCACCCGGGTCGGCAACTGCAGGACATCCGGCCTCAGAGATTACACCCATTGGCTTGCCGTCATGCAACGACCGCAAGTAGCCCGCCACATCCTGTGGCGATGTATGCTTGTTCAGCTCAAAGAACTGCGAACCGTCAATGTCAAATGTGGGGTCAACCTTGCGCAAAAAACGGCGCGCCGAGCGCACATCCTCCACAATAAAGTGGCGTATGCCGGCTATGATTTCGCTGTTGTACTGCGGTAACACATTACCGAGCGGAGTATCACCCAATGTAACGGGCAAGAGATATAATGCAGCCTCCATATATTAACCAAGTTGTGAAAAACGTTTTTTACCTTTAAGATAGTATTGCCACAGCAATGAAAAACGGGCACGCTCCTTTATTTCGACAGTAACCGCTGCGGCAAGATTCTGCTCACGCACACTCTTGTACCCTGAACGCATACGCCTGTATTCACGGCGAGCGCGCAATACGGCCTTGAAATCGCCCCAAGCACCGGTAAGCAAAAATTTGAGCGCCGCCACATAGTCAAGCACGGCGCGCATACACATTACACCGCGCAGTTCCCCGGCAGGAAGATTTTTATATAGCATTAACAGGTTGTTGCGAAAATTGAGGAATGTCTTGCGCGGATTGCTCTTGTTTAGCGTTGCGCCACCCACATGATATACCCGGCTCCGCGGCACCACGTAAATCTTACCGCCCCGGGCAAGCATTCGCCAACATAGGTCTATTTCCTCCATGTGCGCAAAGAAATGACCATCAAAGCCACCCGCCTTGCGGAACGCATCGCTACGCACCATCATTGCAGCGCCTGTTGCCCAAAAGACACGGTGCACATCGTCGTACTGCCCGCAATCCTGCTCAACAGTATCGAACAGACGGCCACGGCAATAGGGGTAGCCATAGCGGTCAATGAAACCTCCCGCCGCACCGGCATATTCAAAATGAGTCTTATTGTTGTATGCAAGAATCTTTGGCTGGCAAGCCACAGCATTGGGATGTTGTTCCATGAACGAGAGCAACGGTTCAAGCCATCCCTCGGCAACCTCGACATCCGAATTGAGCAGCAGGAAATACTCCGCCTGCACCTGTTCAAGAGCCTTGTTGTAGCCATCGGCAAAGCCGTAGTTACGGTCGAGCTGTATCAAGCGCACCGATGGGAAACCGCTTGTCACAACAGCCACAGAATCATCGGTCGACGCATTGTCGGCGACAACAATCTCCACTCCCTGTGAGTACTCAATCACCGAAGGCAGGAATTTGGCAAGCATTGATGCCCCATTATAATTCAATATGACAACCGCGACCTTCATCTTTGTTTCACTTGTCAAGCACCTCTATTATCTCATCTACCGTCAAGGCCGATTTATCCTCATTGAAGCCGCCCATGCGCACACGCACAAGACGGTTGACCAAAGCCGAATCGGCAGCAGTCTCCACACGTATGTAGTTTGCAGTGAAACCACCCATGGGCATTCCCGAGCGCGGTTTCTCAAAGAGTACGACTGCTTCTTTATCGCAATATTTCTCATAGAAAGCAAGACGTTTCTCCTCGCTCAAGGCAATGAGCAACTGACTGCGGCGATGCTTCTCGGCAGGCGACACCGCGCCGCCAAGCTTCAAAGCCTGCGTACCGGGACGCTCCGAATAGCTGAAGACATGCAACTGCGATATATCGAGTCCCTTGATGAATTCGTATGCCTGCTGAAAGAGTTCTTCACTCTCGCCGCGTGTTCCCACAATAACATCCACACCAATGAACGCATCGGGCATAGCCTCCTTAACCTTTGCTATTTTGGATGCAAACAGCGCAGTGTCATAACGGCGATGCATGAGTTTGAGCACCTCGTCACTGCCTGCCTGCAGCGGAATATGAAAATGTGGCATAAATGCACGCGACTGCGCGACATAATCGATTATCTCATCGGTGAGCAAGTTCGGCTCAATGGATGAAATTCGATAACGCGACACACCATCGACGCCATCGAGCGCCTTTACAAGCGAGAAGAACGACTCGCCTGTCGACTTGCCGAAATCGCCGATATTCACACCCGTTATCACCACCTCGGCACCACCCTCGGCTGCAGCCATCTGCGCCTGCTGCACAAGTTCCTCAATCTTTGGATTGCGGCTGCGGCCACGAGCAAACGGAATGGTACAATAGGTACAGAAGTAGTCACAACCATCCTGCACCTTCAGGAAATAGCGGGTGCGGTCGCCTCGCGAGCAGGAGTGAACAAAGTTGCGCACATCCTTTGCCGGTTGCGCATACCACTCGCCGCATCCTGCATTTTCAATATTCTTTATTATATAATCGAGCACATTGCCCTTTTTGTCTATTCCAAGCACAACACCCACTCCGGGTTCCTGTGCAAGTTTCTCGGCCGACAGCTGCGCATAGCAGCCTGTAACCACCACAAAGGCACCGGGATGCTGACGTACCAGTTTGTGTATTGCCTGACGGCATTTCTTCTCGGCCTCTTGCGTAACAGCACAACTGTTGACAACACAGATATCGGCCATTTCACCACGCTTTGCAGTGCGTATGCCCGCATCCTGCAGCTGTCGTTCAATAGTCGCTGTTTCCGAAAAGTTCAACTTGCAACCAAGCGTATAATATACCGCTTTTTTATCTTTAAAAACCGTTTTGTCTATCATCGTCATTCCATGGCTTGTGCCAAATCTTTGCGAAAATAGCACCTTTTTTCGAAATATAGAAATTGAGTGTGCAAATAATGCTCAAAAGAGGGAGTCAAATTCAGGCAGCATTGCATCGATACACAAACAAAAAAAATGCATCGGCCAATGACCGATGCGTATATTGGAATCTTAAATTTCAAATCAAAGAAGATTAGAGCCAAATCCTTGCCCTTACGGACAATGGATTTTTAGGCTACTAAACTTCTGTGCTTCAAGGTTGATATTATTCAACAACCTCTGTAGCTACCTTGCCACCAGCGTCAGGACCGGGAGCTGCTGCAGGAAGAACCTCAGTTGCTGCTGCAGGAACAACCTCTGTACCCTCCTCAAGAACCTCAGGAAGGTTCTCAGTTGCAGGAGCGTTCTCCTGTGCCATCTGGCAATCCTCGCTGATTGTTACGTTCTGAGTTGTTGTGTCAACATTCTCAGTTTTCTCTGACTTACCGCATGCTGCGCAAGCAAGAGCCAATACTGCTACATAGAAAAATTTCTTCATAACTGTATAAATTATTATTAATCCACCTACTCCCTTCATAGCGTTTCGGTTACCTCTTTTTCATTTCGATTTGCAAAATTACATTAAATTATTCAATTACAAACAATTTTGCACAAAAAATCATAAAATCTTTTCAAAATAACAGCTCACGACAGTCTTTAGAGTACAATTTTATATACTCTTGACTCTGATCCGCTCTTTACAACCACAATATATGAGCCGTGTGGCAGATGACCGACATTCATGGAAACAGTTCCGCAATCACCGGCAACAGCAGCCGAAACCACCTTGACACCACCCATGTTGTAAACCGAAAGCACAGCCGAAGCGTCAAAGCTGCCATGACACTGGAGAACACCGTCGGCAACGCTGAAACGTACCACATTCTCTGTCACGTTCTCTATACCGCTTTCAATATCACTTACAGGAGTAAATAGTAGCGAACAACTATACTCCTTACCTTGTGGAATGAGGTACTTGTCCAAAGTCACAACATTGCCGCAACTGCCGTTACCGATACCTTTCTGCGCGCAATCGAAATGAGCATATACATCACCCTTCTTGAGTTCCCATGCATGGCCGGCCTTCTTCAAATCCACATCCTTGTAGTGCAACAGCGAGAAAGCCACATCACCGCGTGCCTCAACCTTTACACCATACTCCTCGTCGGGGTTGAAGAGCAACAAATCGCACAAGCCCTCACGGTTACCCATACTCTGTGGTTTTGGATATGGTTCGAACATATCGCTCACGGTAGTGTAATAGCGTCCGAGTGTTGAGCCGCCACGACGGTCAACATAGTTCTCGAACGGACCATATGCGTAATACTCCACCTGTTCAAACCCGGCAGGGAATGTCAACGAAAGACCAATGCGGCGCGCATCCTTTGGAACCACTGTATAGACTGCATCGACAAGCAGAGCACCATCGGCTGTAATTGTATAGACGAACTTGTATTTACAGAACCATCCGCTTGCATTGATGACAACATTTACAGACTTCTTGTCCTCGCTCAAAGTGAATGTCGCCGACTTCGACTGGATACCGTTCTTCTCATTATAGCTACCAAGACTCTCTGTAGGGCCATCGTTCTCCACCCAACGGTAGTTGTCATATTCGGGGCCTGCAACAGCAATGGTCTTGCCATTCACGCTCCATGAGTTCATTGTGCCGTTGGTTGCAAATGTCATCTCCATCACAGAACTTGAAACCCTATATCCACTGGTTGTCTTTACAAGAGAAATCTCCTCGTTTCCATTTACGGCCAAAGATACAGCATCGCGCTCGGCAAGTGTGTACTGCTCGGCAGCAATGGCATAATCGGCATCTGCCCAGCTTTGGGCATCCTTGTAACAGATTTCAACATTCAACATCAGTTCAATGCCCTCAGCGGCTGTTGCATTATAAGGCAGCGTAACAACACCTTCGGCATTCGGAGCCAAAGCAGGCATATCAACAATGCCATTCTCAACCTCTACACCATCGGCAAGCACTGCATAACGCAGATAGAAGCAGTCAAGCGAAATGAAATCGTAATTATTCTTTACTGTCAACTGTTTTGTAACGGCATCAAAAGAGAGGAACTTGACATACTTATATACATACTTCACGTTTGTCAGCTCGGGGCTCCATGCACGGTCGGCTGTAACAAGACCGTTATTCACGAAGTTACCCTGGTGAGGACCGGGATAGTCAGAACCGGTACGATACTTGTTCACACCGTCAACTTCAAAGTTTCCGTTCTTTATATCCTCGGCAGCATATATTGACTGGTCGACCCAGTCCCAAATACAGCCACCTATACCATATCGGCTGCTCTCCACCATATCCCAGTACTCCTGCAGGTTACCCACTGCATTACCCATTGCATGGGCATATTCGCACATGAAGTATGGCTGTTGTCTTGAATTCCTGTTGGCATGATTATCCACATCGGTCAAGGTTGGATACATCTCGGACCAGAGGTCGGTCGGCGCAGTTCCCGCACGCGAAGCTCCCTCGTAATGGATAGGACGCGGGTCGAGTTCACGCACTGCGGCATAGGTGTGGTTGAAATTATTTCCGCCACCGCTCTCGTTACCGAGTGACCAGAAGATTACTGAAGGAAAGTTGCGGTCACGGTACACCATACGCACGGTGCGGTCAATATACTGTGCTCTCCAGCTCTCCTCATTTGTGATACCGCCCTTTTCACCACCGTCCTCCCAGCTCTTGTGGCACTCCAAGTCGGCCTCATCCATGCAGTAGAGACCATAGTAGTCGAACATTGCATTCATCTTTGCCTGACGTGGGTAGTGGCTTGTACGCACAGTGTTCATGTTCGACTGCTTCATCATCTTCACATCCGTGAGCATTGTAGCTACATCAACCGAGCGGCCGGTCACAGGGTGTGTATCCTGCAGGTTAGCGCCCTTGAACAGAATCTTCTCGCCATTCACGTACACAAGACCGTTCTTTATCTCAATGTGGCGGAAACCATATTTTGTTGAGAAAACATGCTCCTCGTTGCCTGCGGCATCCTTCTGCACCACCTCGACGGTATAAAGGCTGGGCACCTCGGCACTCCACAACTGCAGACCGGTAAGATTCTCAAAGAACACATTGGCACTCTTCGCTGTTTCGCCGGCTGCAAATTCAAACACGACATCCTTCTTTGCAACCAGAACACCGTCGGGAGCAATCAATGCAACCTCGACCTTCTTCTCTGCAGCAACAGCGTCGCGGTTATCCATTTCAACTGCAACATTCATAGAACCGACCTTGTAGCCATCGGCAGCAGAAAGGTTGCTTGTTATATAATGGTCGCGCACGAATGTCTTTGGTGCAGCCCAAAGGAACACATCACGGTGTATACCGCTCATGTGCCACATATCCTGACCTTCGAGATACGAAGCGTCGCTCCAACGTACGACCTGTACAGAGACATTGTTCTTACCCTCGCGCAAGTGGCCTGTCACGTCGAACTCGGCATCGTTGTTGCCGCTCTGGGTGTAACCTACATACTTGCCGTTCATCCAGATGAACGCCGCACCATAGATACCGTCGAAGTGCAGGAACACACGCTTATCGCCCCAAGCAGCAGGCATTTCGAAATCCCTGCGGTATGACGCCACAGAGTTCAAGAGACCGTCCTTCATTTCAATAAGCGGCGGGTTGTTCTTGAACGGATAGTTAACGTTTACATACAACGGGTCGCCATAACCCTCCATCTCAAGGCACGATGGCACCTTTATTGTATTCCAGGCCGAGACATCCACATCATCGCCCCAGAAGGCATCCTTGCCAGGGCGCTGCGCTGTCGTCTCTACCCAATTGATATTCCACATACCGTTGAGGCTCATAAACTCGGCACTCTCGGGGTCGAGCCATGGAAAATTGTAACGCTCATCGGCTTTCATCTTTGCTACCGAAGCGTATGGCATATATGCGGCACGGCCATTCTCCTTGTTCTCGCCAAAGAAGGTCTCGTCCTCCCACACGTTTGCCATCGGCACATCATCGGCCTCCACCTCTTCGAGTGTAAAGAGCGAACCGCTGCCATAACCCGAAACCATTGAGAGGTTGTTGCCGTCGGCCTTCAAGCTCCACCACGAGCCGCTTGTCTTCACCTGGATACGGTATACACCTTTCTTTTCAGGAACAAAGCGCAGCTGCTGGTTCTCGTTGCTGTATGACGGATCCCAAAGCAATGGGTATTTCTTACCGCCCAGAGCTACATCGATTGCCTTGCCATAATAAGGCGAGTAAAATTGGCAATACTCGGCATTCGCCGCAGTACGGCGCAACTGCCAAACAAATGTCTCTTTGTTATTTTCATTGTATGCATCAACATACACTTGGGCATTGTTATCCTTTACACCACGAGTATTGAGCGCATAACCGCTTCCCTGCTCGCGAATAATGAAATAACGGTCAATCACCGGCAGATAATCGACCTTGTTCTGCTTCACAAATTCCAAGCGGAAATGGGTATGCTCACCCGTTGCCCCCTTTTCCATGAGCAATGAACCGTCACCCTGCACCTTGAGCACCAGCTCGCGGTCAGCCTTGCAAAGCAGCTGCACAATGCCGGCCGATGCATCGATGACGTTCACAGCAAACGACTGGTTGTCGGTACAGGTGGCTTCCCACTGCAACAGTTTACCTGGAGTTCCGGACGACAAGGCCATATCAATAGCCTGGCCGTAATTCTCGTTATAAAGCGCGAATAGCGGCTCCTTTTTGGACAAAGAGACAAATGTCCACTCCTGACCCAAAGAGCTGTCATCAACTTCGGCAACACTCAGATAAGTGTTGTGTTCAGCCTTGTTGCCGTTGGTAACGGCCTTGCCGGTCGCCACATTCACCAGGCGGTACACACCGTCGGCCTGTGGGAACGATGCTGCAAACGCAAACGATGCCACAAGCATCAATGCGAAAAAAAGGAAGTTTTTTTTCATGTAGTTCATATTATGGTTTTTATTCATTATCCGCAACTCATTGCAAAACTTTGCAAAGATAGGTTAAAAAAAGCAGATATGGCAAATTTCAGATATTAATATTGTTTGCGCGTGTATTTTAATATTTTATTATTGCACATAAAGTTTTTTATGAGTAAATTCGCATCAATTTTGCATAAACTTATATTTATACACTTTAAAAACAAACCAAACACACATACAGCAATGATGAAAAAGAGCATAGCAATTATGGCAGCAATAGCAATCACTGGTGCTGCAACTGCCGCCAATGACGGCGTGAATACAGTGGCACCTATTGGAAAATCGGAGATAAGAATTGAAGGCGGCGTGATGACCCCGGAAGCCCTTTGGGCAATGGGCCGCATTGGCGAGGTGAGCGTGTCACCCGACGCAAAAAGCGTTGTCTATGGCGTAAGCTACTACAGCGTCGAGCAGAACAAGAGCCACCACACACTCAACATCATGGGTGCAGACGGCAGCAACGACACCAAGCTTACAACAACCGTAGCCAATGAGAGCAGCGCCGCATGGATTAAGGGCGGTACAAAAATTGCCTACCTTTCAAATGCAAGCGGCAGCAGCCAGGTATGGGAGATGAACCCCGACGGCACAGAGCGCAAGCAGCTCACAAACGATGCAAGCGACATCGAAGGATTCCTCTTCTCGCCCGACGAGACAAAGGTAATCCTCATAAAGCGCATCAAAACAAAGCCCACAACAGCCGACATTTACCCCGACCTTCCGTTTGCGAAAGGTTTTGTGGTAGATGACCTCATGTACAAGCACTGGGACGAGTGGCTCAACGATGCCCCACACCCATTTATTGCCGACTTTGACGGCACATCAATAGACGAAGGCAAGGATTTGCTCGAAGGCACGGTCTACGACTGCCCCAACCGCCCCTTCGGTGGTGCCGAGCAGCTCGCATGGAGCAACGACTCAAAGCAGATAGCATACTCATGCAACAAAAAGAGCGGCCGCGACTACACATTGAGCACTGATACCGACATATACCTGTACGACCTCACCGCCGGCACAACAACAAACCTGTGTAAACTCGACGAGAAGCGTTCAAGCTACGGATATGACAACGCACCAAAGTTCTCGCCCGACGGCAAGATGATTGCATGGACAAGCATGGCACGCGACGGTTACGAGAGCGACCAGATTCGCCTCAGCGTCATGAACCTTGCAACAGGCGAGCGCACCTACCTCACCGGAATGCCCGATGCCAACGGCATCACTGCTTTTGACAGTAATGTCGACAGCTACTGCTGGGCACCCGACAGCAAGAGCCTCTACTTCACCGGCACATGGCACGGCACAACACAGGTATACAACATCACCCTCAAGGGCAAGTTCACAAAGATGACCGAGGGCGACCACGACTACAACTCGGTGGCAATGCTCGGCGACAAGAGCCTCATCATGACACGCGTCTCAATGAGCACACCCGCCGACATCTACACCATGAAAGCCAAGGCCGGTGCCGAGGTAAAGCAGCTCACATTCGAGAACAAACACATCTTTGACCAAATAGCGACAGGCAAGGTAGAAGCGCGCTGGTGCAAGAGCGTGGACGGTAAAGACCTGCACTCATGGGTAATCTATCCCCCACACTTCGACCCCACAAAGAAATACCCCACCCTGCTATTCTGCGAGGGCGGCCCACAGTCACCCGTAAGCCAGTTCTGGAGCTACCGCTGGAATTTCCAGATTATGGCGGCAAACGGCTACATAATCATCGCCCCCAACCGCCGCGGCCTTCCCGGCTTCGGACTCGCTTGGAACGAGGAAATCAGCACCAACTATGGCGGTAACTGCATGAGCGACCTGCTCACTGCAATCGATGACATCTGCAAGGAACCATACGTCGACACCGACCGTCTGGGTTGCGTGGGCGCAAGTTTCGGCGGCTACTCGGCAATGTGGCTTGCCGGCCACCACGAGAAACGCTTCAAGGCATTCATTGCACACGACGGCTTCTTCAACATGGAGCAGCAGTACTATGAGACCGAGGAGAGCTGGTTCCCCAACTGGGATTTGGGCGGTGCACCCTATGAGCAGACCGAGGGTGTAAAGCGTTCATACGCGAACTCACCCCACAAGTTCGTCGACAAGTGGGATACCCCAATCCTCCTTATCCACGGCGACCGCGACTACCGCATCCTCTCATCGCAGTCAATGGCAGCATTCAACGCAGCACGCCTCAAGGGCATCCCTGCACAGTTGCTCCTGTTCCCCGACGAGAACCACTGGGTACTGAAACCACAGAACGGAATCCTGTGGCAGCGCACATTCTTCGGTTGGTTGGAGAAATGGCTCAAGAAGTAAAAAATCAACTGGACAAACAATCAATCAAATACTATAAAAATACTATAAAAAATGAAAACTACGCTTAGAGATTCGGCATCAATGCGCTGGCTTGCATTGATACTTTTAGCTTTGGCCATGTTCTGTTCACACATCTTCATGGACATACTCTCACCAATCAAAGACTTGATGCAATCGACCAGAGGATGGGACTCTACCGCATTCGGTACAATGCAGGGGTCTGAGACATTCCTTAACGTATTCGTATTCTTCCTGATTTTTGCCGGTATAATCCTGGACAAGATGGGAGTACGTTTTACAGCATTGCTGTCAGGCGCAGTCATGCTTGTTGGAGCAGTTATCAACTGGTATGCTGTTACAGAAACATTCATGGGCAGTTCACTCGAAACCTGGTTCAATAACAACTTGAACTACATCCCCGGCTTCGACGAATTAGGCATATCTCCTTTCTACAGAGGCATGCCGGCATCAGCAAAACTGTCAGCAGTGGGCTTTATGATATTCGGCTGTGGAGTTGAAATGGCCGGAATAACAGTCAGCCGCGGTATAGTAAAATGGTTCAAAGGACGCGAAATGGCAATGGCAATGGGTTCCGAGATGGCACTGGCACGCTTAGGAGTAGGCACATGCATGATTTTCTCCCCGGTAATAGCAACATGGGGTTGCGATATTGACGTTTCACGTTCTGTTGCATTCGGTGTCATCCTTCTGCTCATAGCCTTCATGATGCTTATTGTATACTTCTTTATGGACAAGAAACTTGACGAACAGACAGGAGAAGCCGAAGAGAAGGACGACCCATTCAAGATATCAGACCTCGGCAAGATTCTTACAAGCAGTGGTTTCTGGCTCGTTGCACTGCTTTGCGTTCTCTACTATTCAGCCATCCTCCCATTCCAGAAGTATGCCGTCAACATGCTGCAATGCAACCTCGTATTCAAGGAACTGGACCCCAACTCATTCTGGGCCGGCGACACAGTCGCAACACTTCAGTATGTTATAATGCTGATTATTGCAGGTGCATCATTCGCAAGCAACTTCATGAAAAAGAAGAGCAGCGAAATAGCATGGAGCGCAGTTGCCGTAATATTCCTTGTTGCATATTGCTACATGGGTTATGAACGCCAGAGCGCATCTGCCGTATTTGCAGTATTGCCACTTCTCGCAGTTGCCATTACACCTAAATTGGGAAAATATGTCGACTACAAGGGAAAAGCGGCATCAATGTTGGTAATAGGTTCAATTCTGTTGATTCTTTGTCACCTTACATTCGCATTCATCCTACCTATGTTCAAAGGCAATGCCATCGGTGGATTCCTCGTTGCATACATCACAATACTTGTTCTTGGAGCCTCATTCTCATTGGTTCCCGCATCACTATGGCCAAGTGTTCCCAAGCTGGTGGATTCAAAGATTATCGGTAGTGCATATGCTTTGATTTTCTGGATACAGAACATCGGCCTGTGGCTATTCCCCATGCTCATTGGCAAGATTTTGGACAAAAGTAACCCCGAAATCATAGAGAAACTTGCAAATAACACCATCACGCCGGAGCAGGCAACCGTCTCATACGATTACACAGCACCGCTCATAATGTTGGCGAGCCTCGGAGTCGCAGCACTCATAATCGGTTTCATACTGAAAGTTGTAGACAAGAAGAAAGGTCTTGGCCTTGACGAGCCAAATGTCAAAGGATAAGAATTCATAAGTAAACAAAAATGCAGCTTTTGAAAGCTGCATTTTTGTTTACTCAATTCAGCAACAATTCCATATATATACAAAACTTTTGCAGGTGAACCATTTTCATAAGCCATACATAGACTTTTGCAAACAAAAAAGAGGTCAACCTTGATAGGTTGACCTCGCTTGCTCTTCAGGTAGGACTTGAACCTACGACCCCCTGATTAACAGTCAGGTGCTCTAACCGACTGAGCTACTGAAGAATATGTTGGAACTTTTTCTTTAATTAAGCGATGTTCCGCCTCGCTTGCTCTTCAGGTAGGACTTGAACCTACGACCCCCTGATTAACAGTCAGGTGCTCTAACCGACTGAGCTACTGAAGAATTTTTGTCACCCTTTTCGTTTGACGTTGCAAAAGTAGTACATCTTTTTTTCACGTGCAAATATTTCGGCTTTTTTTTCGCAATACAAACAAAAAAAACAATAAAAAAGCATAAAATATGCCCTTTTTATCAAAAAGGAGCTAAAAAGCGCGTCACAAAATAGGCAAAATAAGAAAGCAAAAGCGTATCTTCGCGGTTACTATTATAAACAGACAGACAATGAAAAGAAAAATATTCACGCTGTTGCTCATTCTCGCAACACTGCCGGTAATGACAATCAGAGCCGATGAGAAGCAGAAGTTCCAGCTATCGCGGCAGATAGCAATAATGAATGCCATAATAAAAGACCTAAACCTCTTTTATGTAGACAGCATTATGCCCGAGATACTAATAAACAAGAGCATTGATGCCATGCTTGGCAACCTGGACCCATACACCGTGTATTACCCCGCAAGCGAGGCCGATGAGTTAAGGACTATGACAACCGGCAAGTATGCCGGCATTGGTTCCACCATACGTTTCCACACCGAGAAGAAAGGCACCGTGCTGAGCGAACCATACGAAGGCATGCCGGCACACAAGGCCGGGTTGAGAGCCGGTGACCTTATTATATCTATCGACGGAGTGAACGTGATGGGAATGAGCAGCGACAGCGTGAGCGACAGACTGCGCGGAGAGGCCGGTACCATGCTAACCATTGAGTATGAGCGCCCGGGCAAGAAAGGCACATCCAAAATAAAGCTGCAACGCGAGACCATAGCCATGCCCGCAATACCCTACTACGGGATACAGAACGGGAACATAGGTTTCATACAGCTCACCAGTTTCACCGACGGATGCGCAAAAGAGATGCGTCAGGCAATCATCGACCTGAAGAAGCAGGGTGCCACAGCATTCATAATAGACCTTCGCAGCAATGGAGGCGGACTCCTGAACGAGGCTGTTGAGATTGTAAACCTCTTTGTACCCAAGGACAAGGTCATTGTAACCACAAAAGGAAAGGTAAAGCAGGCCAACGAGGTCTACAAGACAGAGAGAGCGCCCATTGACACCACATCGCCCGTAGTGGTGCTGGTTGACGGCCAGACAGCATCGGCATCGGAGATTGTAGCCGGTTCACTGCAGGACCTTGACCGTGCCGTAATCATTGGCAGCCGCACTTTCGGCAAAGGCCTTGTACAGAGCACCAGGGAAGTGACAGGCGGCGGATACCTGAAGCTCACCACGGCAAAATACTACATCCCCAGCGGACGTTGCGTACAGGCACTCGACTACTCGCACCTCATTGACCAGGGCAAGACATCGCGCGTGCCCGACAGCCTCACCACAGTATTCTACACCGAAGCCGGACGCGAGGTGCGCGACGGCGGCGGCATACGTCCCGACATTGAACCGAAATCGGAAGAGCTCTCCACCCTGCTCTTCTACCTCATGCAGGACATGACCATCTTTGACTTTGCCACAGAGTACACACTCAAGAACAAAAACATTGCACCGGCCGAGGAGTTCGGCATCAGTGACCAGGACTACGAGGAGTTCAAGAAGATGCTCAAATCGCGCAATTTCAGCTATGATCTCATTAGCGTAAAAGTGCTAAAGGATTTGAAGGAAGCACTAAAGTTCGAGGGTTTCAGCGAGATAACCAAAGAGGAGATTGCATCGCTCGAAAACAAGTTACAGACCAATCTCGACCACTCGCTCACGCATTTTGAAAAGGAGATACGTACCCTGATAGCCGACGAAATAATACACAGGTATTACGGTGAGAAGGGACGCATAATACACAGCCTGCGCGAGGATATCGAACTGAGCGAAGCATACAGGATTCTGGGCAACGAGAAGGAGTACAAGGAAATTCTCGCCCCAACAAAGAAATAGCATAAAAGCCCGCGCTGCGGGCTTTTATGCTATCATACACGCTCTATTTCTCAAGGGCATAAACAACCGGCTTGCCGCCGGCCGACTCTATGACAAACTCCCTGTCACCTTGCAATGTGCGTTGCACTGTATCGCCACCTATGACAACCCTCAACAACGATTTTGAAGTATAGAGCGACACCCTGCTGTCGGGCGAAGCATATCGCCTCATCACAATAGGCGAATCAACAGGCAAGGGAGCACCTGCATAGAGCAGGCTGTCGTCGAGAAACACCTTGCACTCGCCACCCGTGTAGCCCTTGCCGAACACCACACGGCACGATGCCCTGTTCTCACCGCCGGTATCGGCACCCTGCAGGGCATAATAGCTGAAAAGCATTATCACCAACAGCAACAAGGCAAAAAAGATAACATTCCCTTTGAGGAAACGCATATTTGAAGAACTGCTTATTTTGGTACGCATATCTGATTATTTATTTTGGCCACGAAGATAACATTTACCGTGTACACGCACAATTCCTGCAACAGGTTTTGCACAAAAAAAACGGAACAAAAGAGAAATATACGCAATTTATGTAATAAAAGAGGTGCAAACACTTGCGGCATACGCTAATTATTACTAAATTTGCAGTGTAAGATGATTGTGGAGGGGCCGACAAGCCCCTCTTTTTCATACCGACACTACAGGGAATCATATCATACATCAAAATAGAACACAAACTATATGATTGACAGACAACAAGTAATCGACCTCACCAACGAGTGGTTAGCCGACAAGGAGTATTTTTTGGTAGATGTTGTCATCAGCAAGGATGACAAGATAACAGTTGAGATTGACCATGCCGAGGGTGTGTGGATTGAGGACTGCGCCGACTTGAGCCGTCACATTGAGAGCGGACTCAATGGCGAGGCCGACGACTATGAACTTGAGGTTGGTTCTGCCGGTCTGGGACAGCCGTTCAAGGTTTACCAACAGTACAGGAACCATATTGGGCTTGAAGTTGAAGTACTTACAAAGGATGGCAAAAAGCTCAAAGGCATAATGAAGGATGCTACCGAGGAGAACTTCACCATCACAATCTCTAAAAAAGAGAAGCGCGAAGGCGCAAAGCGCCCCGTACTTGTCGAGGAGGACTTGCAGTTCGCCTATGACAGCGTCAAATACACGAAATATATAATAAACTTTAAATAAAATGGCAAAGAAAGAAGAAACAATGAGCCTTCTTGATACATTTCAAGAGTTCAAGGAGTCGAAGAACATCGACCGTACAACAATGATCAGCGTACTCGAGGAGAGTTTCCGCAAAGTAATCGTTAACCTCTTTGGTACCGACGAGAACTACTCGGTTATCGTAAACCCCGACCGTGGTGACTTCGAGATTCAGCGCCGCCGTACCGTTGTAGCCGACAATGAGGTAAAGGACAGCAACCTTGAGATATCACTATCTGAGGCACAGCTCATCGACGACACATTCGAAGAGGGCGAGGAGGTGAGCGAAATAGTAAACTTTGCCGAATTCGGCCGCCGCGCCATCCTCAACCTGCGCCAGACACTCGCTTCAAAAATCCTTGAGTTGGAGAAGGACAGCCTCTACCACAAGTACAGCGAGAGAATTGGCCAGATTGTAAGTGCCGAGGTTTACCAGATTTGGAAGAAGGAGCTGCTGCTTGTTGACGACGAGGGCAACGAACTCATCCTCCCAAAGAGTGAGCAGATTCCAAGCGACTTCTACCGCAAGGGCGACCATGTACGTGCAGTTGTCGAGCGTGTCGACAACCAGAACAACAACCCCAAGATTATCCTCAGCCGCACATCGCCAATGTTCCTTCAGCGTCTTTTCGAGCTCGAGGTGCCCGAAATCATTGATGGTCTCATCACCATCAAGAAGATTGCCCGCATCCCGGGCAAGCGTGCAAAGATTGCCGTTGAGACATACGACGAGCGCATTGACCCGGTAGGTGCATGCGTAGGCGTGAAGGGTTCACGTATCCACGGCATTGTACGCGAGTTACGCAACGAGAACATCGACGTAATCCCATTCACATCGAACATCGAGCTCTTCATCAAGCGTGCATTGAGCCCCGCGAAGATTCAGGAGATCAAGCTCAACGAGGAGCAGCGCATTGCCGATGTAAACCTCAAGAAAGAGGAGGTTTCACTTGCTATCGGTAAGGACGGTCTCAACATCAAGCTTGCAAGTATGATTACCGAGTATACCATCAACGTATACCGCGAGATTGACGCACAGCAGGAGGACGATATCTACCTCGACGAGTTTACCGACGAAATTGAGGAGTGGGTAATCGAAGCCATCAAGAACATCGGTCTCGACACAGCCAAGGCTGTGCTCAACGCGCCACGCCAGGTGCTCATTGAGAAGGCCGACCTTGAGGAGGACACTGTTGACCACCTTATCGAAGTGCTCAAAGCTGAGTTTGAGGATGAGGAGTAAGCAACAAGAAAAACTAATACCTAAAAAGAGCAACGAATGAAAATAAGATTAAATAAAGTACAGAAGGAACTCAATATCGGCCTTTCGACCATCGTGGAATTCTTGCAGAAGAAGGGATTCGAAGTAAAAGAAGACCCCAACGCTGTTGTTCCCGAAGCCGGATACGAGATGCTGATTCAGGAGTTCAGCGCCGACAAGAAAGCGCGCAAGGAATCGGACGACTTTACCAAAGAACGACTCAGCAAGGAGAAGCCAAAGGCAGCACCCGCCGTTGAGGAGAAGCCCGCGGTAAAGGAGCCCGTTGCGCCTGCGACTGTCGTCGTTGAGGAGAAGAAACCCGAACCGGTTGCTGTAGAGCCAGCCGACAACACACCAAAGGCAGAGACACCCGTAATAAAGGTTACACGCCGCATAGACCTCGATGCGCTCAACAGAAGAAGCGCTCCCCAGCCAAAGAAGGAGGAACCAAAGAAGGAGGAACCAAAGAAAGAGGAGCCCAAGAAGGAGGAACCTGCAGCACCCGCACCGGTGGTTGTTGAGGAGCCAAAGAAGGAGGAGCCACAGCCACAGCTCACACAGCTTGACGAGGTAGAAGCGCCCAAGCTAAAGATTATGGGTCAGATTGACCTTGCTGCCATAAACCAGTCCACCCGCCCAAAGAAGAAGAGCAAGGAGGAGAAGAAGAAGGAGCGCGAGGAACAGGCCGCTCAGCGCAGACAACAAACCACGGCAGGCAAGCCCACAGGACAAGGTGCTGCTGGTGACGGACAGAAGAAAAAACGTGCACGCATACAGAACGAGCGCGTTGATATCAATAAGGTAGGTCAGATGACCGCCAACGACAATCGCAACAATAACCAAGGAGGCAAGAATAGCAGCAAGAGCAACGACCCCCACAAGGCTAAGTTTGACCGCGACAAGGAACGTGCAAAGCGCATCCTTGACAAGAGCGAGATGAGCGAGGAGGAGATTCAGAAGCAGGTGAAAGACACCTTGGCTCGCCTCACCAACAAGCCCAAGTCTACCGGTGCCAAGCATCGTAAGGAGAAGCGTAATCAAGCTGCTGACCGATTGCAGCAACAGATGGCTCAGGAACATGCTGAGAGCAAGGTGTTGAAGCTCACCGAGTTTGTTACTGCTAATGAGCTCGCCAACATGATGAACGTGGGTGTGACCCAAGTTATTGGTACCTGCATGAGCATCGGTATGATGGTGTCAATCAACCAGTCAACACGTCCTAAGAAGAAGAGCAAGGAGGAGAAGAAGAAGGAGCGTGAGGAGAAGGACAAGCAGCGCGAGGAGCAGCGTAAGCAGCAGCGCGAGGCACAGCGTCACGGCAACGAGGGCGGCGAGAAGAAGAAGCGCCAGCGCATCAACAGCCAGCGCGTTGACATCAACGACGTCAAGGAGAACGGCAATAACGGCGGCAACAACGGCGGCGACAGGGACTGGAGCGCAAACCGCAACAAGGGCGGCGGCAACCAGTCACAGGGCAGCCGCAAGGACCGTGACCGCCAACACAAACGTTTTGACAAGAACGACGTCAATGACGAGGACGTATC
>JAZRRI010000076.1:0-61098 GCA_045650605.1 Bacteroidaceae bacterium | reverse complement strand
ATAAAAAAATCCCAAACAAACAATAGCTATTCCAATGAGATTCAAAGGAATAGCTATCTTTTTTTTAAAAAAACATCCCGCAGAAACAGATGCAATAAAAAACAGAGAGGGTGGCCCTTTGATACTTTTGGGTCACCCTCTTCACATATAATAGGATATTCCTTACTCCTCAATCTCAATTATCTCATTCTCCTGAATCTTTGCCGGGAGCATTTCACCCTTTATGTACACCTTTGTCATCTCGGTCTTTGCATTGCTGTGTATTGTAATGCTTGTCCTGAACTTGCGCGGAGCGCTCTTTTCACCATTGAATATTACAATGATTGAGTCCTGTGCACCTGGCTTTATGGCATGTGTGGGGTACTCCTTCCCTGTGCAACGGCAGCTGGTGAATATCTGGTGTATATACAGGTCGGCGTCGCCGGTGTTTGTGAATACAAAGGCACATTTGCGTATAGGGTTCTCACGGCCGAATTTGCCCAAATCGATTGTTGTCTTCTCAAACTTTATATCGGCACGTTTGGTCTCCTGGGCATTTGCCGCAAAAGAGAGCAGTGCGCATAGCATCGTCAATAGTATCTTTTTCATCTTGTCGTCTCTATAATGTTTTATGCAAAGGTAGTGCTATTTGCTGTGTTATATGTATTTTTTGCTTTTTTTAACCACGTTTCACCTGTTTTACCCCCTTTACGCCTTCAATCTTGGCAATGAGCTTGTTTAGCTTGGTGTTGCCGCCAATAAGCAATGACAGGGTTCCCGAGAAGAGGGTGTCGTGCGACTCGATGTTTATTCCGCGCATTATTACATCTTTCTCCTGCGAAATTACCGACGTGATGTTGGTTACCACACCAATGCTGTCATTGCCCACAACGCGCAGGGTTACGGGGAAAAGTGCATTGCTGTTCTCGAACTCGCTCCAGCGTGCCTCAATGACACGGTAGGGAAAACGTTCCTGCAACTGGCGGGCATTGGCACAATCCTTGCGGTGGATGGAGATACCGCCGTTTATTGTCACGAAGCCGAACACATCGTCACCAAATATTGGCGAGCAGCATTTTGCCAGCTTGTAGTCTACACCTTTCAGGTTGCGCTCAATAATCAGCACGTCACCAGAGCCTCCCTGCTCCTTGCCACTGAATGTAAAGTCGCCCGCGCTGCGTTGTGGTTCGTTGTTCTCGCTCTCGGGGTTCAACAGTGCCTGGTATCGCTTGATGACATCGGCAATGTCTATAACACCGTCCGATACGTTCTGGTAGAAATCGGTAAGGCGCTTGAAGCCCATCTTGCGTATCAGGTGGTCCATAACAGACTCGTCGAACTCAATCTTGTGGTTCTTGAGTTTGCGTACGATTGTTTCACGTCCCATGTCGGCCTGCTTGGCGCGTATCTCTTTAAGCGCTTGGCGTATCTTGGCGCGCGCACGGCCTGTCTGTACAATATTCAGCCATGCCAGTTTGGGCGTCTGGTTGTTCGAGGTTATGATTTCCACCTGGTCGCCATTGTTAAGTGTGTGGCGCAACGGCACGTTACGTCCGTTTACCAATGCGCCGGTGCAGCGGCATCCCAGGCCGGTGTGTATTGAAAAGGCAAAATCAAGGATTGTAGCGCCTTTGGCAAGGCGGTAAAGGTCGCCCTTTGGGGTAAAGATGAAAATCTCGTCCTTGTAGAGCTCCATCTTGAACTTGTTCTCGGCAGCACTCTCCTCGCCGATACTCTCAAGGGTGTCGCGTATTGAGGCAAGCAGGTTGTCAAGTCCTTTTTCGCTCCTCACGCCCTTATATCGCCAGTGTGCTGCAAGACCGTGCTCGGCAACTTCATCCATTCGCTCGGTACGTATCTGTACCTCCACCCAGCGGCCCTCGGGACCCATAACGGTGGTGTGTAAGGACTCATAACCGTTGCTCTTGGGTACTGAAAGCCAGTCGCGCAGACGGTGGGGGTTGGGAGTATACATGTCGGCCACGATGGAGTATACCTGCCAGCATTCGCTCTTCTCGTTCTTTGGCTCGCTGTCAATGATTATTCTGATTGCAAAGAGGTCATATATCTGTTCGAACGAGCATTGCTGCTTCTTCATTTTCTGCCAGATGGAGTTAATGGACTTTGTGCGTCCTTTGATGCGGAACTTAATGTGCGGCTGCATCTTCAGCAGCTTCTCGATAGGCTTTATGAACGATGCAATATAATCCTCGCGCGAAGCTGCCGTCTCCTCGAGCTTGCGGCTCAGTTCGGAATACACCTCGGTCTCGGTATAACGCAGTGCAAGGTCCTCCATCTCCGACTTCAGTTTGTAGAAACCGAGCTTGTGTGCAAGAGGAATATATAGTTTCGATGCCTCGTTTGCCACAAGACGGCGTGCCTCGTCATTTTCCGAATCGAAGAGCCAACGCAGCATCACAAGGCGGCTGGCAATCATTATCAGAATGACGCGCATGTCATTGGTGAACGACAGCAACAGGTTTCTGAAGTTCTCCGACTCAATAGTGGGACTTTTGGCATACAGGGCATTTATCTGCATGAGGTTGGTAAGGATTTTTGTTACGCTTTGGCCAAAAATCCCGTCTATCTCCTCAATGGCAGCGGTGCCGGCATTGACACAGCGGTTCAGCAATATGCTTGTTATTATCTCGTGGTGGAAACCGATTTCATGCCCCACAAGAACAGCGGTCTGCATATCGCTCAACACCGGGCTGAGACCTATTGCATCCCTTGTAATCTTGCCTTCGGCGACAGCTGCAACAATCCTCTCTTTTATAAAATCGTATGCTTCGGACTCTACACCACCTTCAATGTTGTCTACAAGAACATCGGCCAGTTCAAAAATAGCCTTTTTCTCCTCCTCTGTGTGTATCAAAAGCTCGTTCATAATTATTTTTTCTCCTTTTGAACTGCGAATTTAGTTTTTCTATTTCAAATATCAGCATTTATTTTGCCATTTATGAAAATTATTTCTACTTTCGCCTTTAGAAAAACTTTTAACAAACATATTATGATAAGCAAGGCAGATCATTTGCATTTGAGCAAGAAAGGTATTTCGGCCGAAGTCGTAGCCGAACAGTTGAAGAGATTCAAGACAGGTTTCCCGTTCCTGAAGCTTGAGGGAGCAGCCACCACCGGGTGTGGAGTGCTTGCACCATCGCAGGAGGAGGTTAAGGAGTATCTGAAGATTTGGGACGGCTACTGTGCCGCCGGCAATGCAATCCTTAAGTTCGTTCCCGCATCGGGCGCTGCAAGCCGCATGTTCAAGGACCTGTTCGCGTTCCTTAGCGCCGACTATGATGTCCCTACAACAGACTTCGAGAAGAAATTCTTTGAGAATGTCGAGAAATTCGCTTTCTACGGCGACCTCAACGAGATGTGCGTGAAGAACAACAACGCTACCATTAAAGAACTTTTGGAGAAGGGGGACTACAAGAGCGTGGTATTCAACCTGCTCGACTTCACAGGACTCAACTATGGCTCACTGCCAAAGGGTCTGCTCAAGTTCCACACCTATGAGGAGGCTGCACGTACCTCGGCCGAGGAGCATTTTGTCGAGGGCGCACTCTATGCTGCAACAAACGGCGTGGTAAAGCTGCACTTCACTGTATCGCCAAACCACAAGGCGCTCTTTGAGGAACTTGTTGCCGAGCGCAAGGCACACTATGAGCAGCTTTTCAATGTGACATATGACATCACATTCTCGGAGCAGAAGCAGAGCACCGACACCATTGCAGCCAATGCCGACAACACACCATTCCGCGAGAACGGTACATTGGTGTTCCGCCCCGGAGGCCATGGCGCTCTCATCGAGAACCTCAATGACATTGATGCCGACGTAATCTTCATCAAGAACATTGACAACGTTGTCCCCGACCGCCTGAAACCCGAAACCGTTACATACAAGAAGGTGCTTGCAGGTATTCTTGTAAAGATGCAGAAGAAGGCTTACGAGTATCTGCAGCTCATCGACAGCGGCAAATATACACACGAGCAAATTGAGGAGATGATACACTTCCTGCAGCAGGAGTTGCAGTGCCGCAATGCAGAAATAAAGAATATGGAGGATTGCGACCTCGTGCTCTACCTGCGCAAGAAACTCAACCGCCCAATGCGTGTGTGCGGTATGGTACGCAACATTGGCGAGCCTGGTGGTGGTCCATTCCTCGCATACAATCCCGACGGCACAGTATCGTTGCAGATTCTTGAGAGCTCACAGATTGACATTGAGAATGCCGAGGCAAAGGCGATGTTCGAGAACGGCACACACTTCAACCCTGTTGACCTTGTTTGCGCCGTGAAGAACTACAAAGGCGAGAAGTTCGACCTTCCAAAATTCGTTGACCCCGACACAGGCTTCATCTCACACAAATCAAAGAACGGTCGCGAGCTCAAGGCAATGGAGTTGCCTGGTCTTTGGAACGGTGCAATGAGCGACTGGAACACAATCTTTGTTGAGGTTCCTCTCATCACTTTCAACCCTGTAAAGACTGTAAACGATTTGCTTCGCGACGTTCACATGTAATAAAGAAAACCGATATATTCCAATTATAAAAGGTCAACTTCATCAAGGAGTTGACCTTTTATAATTGATATCATGACAATCACTTGTCATACAGTTCGATAAACTCAAAACTGTTACCCACAGCATTCAGGTAACGTATGAATTCATCTACTCCGATGACGACTGTAGCACGGTTGTCATTGGGGTGGAAGCTTAAAGAGTCCTGCTGTTGCAGGTTGGTATCAAGAAACAGGTGGACGTGGTTATCCACGTCATTAATGAGACCGAATGGTGATACCGAGCCAGGCTGCAGGCCAAGGTACTTTTCCATGCGCTGTGGCGATGCAAAAGAGAGCTTTCCCTGATGCAGACGTTTCTCAAGGTCGTGTATGTCGAGGTCGCGCTCGCAGTCGAGCACTACAAGGTAATGTCGGTTACCTTTGTGGTTACGGAAAAAGAGGTTCTTGCAATGCTTGGAACCGTCCTGTTTCCAATGCTGTCGTGCAATTTCAATTGTGGGTGCCTCGGGGTGGGTATACCAACTGTATTCAAGACCTTTTTCGTTCAGGTAACCCAATACTTTATCTATGCGTTCGTTTTCCATAATCAGAGCATACGTTCAATGTATTCACACAAAGCGTCGACGTTCTCGGCTTTTGTTGCCCAGCTTGTACAGAAACGTACTATGTCGCGTTCAGCATCATACTTTCCCCAGAATTCAGGTACAAACTTTTCGCCCAAAATTGCCTGCTGTTCCTTTGTAAGTATCGGGAACTGCATGTTTGTCGTGGAGTTAATCCACATTGGAATTCCTTTTGCCTCGAATGCCTTGCGTATGCGGCTTGCCTGTTCGTTGGCATGGCGCGCAAGCCTGAAGTAGAGGCAATCGTCGCCGCCCTTCAGCAACTGCTCGAACTGTATTCCAAGCAGACGGCCTTTTGCAAGCATGCCGCCGTGCTGCTTTATTGCATAGCGGAAACTGCGGTGCATCTCCTCGCTTTTGAATACCACAGCCTCGCCAAAGAGCGCACCGACCTTGGTGCCGCCAATATAAAAGACATCGCACAGGCGTGCAAGGTCGGCCAGTGTGAAATCGCAGTCACCGGCCATTAGACCATAGCCCAGACGAGCGCCGTCGACAAAAAGGTATAGTCCGTGGGCATGGCAGAACTCAGAGATTACAGTCAGTTCGGCCTTGCTGTATATGAGTCCGTTCTCGGCAGGGCAGGAGAGATATACCATTCCGGGCTGCACGGTGTGCTCGTGCGAGTGGTCGTTCCAGTGGCTGTGGTAGCAGTCGGCAATCTGTTCAAGCGACAGGCGGCCGTCGCTGCTTGGCAAGGCAATGACCTTGTGTCCCGTAGCTTCGGGCGCACCGGTCTCGTGAACGTTGATGTGTCCGCTGTCGGCCGATATTACGCCTTGATAGCTGCGCAGATATGCATCTATTACAGTAACATTGGCCTGTGTACCGCCAACAAGGAACTGCACGCCAAGCGTTTCATCGCCACACTGTTCCCTTATTATATTACGTGCACGCTCGCAATAATCATCACAACCATATCCTATGTGCTGTTCGAAATTACTTGCTGCAAGCGCTTCAAGAATCGAAGGGTGTGCACCCTCTATGTAATCGGAATCGAATCGTATCTTCATATTGTTTCTGTAATTTTTGCGAAGATAGTGATAAAACGCAGAATTTCTCCCAAATAAACAAGAAGTTGTTTGAAATTCTCTCAAAGAAATGAATCCAAACAACTTCCCGAATCGTTATTCGCGTTTTTGACCCCACTCTACAGGGTGGTAATGGTCGTGTCCATGACCGAACCCGAACCGCCGGTCAAAATAAGCCAGGTTCCAACAATCGCTCCAGCCCTCGGGGCGCGACGGTGCTGCACAACGGAATAGCGGTGCTTTACAAGAACCATCATTCTGCGAACTTATCTGGTAGCAAACAGTCCTGACACTGGAGGGTATGAATATACTCTCCGTTTTTTCAATAAAATCAAAGCAACCACTCTCCAGTGTTTCTACACCGTCGGCAAGATAAACATCTTCCACATTGCTGCAACATGCAAAAGAGTCACGACCTACGACTGCTGCGCCCATAATCGCAATTCTACAAAGATTTCGACAACTGAAAAAAGCATTCTCACCGATTTCTGTCACCTCTGCCGGAAGGAGTACTGACTTCAGCAGCTCGCTGTTTGCAAACATATGGCCACCTATTCTGCTTACCCCGGCTGGAATTGTCAGTTCTTCACAATCGTAGATGTGGATTTCCTGACCTTGGACAAAGAGTCTGTTGATTGCATTTGCCAAAAATGCGCTCCTGTCGAACCACTGTTGGATGTCACCCTCGAAACAGACATCAAGCCTATGTTTTGATACTCTGGGAAAGTTGGATATTGCACTACTAAAACCATTGACGCAGACCGGAATGGTTATCTTGCGCAGCAGTGGAGCAGAGAGCAGTGCCTGCGGGGAAATCCTAGTCACCCCCTCCGGAACCGTCACCTCTTCCACGTTTGGAACATCCATCAACACCCCGTCTGTGACAACATACTCAGTGGCTTTGATTTCCCAGCGAGCCGTGATCTGTTTTTCGCCATCTTCACCAAACACGAATGTGCGCTCCTTTCCCTGTTCAAGGAATCCAAGAAAGTATTTCCGGTCAAACTGGAAACCGGAGCAACGATAACCCACGACCATCTTGCCGTCTATAAAGCCGTACACCTTGAAACTGTAGTCGGAATCATTGAATGGAATTCTGGTATATTCATTGCATTCGCGCAGTTGCACAGTTGTCGTTTCAGGGGCAAACGATGAACTTAATGTTACAAGACAACCTGCCGGCACTTCCATATCCGGGGAGAAATACTTTTTCTGAGGTTCATCAGCACAAATGATTGCGGTCATGGATTGCGGGCCTTCGCGCCATATCTCAACCTCGCAGTTCGCTTTGTCCAACACAATCTCGTGCAAAATTATTTTTTCACTACCGAGATATTTAAGTTCCAGGGTGACACTGCGTTCATCAATGGAACGCAAGGTGATTTGGGGAAATTTACACTCGGGATTGCTCCAACTGTAGTATTTGAAAAAGACATCTCCCACCGCCAGCTTATCCTTATATTCTTCGGCTCTATCGTAGCATTGTTGGCGTTTACCCTTGGTATGACTATGTATCTTAAGCCTGTTCCAAAGGGCCGGGAATTCATCATGGTCATACCAGAGACCGGCTTTTACACCAGGCAACACTTTCTGCATATATTCGTGGTTGCATTCAAGTTTCTTGCCAATCTCTCCCTCGTCGAGTGCAAGAGTAAGGTGCTCATCGTCCAAAATCATGACTTTCAGATTACCGTTCAACACCTTGCCGGCATACAATTCCTCGCGCTTTACAGTATGCAGTTCGTCGCTTGCGGCCAACTTATAACGCAACTCGCGCCATGACGCCCTTTCATAACCGCTGTAACTGGCATAGTTCATTCCATGTGCAAATTGTCTGTTGTTGTCGGCGTCGATATATGCGATTTTGGGTGTTATACATACAGTGTCCAAACAGAATATCTGCTCATCATCAAGAATGGGGAACGAATCTGCCATCTCCCCGGGCTCTACATTCAATCTATTTGAACCAATATTATAATTGAAATAAAGTTCTATTTCAAAATAAGCACTTTCAATGGGCGTATCATGATTCTTTTCGAAATTCGCACAACACAGGCGCATAACCTCGTTCCAATCACCTCTTTTGATTTCTGAAACAATCTCCTGGAATCTTTGCTTTAACATAGCGGTATATTTTTGTGGTTACCCTCAAAAATACAAATTATTTGTCGGAATAAACAAAAGAAAAGGAGATAAAGTGCATTATGAGGAATAAAATACAACACTCATGCAAAACATTTCAAGCATTACGAATGTTATACATTTTAGAAACACACAACTGACGGTTGTTAAAAATAGTGAATAATCACGCATAAACGGTGATATAACCAATAATTGACTCACTTTATTTATAGACAGGAAAATCTATGGCTATGAAGGAAAAAGAATCAATGCATTATTATTTTGGCACGGACTGCATACCACCAATGGGATGCTGCAACATATCGGGTTTCAAGGCTGCTTGCCTTGAGTGGTCGGACGGACGTCTTGCTTGTCAACAATGGGCAGCATCAACAGGAGAGGTATCGCGTTTCCATGAACTGCAACAGGCATACGACGCTCTCTGCGACCCGGCAGCAGATGTTGATGACAAACAGATGGTTACATTGTTATTGGAGATTGTACAAACCTACAACGACGAATACAACAGGGGGCGCAAGGCGCAAAAGAATGTACCGTTCTGTGATTATGAATTCTTTGTCCGTTGCATTCTCGAACTGCAGGAGAGAGGCAGGAAAATGTTGCCCTCAAGTCTCAAGGCCGAGCTTTACCGTGAGGCCGGTATGTTTGAAAAGTGTCTTGAATTCAGCTCTGCCGATTGCCGCAGCCGTGATGAGAAGGAAATCGTGGACGAAGTGCTTTTCCGCGCAGCGCACGGCGACAGCAAACCGTTCATCATTGAGCAGTGCGAATACTACAGCACAAATCCAAGAACTGTAAAACGCTTCCCATGTCCAAATGTAGAAAACTGAAAGCTGCGAGTAAGTGAGCGAAAGTCAAATTTATTTGAACTTTCACAGCGAGTGTGAGCAGGTTTCCCCTTTCCGTTTTCCGCTTTAACCGCACTCCGTGCGATTGAACCTGCTCTCGCTCGGCAGAGTAAAAGTGAACTTTTCCTCTGCTCTCGCTTACCCGCAGCTTTCACCTTTAATCCCACTTCGTGTGATTGAACCCCGGCTGCATTCGCTGTAAAACGCGAAAGCGAGCTTTCCGTTTCGCTCATTGGCGCGGGCTTTCCGCTTTCACCTTTCAGCTTCTTATTGTATTGTTAAAAATAAATAACTATGTATTAACATATTGCTTATTTTGTTAAATTTGCAGACTGATTGTCGAAGACTATACGAAACGCATACACGATTATTTTTTTTAACTTTATAAGCATTCATTCAATGAAAAAGTACATCAAATTTCTTTTGTTGGCCATCGTTGCCATCACTGTTAGCCTTCCGGCATTGGCTGTGAAGGATGGTGAGCAGTTGCCTTTGGACCCGACAATCAGGATTGGTAAGCTCAAGAACGGCATTACCTACTATATCCGTCAAAACAAGAACCCCGAGAATCTTGTGAATTTCTACATTGCACAGAAGGTGGGTTCAATCCAGGAGGAAGAGAACCAGCGCGGACTTGCCCACTTCCTCGAGCACATGTGTTTCAACGGAACAGAACATTTCCCCGGCAAGTCAATGATTAACTACCTCGAGGGTATCGGTGTTAAGTTCGGTGCCGACCTTAACGCCTACACCTCAATCGACGAGACCGTCTACAACATCAACAATGTGCCGGTGAATGTTGAGGGCGCCATTGACTCATGTCTTTGGATTCTGCACGACTGGGCCGACGGACTCACACTCGACGAAGTGGAGATTGACAACGAGCGAGGTGTAATACACGAGGAGTGGCGCGGACGCAACAGCGCCATGATGCGTATGCAGGAGCGCATGCTTGCCGACATCTTCCCCGGCAGCAGATATGGCAGCCGCCTGCCTATAGGTATAATGGAGGTTGTGGACAACTTCCCCTACCAGGCTTTGCGCGACTACTACGAGAAGTGGTATCGTCCCGACCTTCAGGGTATCATCATCGTGGGTGACATCGATGTGGATGATATGGAGAAGAAGGTGAAGAAAATCTTCAAGCAGATAAAGAAGGCCAAGAAGCCTACCGAGCGTGTATATTTCCCCGTTGAGGACAACAAGGAACCAATCTTCTCACAGCAGATTGACAAGGAGCAGCAGAACTACATGCTGCAGATTATGTACAAACACGATGCTGCACCACGCGAGATGCGCAACACCAAGGAGTTCCAGTATGACAGCTATCTGAAATCGGTTGCTACCTCCCTCCTGAACATGCGTTTCCGCGAGATTGCAAGCCGTGAGAACCCTCCATACATGGGTGCCGGTGTAGGCTACAACGATTTTGGCGTTGCACAGACAAAGAAAGCTTTCACAATTGCAATAACCTGCAAACCCGAGCAGATGATGGAGGCCGTACCTTTTGTGCTCACCGAGGTCGAGCGTGCACGCCGTTTCGGATTTACCGAGTCGGAGTTACAGCGCATCAAGGAGCAGTCACTCGCAGGCAACGAGACATGGTATGCCGAGCGTGACAAGCGCACAAGCGGATACTATGTGGAGCTTTGCGTAAGACACTTCCTCGACAACAGCAGCCTCATGGATCCGACAGTGGAGTATGAGCTCTCTAAAGAGATTGTAAATGCAATTACTCTCGAGGAGGTAAACGCAGTCATTCCATCACTCTTCCGCGATGACAACAAAGTAGTTGTTTCATTCGCTCCCGAGAAAGAGGGTGCCGTATATCCAGGTATTCAGGATATCGAGATGTTGCAGCAGGCTATCAGCAACGCAAGAATCTCGGCATATGAGGACAATGCAGTCGATGCTCCGTTGCTCGCGGAGATTCCGACAGGATGCAAGGTTGCCGACACCCAGGAGGGCAAGTGGGGCTCAACCGTGTGGACACTGGAGAACGGCATCAAGGTTGTTGTAAAGTCAACCGATTTCCAGGCCGACAAGATATCACTCGCCGGCTACAAGATTGGCGGTACAAACCGCTATGCCGACAGCGAGCGCCTGAACATTGCCATGCTCTCGGCACTTGTTCCCGCCGGTGGTTATGGTGTATTCGATGCAATGCAACTCAACAAGAAACTGTCGGGCAGCACAGCCAGTGCCAACGTCGGCTGCGGTTCACTCTACGACGTTATAAACGCAGGCTGTTCGACAAAAGACCTTGAGGAGATGTTCCAGTTGATGTACCTCAAGTTCACACAGCCACGCAAGGATGAGAAGGCATTCGAGTCACTCACATCGCGCATGCGCAACAACCTCAAGGACAGGAACCTCAACCCCAACACTGCACTCAGCGACACACTTGTTAAGGCGCTCTACGACAACCATCCACGTGTGATGCCATTGCTTGCATCGGATGTCGACAAGGTTGACTATGACCGCGTTCTCGAGATTTACCGCGAGAGAACAAGCGACGCCACAGGCTACACCTTCTTCATTGTTGGTAACGTAGACCTTGATGCTTTGAAACCGCTTGTTGAGCGCTACATCGGTGCTTTGCCATGCAACGGCCGTGTAGAGGAGATTGTCGCTTCACCCGTGAAATCACGCGAGGGTATATACAAGAACAACTTCAAGAACAAGATGGAGACCCCAACCGGTACACAGGTTGTAACATACACAGGCAACATTGAGCCGTCACTCAAGAACATCCTCACCATGAGTTTCCTGAACCAGGTGCTCAACATTGTCTACACCGAGGAGGTGCGCGAAAAAGAGGGTGGAACATACGGTGTCGGCGTTCAGGGTTCAATCGCCGCCGAGCCCGAGAATCAATACTCTCTCAACATCAACTTCAAGATGTCGCCCGACCGCCGCGAAGAGCTCCTTGCAATCATCATCAAGCAGTTCGAGAAGCTTGCTGCCGAAGGTCCTGTGAGCGAGCATGTGGAGAAGGTGCGTAGCTACATGCTCAAATCGTTCGAGGAGAAGCAGAAGAAGAACGGTTCTTGGATGAACTGGCTCTACAGCTACTATTTCGAGGGCAAGAACACCTATGATGGTTACACCGACCTTGTAAACAGCATCACAGCCGAGGATATCCGCCTGTTGGCAAAGTATATCCTTGACCAAGGTAATTATATCGAGGTGAGCATGACACCCGCAGAATAAAGAGTACTTGTAAACAAACAAATAAGCTGTGCATCAAAAATGCACAGCTTATTTGTTTTGGTAATAATATAGATGTTGACCCAACACTTCAAAACTCACCACTTGTGTCATATCGACCGTATGGGAGATATCTCATGTTTTGTTTTGGAGATCCCTCGTCACTGCGTTCTGTCGGGATGACATTACAGAGGTATCCTGGGTCAACTGCTATATCATTGCTTTTATTTTAGAATGCGATACCCAACCTGAATCCAACATTGTTCAGCCCGTTCTGCGAGTAACTCATGATGTCGCATTTGTTGGTTGCGTAGCTGTAATATATTGCCATGTGCAGGCCAAGACCATTGGGCCAGGGATACCAGTTGAAACCCACCTCGGGCGACATGTAGAACCCCCAACGGTTCTGCTCCGTCATGAATATATAGTAGTAGTTGTTGAACTCGGAGTAGCAGGCACCCAATTTCAGTGCCGCGTAGGGCTGGAAGTCGGCCTCAATGAAACGGTACTTCACAAGTGCTCCGAACGGCAAGGTGAACATCTGGTGTTGCTGGTCGCTGTTCATCGACAAGGTGGGGGAGAGGTGTATGGTGCGTCGCGAGAAATACTCGTTGTTGGTGTGGAAGTTTATGAAACCACCCACTGCGATATCGCGGGTCACATAATAACCACCCTCAAAGTTCATTCCCCAACCGCTTACATCTTTGGCAAACTTGTTGCCAAGTGGGATATTGAATTGCCAGTCGACATTGAAATAGCTGTCGAGCGACAACTGCGCCTTTCCCTTAAAAGGAACGCTTGCAACTGCAAAGAAAAGCGCAACGTAACATATTTTTCCAAGAGTCTTCATAAGATTAAAATTTAGAATGTTCATTTAGGAGCATCTTATTCTTCGCCTGTCCCGCGCTTAAGGTAAGGCGATTGCTCGAATGCCTGGTCGATAGCATCCATCGTGCGCGAGAGGCTAAGGTTGTTGCCATTGAGCAAGCCGCAGATATAGGTATTCCACACAACGGTAAGCTTGTCATTGAGCGGTGTGGGTGCATTGGTATCCACCAGTTCGCCAATTATTGAGCCTGTGCTGTAGCTGTAGGAGAAAGAGTAGGGGTAGTACCATCCCCATCCGCCCCAATTCCAGTAGCCGGGATAGCTGTTCCACCATGGACCGGGATTGTAGACGTTGAAATAGTAGGTGGTATTGACGTAGCTCAACTGTAGCACAATGTCGGCTTCGGTCTCATTGTAGGCCTCCTGGTAACCGGCCAATGCCAGCTTTGAAGTGAAAGCGTCGACAATCTTTGCCGAGTTAGCATTGTTCCAGTAGGTTGCCTTTTCGCTGTTGTCTATTATCAGAATGCTGTCAATCACATAAAAGGTATTGAAGGACTTGAAGTCAGTACCACTGTCATAGTTGGTGTAGACAAGATAGCTATTGTCCAGTTTATCGACATCGGGGTCCTTTTGGCACGAAGCTATGGAAAAGGCACAGACAGCAACAAGTGCCGGTATTGAAAACTTTTTCATACGGTTCATTTTCTGGGGTTAATCACTTTACTAAACTCAGTTTGTGGTGAGGATGCGTTGCTGCCGGTTTGCCGTTCTTGTCAACCTTTACAAGCGAGCTGTCCTCCATCATCATAAAGGAGATGGTTGGAGTGCCATAATTGTTCGAGACAAGTTCAATGATTGTTGCCGTGCTGTCATTGACACCAAGCAGTATCATGGCATTACCGTCATCAGTCTGCGTTGCAATACCCTCATCCACATAATCGGTGGTAATGGTGTATGTGCCGTCGCTGTTGAGGTTGACGGTCTGCACGGCAAGTATTACATCGGCAATGGCATTGCCATCCATTGGAGAGGTTCCTTCGAAGACGAAGGTCTGAACATCGGCTATCGTGGAGTCATTTACAAAGTAAATGCTGTCCTCCTCAAAAGCTATTCCATCCTGCATCGGCATCTCTTTTTTCTTTGAATTGCATGCCGAGAGTAAAAGTGCGGCAGCAGCCACCGTAAACAATAGATACTTTTTCATTACATTACTGTTTTTTTAAGTTATTCAAGAGAATAACACAGCAATGCCGTTGCTGGTTGCATATTATTTGTTTACAAAACAGAAAAAAGGTTATAAAACAGCAATCCCCACCAGAATTGGCGAGGATTGCAGAAGGGATGAATATATAAGTCACACAACGTTTGCTCTCATTTGCAGCTTTCCGTTTTAACCTTTAACCTTTCAGTTGGCAGCGTCGGGCAGGACGCTGTTGATGGAGTAGTACAGTATGTTATAAAGCATATACTCCTGCTCGCTGCCCAACGGGTAGATGCGCTCTACATGCTGCAGCTCGTTGAGCGCAAAGTCTGGTGTCACGGGCTGCAACTGCGCTCCATCGGCAAGTGCTACATAATGTGTTGCAGGGTTTATTGCAAAGCCATAGGGCGACCGCATGGTATTTGTAACAATGTTTACCCCTGCACTCTTGTCACCAAAGATAATCACATCGTACATTGAACGCGAGTTGTCTACCGCAGCGGCAAACAGTTCGGCAACACCGGTTGTACGTGTACCGGTAATTATATAAACCCTCTTGTCGCAGAGTGTTGTCTGCTGTTGGGCGTAGCAATATGTAGTGTCGGGAACAGCGGCCGCGTCTACAAGGCTGCTGAACGGTGTGCTATACATGTGTGGCTCAACAAACGAGCTTGCCAACGAAACGGCATTTGCCATAGTACCACCGGTGGAGTAGCGCAGGTCTACAATCACATTATCCACATCATTTGCCACAAAACGCAACAGTGCATCCTGTGTCTGTTGCACAAAATCCTCGCCACTGAAACTGTTGAGCACAAGATAGCCAATACGTTTCTCACGCACATTGTATATGGTATCGAGGTAAAGAGCATGCGCGGTGTAATCAACCGATGCCCCAACCTGCAACGTATCACTTGTCTCCCAATAATACTTCTGTGCCTCGTCGTCATACTCTATGTACTCGGTAGCAAAACCACCGCCGGTACCCGACTGCAACACGGTATATTTGCTTGTTGTGAATGTAGCACCATCAACCGACGATATCCATGTTCCGCGCTCAATGCCCGCACCATCGGCAGGCGAACCCGGCTCAACCATCAGGGCAAGCGCATAGGTCTTGTTAGGGCGCTCGCCAATGGGGTCACGCATAACGGCAAGTGTCATGCCATAACTGCCAAACGACACCGTATCGGTGAAGAAAGATGTCTTGTCGCTACTATAAAGAATTGTAGAGAAAAACTTCGATGGTTTTGAAAAAAAGGTGTTGCGCGTCGGTTCCTTCAACTTGTCGCGCCACAGATACACCTCCTGCATCTGTGAGTAAATCCACTGATTCTCCTCGGTAAGGTCGTAATATTCATGCGTCCTGTCCTCGCCGCAACTTGTAAACATTGCAACAACAAGCGCTATGAGAAGTGACAGATATGTTGCTTTTTTCATCGAATCTTTTATTTATAACGCGAAAATAGCCCAAAAAGCGCTATTTGACAAAAAACGGGTGTGAAAACTATAAAATGAACCGACAAACAACCGAGATTACCGTTGTGCAGCAGCAGGGGCAGACCGATGTATCTGCCCAAGAGCAGACTCTCCTTTATCTATAAAACAAATCCCGCCAACCTGGTGGTCGACGGGATTATCGTGAGCATTACTGCAAAGAGTGTCTCGCAATTATTATGCCTCAGCAGCCTCCCCTGCAGGAGCCTCTGTAGCCTCAGCGTTAGCTGCTGCCTCTGCCTCAGCCTTTGCAAGAGCCTCAGCTGCCTTCTTCTCGGCAACCTTCTTTGCAATAGCTGCGTTTACCTCTTTCTCTGCCTCCAAACGTGCCTTCTTGTCGTCACGCTTAGCCTGCTCCTCAGCGCTCTTTACACCGTTGAGTGCGCTTACCTTAGCTGTCTTCCAAGCCTCGAACTTAGCCTGAGCAGCAGCCTCGTCAAATGCGCCCTTCTTAACACCGCCCTGGAGGTGCTTCATCATATACACGCCCTCGCGTGAAAGGATGTTGCGTACAGTGTCGGTTGGAGTAGCACCGTTGTTAACCCACCACAATGCGCGCTCGAAGTTCAACTCTACAGTCGCAGGGTTTGTGTTAGGGTTGTAAGTACCGAGCTTCTCGGTGAACTTTCCATCACGTGGAGATCTCGAATCTGCAATCACGATAGAGTAGAATGCGTAGTGCTTACGGCCTCTTCTCTGAAGTCTGATTTTTGTTGCCATTTTTTAAAACAATTTTTAATGGTTAATGATTTGAGTTAGCCAATATCTCGTATTAGCGCCGCAAAGGTAATACTTTTTTATGTAATAGCCTTGTTTTTCGGCCATTATTTTTGACCACAGGAAACATTTTGTTAATTTTACGACCGTCAAGTTTACTGGTTCTAATTATGAAAAGGCACTTTTTAAATATACTGTTCCCTATTTTCCTGCTTTGCGCTACAATGGCAAGGGCGCAGGAGGGTGATTATGTAAGTTATGTAAACCCGCTTATCGGCACGCAGTCGTCGTTTGAGTTGTCGGCAGGCAACACCTATCCTGCAACGGCTATGCCGTGGGGTATGAACTTCTGGACACCGCGCACCGGCAAGATGGGCGACGGTTGGCAATATACCTACACGGCAAACAAAATCTATGGTTTTGAGCAGACTCACCAACCAAGTCCGTGGATAAATGACTACGGCGAATTTACCATAATGCCAATGAGCGGCAAGCCCGTGGTTGATGAAGCAGGGCGTGCAAGCTGGTTCTCGCACAAGGGCGAGGTGTCGATGCCGCATTACTATAAGGTGTATCTTGCCGATTATGACATTGTAACGGAGGTGACCCCAACCGAGCGGGCAGCGATGTTCCGCTTTACATTCCCTGCGGGCGAGTCATTTGTGGCTATCGATGCCCATAACAACGGCTCATACATTGAAATAATTCCACAGGAGAACAAGATTATCGGTTACTCCACACGCAACAGCGGTGGAGTGCCGGCGAACTTCCGCAACTATTTTGTGGTTGTGTTTGACAAGCCTTTTGAATACACCGCCACATTCTCGCACGATGGTTCTACAATGCCCATGCAACTCAACGTAGAGGCAATGCAGCAGACTGCCGACCACACAGGTGCTGTCATTGGTTTCAAGACAAAACGGGGCGAGGTGGTGCACGCACGTGTGGCATCGTCGTTCATAAGCCCCGAGCAGGCCGAGGTGAACTTGCGCGAACTTGGCAACGGCTCATTCGACACACTGGTTGCCGCCGGCCGCGCAAAGTGGAACGATGTGCTTGGGCGCATTGAGGTTGAAGATAACAACATTGACCACAAACGCATGTTCTACAGTTGCCTTTACCGTTCGTTGCTATTCCCACGCAAGTTCTACGAGGTGGCAGAGAATGGCGACATCGTTCATTATAGTCCATACAATGGCGAGGTATTGCCGGGATACATGTACACCGACACCGGTTTCTGGGACACCTTCCGCTGCCTGTTCCCGCTGCTGAACCTTGTCTATCCATCTGTTAACGAGGAGATACAGGCCGGTCTGCTCAACACCTACCGCGAGAGCGGTTTCTTTCCCGAGTGGGCAAGCCCCGGACACCGGGGCTGCATGGTGGGCAACAACTCGGCATCGGTGTTGGCCGATGCTCTTGTGAAAGGCATTACAGTTGACGACACAGCGCTGCTATACGAAGGTTTGCAGCACGGCACGCGCAACGTGCACCCGACGGTATCATCGACAGGCCGTCTGGGACACGAACAGTACAACCGCATGGGCTATGTTCCATGCGATGTGGGGATACACGAGAATGCTGCACGTACATTGGAGTATGCCTACAACGACTGGTGCATACTGCAAGTGGCAAAAAGGCTGAACCGCCCACAAAGCGAGATTGCCGAGCTTGAGAAACGTGCAATGAACTACCGCAACCTTTTCAACAAGGAGTACAGGCTGATGTGCGGCCGCAAGAGCGACGGCTGTTTCGAGGAGAACTTCTCGCCACTCAAGTGGGGCGGCAACTTCACCGAGGGCAACAGTTGGCACTATACATGGTCGGTGTTCCACGATGTACAGGGGCTCATTGACCTGATGGGCGGCAAAAGGATATTCGTGCAGATGCTGGATTCGGTCTTCACCACACCGCCACACTACGATGACAGCTACTACGGTTTCCCAATACATGAGATTCGCGAAATGACAGTGATGAACATGGGCAACTATGCCCACGGCAACCAGCCCGCGCAGCACATGATATACCTTTACAACTATGCCGGCGAACCATGGAAAGCGCAGAGTAGGGTACGCGAGGTGATGGAGAAGATGTACACACCCACACCCGACGGTTATTGCGGCGACGAGGACAATGGGCAGACATCGGCCTGGTACGTATTCTCGGCATTGGGATTCTACCCTGTGTGCCCTGCAAGCAATGAGTATGTACTTGGTTCACCGCTCTTTGAGCGCGCAACCGTGCACCTTGAAAACGGCAAGCACATAGTCATTGATGCAAAGGACAACAACACAAATAATGTGTATATAAAAGGAATGAAACTGAACGGTAAGGAGCATTCGCGCAACTTCCTTACCCACGATGCGCTCACAAAAGGCGCAACAATAAAACTGCAAATGAGCAACACCCCCAACCGTTCACGCGGCACAAAAGCCGATGATGCACCTTATTCGTTCTCAAAGGAGTGAACAACGGTTTTTACTCCTGTTCATCCTCTTCTTTGAAGAACGACTCATTTGCAGCCGAAGCATCAAATTTGGCCCCTACGGGCGTCGATCTTCGATTCGGAATGAACAAAATACGCTAAATTTTAGTATAAATTCTTATATCGAACTCACGTTACATACTAAAATACAATCGGGAGCAATAGTATTGCTCCCGATTGTATAAGGTTTTAAGATGACGGTCAATTCACATTATCTCTGTAAATCACAACTCTATCACCCTGAAATGGTTTGCCACCAAACTTGTCGGAGAACCAATCCATTGGAATCCATTTCTTGCCATTATAATATTCTGCATACGCGTGTCCTTCATTACCCCTGTATGCCGCAATAAAAGCTATAGGGAAACCTATCTGGCGGGCAAATGACGCCATCAGTATTGCAAAATCGTCGCAGTCACCGGTGTAACTTTTTCCATTGACAAAATAATAGTCGTTGATTGTTTCATCTGCAGGACGCCAAGTATCGGTAACTGAATATGGGTCATTCATATAATTCCAGTTATTCTTGGCATAACGCCACAACGCCTCCAATTGCTCCTCCTGGTCGAGATTGGGGTGACTTGACAGTATATCAACTACATTCTGTCTGACAATTCCCTCGGTCTGTATCTTGCCATCCATGACACTTGTCGGCAGTTCATTACTCCTTTTCAAAGTCTCTCTTTCTTCGTTGTCCACACCTTCGTTCTTCGCAGCAGAGCCTTTGGCGAGTTTTGCCATGTTTGACAGAATCTGATAAGGGATATAGACATATACAACGCTGTCAATTGTTTCAAGACGCGCATTGAATCCTTTGTCAGTGACGGTGATAGGCAGGTTCTTGTATTGCCTTATCCAGGATTCGTCATCTTTATAATTCTGTCCAAAGAGACGCTGTGGCTTGTTGACACTGAAATAGGCCGAATCGCCGTCTTCCTCTATGGTGGTACCATTTACGCACACCTGTTTCATGAGTTCCGAAAAGCGATTGAAATTGACATATCCCATGTGTCGGTCTGCAATCAATGTAGTGTCTTTTGATGTGTATGTATTACGGCCAAATCCTCTGCCGGGAGAGATTTCTACCTTTGCCTTGACAAAGAGACAACATATAATCACCAGCACGGCTATTGCAAAGAGAAGTATGACTAACTGTTTTTCTTTCTTTCTCATAATCCTTTATTGTTTGGTCATATAGTTCTTGAATGAGTTTGACTTCAGCACATCAACTATATATGGCTTGAAGTTTTTGGTATTGAAAGGATTTGTTTCGCTGTCTTCAATGCCAAAATATGACAGATACAACGCATAGTAACGGACCTTCTTGAGTGCTTCTACGTCAACTACACTCTCCAAAGGACGGTCTGTTATAATCACCAGCAGATGCTTGAGCCTATCCGTCTTCTTGCTGCCTGGAGTGGGGTCTTCGAGTGTACCGGTCTTGCAATAGAGATAATAAGGCTTGCCATATATTCCATTCTCCATATCCGAAGCCAAGCCCTTCAATCCGCTTGCAGTACCTTGTTTGGGAACCTGGCGTAACTGTTTCCAAACATTCTCCTTCATGAATCGTAGATAATCGGCCTGACTCCACCCATCACCAACCTTGAAGAAATCGTACTCACCAACAGTTTCACCGTCAATCAACGACACAATATTTTCACAGCTGTTGAGCGAAGCCAGACGGGATGTATTTATCGCCATCTGTAAAGGTGTCATCAATAGGGGGTCGGCACCAAGCAGTGCCTGGTTAAAGCCGCGCAATGACTTTTCACGACGGTCGGCATTGTTCAGCGATGCTCTCTCGGGGAACACCCATCCACGTGACGAACCGCCCTTCTCATATAGGCCACTCATCAATTTATTGTTGCCAAAGAGACGGGTATATGATTTTGAGAGATGTGGAGCAGATGCCGATATGTGATAATTGTCGTAAAGTCCATCCGTGAGCATGTCATTGTCCTTTACAAGCGATTTTTCGTTATACCACACTTCAGGGTCAAAACACTTGTAACCACCTTGATACGTGAAGACAGGGAATGCCTCCTCCTTTCTTATGCCGGAGTTGTAGTCCCTGAGGATATCGGTGGCACTACCGCTCTCCTGCATACCCAACATGATTATTACAGAGTGGTGCAGGTTGTTGGATTTTACCAGATAGTTGCTATGTGTCACACAGTTACCTGCAATGTTCAACTCTTCACCTTTCTTCAGATGGAGACCACCATACCATTCATATGGTCTTGTTCCAGACTCTGTCAAATCGATATCACTGTAGGCCTCGCTTTGTCCTGTCTGTTGTACATTTATTGTTTCCCAAGCCAATCTCCTCTGCGATGTAATTGCTGTATAGGCAATGGGCTTGAAAGATGAACCCGGACCACTTGGAATGTATTGCAAGGCTTTGCTGCCAAAGATGTCACGTTCATCGGCATTCGAACCGTCACGGTACAAGTCGCTGATAACTTTGTTCAAGTGAGCAGCGTTATTAGGGTCCAAGTGACGCTTACGCGAGTAGTCAAACAGAGCACGTATTTGTCCGTCACCGTCAATGGCAACTGCAGTAAAGTCGAACTGTGTCTGAATGACCTTAGTCAAAGAATAGGACAAAGGATTTTCCCTGTACTTGTTCTTTTTAAGTTCTTTGTTCACAAGTTCGGCAGCCTTTTTATGAGCGGCATTTGTTCTGTTGCTCTTTACAATCAGCTTGTTTTCTTTCTCATTATAATAGAAGTCGTTCTGCGAGTTGCACTGTTGCTGATATGGCCTTGCATTGAATTTGGTAAGGACATCCATTACCGCCATGGATTTTGGCGCCGTGATTCTGTCTTTCACCTGTTTGATGACACTGGCATGCAGCGACTTGCACAGCTCATAGTCGAGACTCAGATAAAGGGTTGTGTCCTTGTACTCGGGGGCTTTGCTGTATACATCGCTGACCATGTTACCCAAATGGTATGTCCACATGGACTCCTTACCAAGCGGATAGAATAGCTGCTTGTGACCGTTGAGCCACATATTCCTTACAATGTAAGGTGTACCGTCATTGGTCATCTTTCCATTCATGAGAACCTGTGTCTTCTTGCTTTCACTGCTCTTTTTGTAGAGGCTCAACACATCACCCGGGAAAACAGCAGTTGCAATCTGGTTATTTCTGCTGCCCTCAATCTTGAGTGTGTCTGCCTCAATCTCAAAATAGGCCTTGAAGCTGTGTCCCTGCTCCGATGATATGAGGAACAGAGGGTCGTCGCCGGGAATCCACCCCTTGCTAAAATGCATTAGGGGCATATCGGGAACCTTGTTGAAGATACTGCTTGAGAAGACATTGTTGTCGAAACTGAGATTATTGTCGACGGAGATTGCCTTTTTGCCGTTTTCGAACAACATAGCTTCCGGGTCTATTCTCGATGCATAGATATCACCGCTCCAGCGGCTCTCCTCGCGCATGATAGCCGGGATAAAATAATGCTGCTTGTTCAGAGCAAGATAACACTTTCCGCTCCTGCGACGCAGGTGCAGCAACTGGTTGGCATCGGTCTTGCTTGTCTGCTTCTCTTCGAAATATTTCAGCAAGCTCGCAAAGAAATCCTGCTTCTCAAGAGCATCATAATAGACGTTATTATAGGTGTTGCTCTCTTCTCCAACGAACAGGTCCCATACCTCCTTCACGCTCTTGTTTCTCAATGCCCTTTCCTTGTCGGCCTGGAAGGTGTCGAAGCGCATATTTATTTCATCAACCTTGACACTGAGTTCCGAGACCAGACGAGAAACATTGAACTGTGTCTCCTGCTGATCTTTGCCTTTCTGCTCAATACCATTCATGCATCCGAATGTGAACAATATCAGAAAGGCTGCAAATATAGTTCCGTTAAATATATACTCGGCTGTATCTCCACTGTCCTTGTTGCTATCCTTGCTGCGAACGTATATACAGCGCCCAAGGAGCAGTACAAAAAGGAGTATAGGGAAAAGTATTGCAACACGGCTCTGAAGACTTATCAGCGGGAAGTCCTGACCCACAAAAACAATGCGGTTTGTTGCCGAAAGATACACCATCATTGATATGATGTATATGAGTACAGGGCTACCCAGGAACATACGGTTCATACGCTCTTTCATTCGGAACTCCAGTACAAAAAGCAGGACAAGCATCATCCACATGAACATCATGTACCTAACCGGCCGCTCACCATGCTCAGCCAGCAGATAACGGGTCACCACCAGGTCAGTTGTCTGTGTGGTGTAGGTTGCTCCCTGGCTGGAGTGGGGTTGCAAGTGGAAATACTCGTTCTTCTCCTCCATCTTTTGACCGGCACGAATGTACTGGTTTATGAACCACTGGTTGTGCGCAGAACGCATGATGTACTCGATGTCATTCGACTCGAATTCGCACTCCATTATCAAATCATCAATCTTCTGGTCACCGCTCAAGCGCTGAATCTCGGCACGGTAGCGCATATGCGCTTTTTCGTTGAGAAGAGGTGTAATGGTGGGGAAGACCTTCAATGCATCGAGCAGACACATGACAAATGCCGCTACCAAAAGTACGGAGCTTATTACACGTGACGCTGTATTCAACCACTTCTTGCCTTTGTAGTTTACCCAAATTCTCTTGCTGTAAAGCATGTAGGCAACAACAGCAATAACAATACCAACTGTAATACTCATTACCACACCGGCATGGTCGAAAACAAATATCATTATAGCACCCTCGTAATAGAGTATGAAGAAGAGTGCAATCACCGATATGACACTCAAAATGTGTCCGGCATACTTGCGCATGTTGCGCAATCTGCGGTTAGCGGCATTGTGGAATAATCCTTCGAGCACAAGATAGTGTATCATCATATATGCAAGGAAGATTATAGTGAATCCAGCATCGGCAATGAACAGATAACCGAAGAGTATGAAGAATGCAAGAATGCGGCACAATGTTGTTCCAGCTATTGAATTCTCCTTCAGTTTGTTTATCCATATCTCAAACATGAAATATGCAATCAACGGGAATGAAATGTTGCACAAACGGTTCAGAGTAGAGATGTTGCGTAGTACAAAGCACAGTAGAAGAACCACTACAAAAAGAGCCAGGCTATTCCAAGGCTTTGAGAACAGTTTCTCTATACGGTCAATGAGACCCGTAGCTTTTCCTTCACAAAGTTTCCAGAGCTCGACACAAAGGGCAACCACTAAAGGCATAAAGGCTGCGAGCCATGTGACCCATTCCATAATAGACGCACGCATCTTTATGTACATGGGCAATGTGATATCCTCAACAGGAACAAATGTCGATGCACGCCAACCCAGTATCAACCTCACAACACAAAGTGACAGCATGATGACATAGATTGCCAACTCGGTCAATGAAAGTGTGTTCCTGCTCAACAACGAGTCTAACAGGATTCGCACAGTCACCATTGCAAACATGATAATTATGAACAGCGTTATCATGTTGGCTGTGAGTTCATTCGTATCTCGGAGATTAGTCACTTCAAATATCCACGAAATAGAGTCGGCAGTCTTGTCACGTGTACTCAAAAGGAACTCCTTGTCGCACTTGTAGACTTTTATGCTGTCCTCGCTTTCTTTGCTGTTCAAATCTACAATGTTGATTGAGAGTTCGCTACGTGCGTCACCAACAGCGTACATAAGATGGGCATTGATGTGGTTGTGGTTTTTCTCCTCGGTGAACTTGTTGTACAGATAACCGCCAGTGAGTGACTCCTTTGCAACATCTTCAACTGATGAGTTTATGAATACACGTCCAAGCGTGTCCTTAATCTGCTTCATGTCGCGCTTTAGGAACTCAAGTCTCATCCTGTTCTCAGGGAGATATGAGAGACGGAATTCCTCGCTCTTCTTGTTGCCTATGCCCGAGAAGAATGTAACTTTTTCATCGTACACGTAGTCTTTGAAAGGAATGTTGAATACCTGACTGAAATCATACGATTCGCCATTTATCCTGAGTTCCTCGTTCATGTAGAACGACAGACCCGGCATCAAGCACAGAGTGGTGGGGTTGTCGATATCGAATTTGGCAGGCACATTTCCATCCATAGGAATTTCTGTGCGTACAAGCAAAGCGCCGTCGAACCAGTTCTCCAATTGGTCGGTAACTTCAATTCTGGGTGACTTTGCAATGATATCAAGTAGTGGATAACCTTGAGTGATGGTTTTCCTGAATGTACTGGTATCGGTAATGCTGGCATTACCATTTTTATACACCGTTGATATGTACATGAATTTATCCTCATCATCAAGGGCAATCTTCATCTTGTAGAGCGTGTCTTCGTCAAGGGTAAGGGCAAACCCGTTGCTGACATCGGCATCAATTACCCTATTGACCAGCTTGTATACACGTGATACATCGTCTTTCCAGAATTTCCATTTTGGATTTTCCGTATCTTTACGTACATAGAACGGCTCCACGAACTCGGTAATTCTGAAACAGCTGTCAGTGCGGTCCAGTACGACCTCACCATCCTTGCTATCCCACAGCGATTTTGCCGGGTAACCATTGTCCTTTGAATTGTAGCCGCTGGCAAGATAGAAGTTCTCACCCACCTCATAACCTTTGTGCGAGAGCACATGGTAATCAACATTCTTATAGACCGACTCATCTGTGGGGTATATGTAGGATTTCATTGTGGAGACAGCCGCAAATGCCATAACAGCAAAAAGCAGTATATAAACACCACGAATCAACAATCCTTTGGGCTCTTTTGTATTCAATAAATTATAATGTCTGCTACGGTACTGAAAGAAATTAGTACGTTCCACTACCGCAAAAAGACATAACAGGATAAGGAATAAAATTCCTGAAAAAAGAAAACCTGTAATATGCATATGTCTTATATATTGTTTGTGTTATGGCATAATATATTTGTTTCCCACCAATGCCTTTAGCCTGCCGATACCGGACTCCTTCATCCATTCATATATGCGGTTCGAGTATTCTCCCGAATATGCAGGATCCTTGTATCTGAATTCAGTGTTGCTATCCAGAGTTTTCGGATTCAGACCCGACAATACAAACCTCAAGTTTGGGCAATAGTCAATGCTGTTACCGCTCATATAACGGATATAATCGCACATGTGAAGGCCCATTGCTACAACATAAGACATATATACCCCCTTCTCTGTTATCTCTCTCTCGTTGCTGATAAATTCATCCACAAGTTGCGCCTTCATCAAATTAATGAATGCCACATTTGATTTCATCTTGTCATGCACTGAATCAAGATTTGCAACAAAATCATTATATGTCTGGGTTGCCGACATGGACACGCCATACTTGCCTTGCATCTCGGCCAGCTTTTCGGCCATCATATTCTCACGCGAACCGGTGAGTACACCTGCCGGAGCCGTTTGGTCGGATATATACTTATTAAAGATACGTGTTGCAAAAATCTGCATGATATCGTCCTTGTGTGTTTCACCGGCATGGGCAATAATACCAGCAGAGAAGTGCTCCTTGCCGAACACCTTAAGTACCTCATTGGTACATTCCATAGCCCACAGCATAACAGCCAGACGCTCCCAAATGCTCAAATTGCTTCCATGAGATACAATCTGCATATACTCCTTGCGCTCACCGAATTTTTGAGAAATGGCCTTGATGCTCTCGAAACGGTCACGCACCGCCACAGCATAATCGGCATTCGCAACCAAATCCTTGTAGAACGCCTGCAAGCCTGTAGGTTTGCCCGTCTGCTTGTCAAGCGCAGCAAGAATTACGGCAACGAGTTCTCTCTCATTCTTGCCCTCAGCCTTGGCTTCGGCATAAATGTTGTTCAATGTGTTGAGTAGGGGGAAGGTTGGTATCGCCTTATGGGTATTGTTCAAGAATGTAATAACCTTATCCTCCGATGTGTATGATGAGAGACTCCTCCAATTTTTAGCCTCGGTATCCAAATTCTTATATGCTTTACTATCCTTGAATTTCCTTTCACCCTCGGCCTCGGCATTGGTAATGACTTTCTTGAAATCATCGCTCTTCTTGTACTTGTCGACAGCTGCTTTCTCGACTGTTTCAATCATGTTCTTGTACTCCTTGCTACCCTTGTAGCTGTCGACAGCGACTTTCTCTGCGGCTTCAATCGCACTCTTATACTCCTTACTGTTCTTGTACTCCTCAACCGCGCTATTCAAACCGTTATTTGTATTTTCTTCTTTGGCTTTTTGCTCTTTTTTGAGTTTCGCAATCTCCTTTTTCAAGCGCAAAATCTCCTTCTGCAACTCCTCGGCGCATTCACCACCGCCGACTATCTCGAACTGAATTTTTTTCTCCTTCTCCGGCTCATTAACATCAACGTCAGTTTCTTCTTCATAAACCTCTTCATTGGCTACAGAATTTGTTTTCGAAAATTTCTTGCATACCCAGACTACAAATGGCAGAACAGCAATAAACAGAAGTATAGCGCCCAAACAGATAATGACAATACCTGCATAGTAAACAATTTTCTTTAAAACAATAAGCCACTCAGGGGTAGTGGGAACAACTTGGGGTGCATTCCATTTGAGGTTTTTCAACGCATTGTATGTTTTCTCATTTATAAAGCGAATGTTGCAGTAATACTCCTTGGCATTTTCCAATTTCTCTTTACCAGCAGGTACAACCCAACCGCAAGCTGCAGTACCATTCAAAGTTGTATAATCATATGGCAATTTCAGGTCTTCTCGTTCTTTCTTCTTTCCAACGGCTCTGTTTTCATCTCCATACCATATTTTGTCACCACGATTATCGAATGAAACAGCCTTTACAGATATACTATCAACATATGCCAGGAAAGATACTCCCAATAGAGTAGCATTTGCTATAGAATCAGGGTTGGCGGCATGTTTGCGTGCCAACCCTATCAAATCTTTCTCTGACGGCATTGTATAGGTTGGAAAGTCGGTTGGCTGATAACGTTTCCAATCACCATTCTCTTTGGCTCGGCCCAAAACAATATAACTTCCGGGGTGTCCTGCAAGCGCATTGTAGAGAATGCAGAGATTCCTTCCGGCTTCGTCAATCTTATTACCCTTAAACGCCTCGTCTATTTTATTACGATAATCATCCTCAACAAGCCCTTCAAGTTCTTTTCCCAAATCAGTTGGGAAATTTTCAAATGCGTCTTTAGCTGAATTATCCTTGAATCTCTTTAAATTATTGTCATATATTGGCTTTCCATCGGCTTTCTTTTCTCCGGTATCGAACTTTATAAATTTTACTTCCGCGACTAAATCACCATCCTTCCAATAAGATAAATTCTCTTTGCTAATGTTAATCGTGAAATACTCCTTTGGCCAATAGCTGTTGAAATCCAACTCCTTTAGAGTGCCGGCTGAATAATTGCTGTTCTCGCACAGATACTTCTCGGCATCCTCTTTGGTGTAGATAACGACAGGCGTTTTTTGAGTGTCGGCCTCTTTATCACCATTGTCATTGCACAAACATAATAGTGCTCCGCCAATTACAGACAGAATTACTCCACATATTGCCAACCATAACAGCGTTCTTCTACTGTTCTTTTTGACTGCTCTTTGGCGATTTTGCTTTTTGCTCATATTATAGTAATTTTATATTATAATTATTAAATTAATCTGGGAACAATTCTCCTAATCAACGGTCAAGAGCATTAATGTTTCCGTTCGGATCATGGGGAGTCGGCACATCAATAACAACTGGTTCATCATTTGGTGTATATGTTGTGTCACCACTGCCACTGCTGTTTGGGTTGGCAGGGATGTAGGAGAGTCCAAACGATGCTATATCGAATGGGAAGACAGATTCTTTTACCAGTCTGCTACATACATTGTTGTCCAACTTTGATATAGTACCTACAATATCAATTCGTTTGCACTCTCCGGCATGCTTCCATATATAGCCATCGCCAGTGTAGTACACCTGAAGGTCGTCTTTCTTACCGGTTCCGACAAGAGTGTCAATTCCACTCAATGAGAAAACGGCATTGGATACATTGCGCAACACAATACCCCCGTAGAAGAAGTCGAAAGACATCTCGGCACCAATTCCCTCATCGACACCGCGCTTTTTACGTAGCCAAACTTTAAATTCATTAAAGAGATTCTTCTTGCCATTCTTCTTAGTCTCCAAAACCTCACCGGTCTCTTCGAAAAGATGAGGGCAGCCAAGCATATTTGAATTCTTGTTTACCACACTCTGTTCGCCAACCTTCATGGCACCATAGGTACAGATGCTCTTTGTAAGGTCATAACGGTAGAATATGTCTGTCTTTGAAACAACCACACCGTTATCAACAAGCATTGTGGAAACAGCTTCTCTGAACTGATGCAACATGAAGGCGCGGCCGGTAAGGAAGACCTTGTTACAGGTTACATCTTTTAGTTTATTCTTTGTATATCCTACAATTGAGTCTTTTAACAAAGATGTCATCAATCCAATCTTCTCATTAAGGGCTGCAGTCATACCGGGAATCATCTTGCCCCTCTTCAAGAGATTGGACAAAAATGTATTCAAATGCTCAAGCGTATTCAGGTAGTTGGTTTGCAGGGCCATTGCTTCATTATCCATTGAATGGTCCTCGACAAGGTCTTTTGACCTTATCTTGAACTGTTCAAGCAGTGAGACAAAGTTCAGAATATCAGAAGTCTCCTTTCCTACAGATTTCCTCATTATATCGTCAAAGAAATCGCCACAGCCTATGTTATGGAAATATGAACGCAAAGCATCGTAAAAAGCATAAGTGAGCACATGACCGCTGGCCGGGATTCCCGAACGGTACATACTGCTATAGTTAGCCAAGTTTTCGCCTCTTTGAGAGATGAATGAGAAGTCTGTTGTACCCTTACCGGCATCGATAATAAGATAGTTTGCATCCTTGATAAAAGGCAGGTCGGCCTTGCCTGCACGGGCACGGACACCAAAGAAGGATGCATCACTCTCCGATACAATGCTTACCTCAATTCCCTTATATCTGCTAAATAACGGTTTCTCGCGCAACAGGTTGAAATCGTCATATAGACCTGTTACAAGTTTGTTTACCTTCTCCTGAAGATACACATTGGGTACCAACAGTATGAATTGCAGATACTCTTTATTTGGTTCACTCTTTAAAATGACAGCAAGGAAATTACAGAGTATCTGTCTGAGTATACCATTGGTCAGTTCAAGACTGGAGAGGTTTGCCGTAATAGGTCCTTCATCAACATTTCCCATAAAACCATTCTCTTTGAACGTAATGTTGTCAAGGGATATAAGACCTGTCAACTGCTCTACCAACTTGAGGTTAGGCAATAGTATGTGGTCTTCTGTTGATGATGTAACCGGCAGAAGTGATTGCAGGAAATTCCTATCACCGTTTACCATTGGCATGTCGCCGAAATTGGTAGCTGCCGGTTCCTTGTGAATGTGGTAAATTGATTTGTATAAGGTCTTGTCATCTTCCCGACGTCCCTGCCAATAGTCCTTGTTCTTATCTTCCCCTACAATATCCACAAAAGCATCGCGGATGTTCATATTATCTTCGGGTTTAGAGGTTGAGAGATGTATCTGTGATGCCTCTGAACCGAAATCCAACGAAGCCTTCAGCAGTTTGTCGTCATTACTATATTCGCATATACGTATTGCTCCAAAATATGTGGATGTTATATCATATTCATCTACAATTTCATAGGTAAATTGTATGATATACTCCTTGAGTTGCTGCTCACCACGGAACAAGGCCTTCAATGTAAATGGTTGTTCGTCTGGAGCAATTGTATCTCCAAGATTTCCCAAGAAGCGAAAATACTTCTTTGCACCATCATGAATCTCATTTTTACCTTTTCCACTACATATTCTTATATTGTACACAGGGATATTTTCACTATGACGATACTCGGGAGCATCATTACAGTCAACACAGTCCAGTTCATAATGTGCATCTACAAGATCCACATTCTCTTTATTGCCCTCATCGCATATCAACTGGATTCTTTCAGAGGGAAGGGAGAATACATCGTAATGATTTGATGAGTTGACCAGGAAAGAGGGCAAAACCTCTTCTATTGTCTGGCTCAGTTTCACAACGTGCATGCGACGGTTGTTCACATAAATAGGTAAGTAGTACATTTATCTTGTTTTTTGGGGTTTTACTATAATATTGTCGAACTCTATTCTGCGGTTTTTCAATGAGAGCAGTTTTTGACAGGCAGGGCTCTCGCGCACTATGTCAAGACTCTCACAACAAGCAATGTTGCCGTTTGGACGTTTCTTCTTTGAGGTAAAAGGAAGAAGCGATGTCCAGATGTGACGGCTTACCGTGCTTGCTGCAACGACAACATTCTTTTCTTCGATATCAGTATCGGCGAAAGGAGAGTACAGTATCTGGCATTTTTCTTTTAATGTACACTCCACAAGGCATACATATGCCATGCAGGTTGCCTGCTGCACATTGAAATGTACCCATCTGTCACGGTAATCGTTATCCAATAAACTGAGACATAGGATTTTGTTGAGCCTCAATTCGCGACGTATCGCTTTTTCGAGCTGTTTCCCGATATCCGCCGTTTGGTTGTCGTCAGCCTCTTCCTGAATATAATGTATAAGGTGCTTGGCCGAACTAATGCCATAACCATTGATTTTGCGACTACACAGTTGATATACATCCCAAATGATATTGTTTCTTATACGCTGAGTACAAACAAGCACTTCGGCAACAGGGTAATCACCTTCGTAGTATGTGTTCAGCCATTTATCGTCGCTTGTGTACCTTCCGTTGTCCTCATTATACTCAAGCAACAGGTTGCAGCCGCCAAGAATTGGGGATGAAATTAGCCCCTGCATGGCATCTCCCCAATAGTAATAGTGAGGGGTGATGCTGAATAGGAACCTGTTTATGAATGGGTGCAATTTCCTGCGCACCCACCTGAAACGGCTGTTACTGAGTTTGGAGAAACGCCCGGCCAATGTTTTTTCATACATCTTCACAATAACATCGGGATACATTCCGCATGAATTGTAGGCATTTGTCCTGATATCATTTCTGCTCGAATCGGAATAAACATTCTTGCTTACAACCAAAGGTACAGGGCTGTCAATGATTATGCCGCTGAGCGCATCGTGGGACCAAGCTGTATTATTGCTCTTTTTGAAGCAGCTGTGCTTTGCAAAGAGAGATACTCCTTGGCTGTAGCATGCGAGTGGAGTGAGTTTCTCCCACTGCCAACGGTAACCGCGACGTATGCGCACACAGCATCCACCGGATGAATAGACCTTCATTACCAAGCGGTTGGGAAGTATGAGCAGTATATAAAAGAGCAACAACAGCAGTATGGCAATAATTATTATAACAACATTCTTTGTCATTGAGTGCACTGTGGATGTGTAATCCCTGTTATACTGCACAAAGTTATATTTCTTGTAATGCATTCCATATATGCTATCCTGGTATTGCACTTGGATGCATCCGCTAATGACAATATCATTTTGAAAAGACCCCATGTCATACTCCTGTTCAATGCACATTCTGTCGTCCATATAATGGCCGACAGGGTAGTGTGTATCGTTTACAGTAATTGTATCAATATATACAAAGCATATGTTGTCTGTTGCTATCTGCTTCAAGTTCAGGTTCAGGTCTAAAGTTTTACCATCGAGCGGCGATATCGAAATGAGCGAATCCTCGCTACAGATGAATTCGTTTGTCCACTGCTGGCGTGTTACATACTCATAGAGGTAAATGTGATTTTTGCTTGTTACATCACTCTCTACCTCATCGAGAAATCCGGCACCTTTTTGGGTAAAACTGCTGAAAACATATCTTGAATGCAGTTCATCAAGCTGTCGAACCTTTTTCCTGTCACGTCTGATAGTATAATAGTCGGTCTTCCACTGGTCATTTTCGTCAGCATCATCTGTAACTGTCACAATATAGATTTTGCGGAATGTCAAACCGAGTTCCTGTTCCTGTATCAACTTTATTAACCGGTGCAGACTCAACACTCTTATTTGCGACACAAAAGACTCGCGGTATATATACCTATTCATCAGCTTATCACCCAACACAGCCTCAAGACCGGCTTTTCCGTTGGTTGTAAATTTCTGAAAAGAATCTGTCAAGTGTATAAAACTTGAATCCAACGGAGCTGCAGCACTGAATCCATCGCCAGTGCTGTGATAAGGGTCTGTTCCATAACCTGTCTCAATAAATGTCATACGGTCGCGTGAATAGTCTATTCTGTCGAGGATGCCACCCTGACGTGAGAGTTTACCCAGGACATCGTTCTTGACCATTTCGCGTGTCCAAGGTCTTCTTGCACCGGTAACAAGTGTCTCCGAAAGCATTGAACCACTTTTGTCCAAAGTGATTATCCACAAATCGCCAATGGAATCCACATCGCATTGTGGTTTTATGGAACCGGTAACCTGCGCGGCAGAGACAAGACAGGAAACAAGAAACAACAGTGTAAGTCGAATTCTGTACATGCTATACTTATTTAACGTTTGTTTATATTTGTGTAATTTCTTTTAGGCAATAATATAGCAGTTGACCCAAAGACAATTAATTTCGCGAAACTGTCATCCTGACCATACCTTAATGAAAACATTAAAAAGAGGTTCTCGATGAGCGTTGCGAGTAACTAGATGTGAAGGATCTTATAACTGCGCAGCAATAGATACTTCGCTACGCTCAGTATGACAATGCACGTTGGGTCAACAGCGATATTGTTACTTTCTTTTATATTTTTTTGCAAAAACATGGCTAAATTACAAAAAATACTTAAAAAGCACAAACACTATGCACAAAACATTTAATTAATGTTATAATAGCTTTATAAATATTTAATTAATAAAATCCGTTATTTATTTTGCCATTGGATAAAATGTATTAAATTTGCGGAAATGAAATTAACGGTTCAGTGTTGTCATTTTGACGATTGAAGAGAGGAGAAATCTCTTTAAGCTGATGTTCAAGATACTTCACTCCGTTCAGTATGACACAAAAGAAGAGTATTTACTGATTTCTAAATAATTATAACGAAAATGAAAATCCTATTGACCGGTGGTGCAGGTTTCATTGGAAGCCACACCTTGATTGAACTTACAGAGGCAGGCCACGAGGCTGTAGTAGTTGACAACCTTGACAACTCGTCTCCCATTTCTTTGAAGCGCGTTGCCAAAATCATTGGCAAGGAGGTTCCTTTCTACAAGGTAGACATCCGTGACCGCGAAGGTTTGCAGAAGGTGTTCGACGAGCACAAGTTCGATGCATGTATCCACTTTGCAGGCTTGAAGGCTGTGGGCGAGAGTTGTGCAAAGCCACTTGAGTACTACGAGAACAACATGAACGGTACATTCGTGCTTGTTGATGTTATGCGCAAGAACGGTTGCAAGAATATGATTTTCTCTTCAAGTGCAACAGTTTATGGTGACCCGGCTATCATCCCCATCACCGAGGAGTGCCCAAAAGGCCACTGCACTAACCCTTACGGCCAGACAAAGTCTATGCTTGAGGAGGTTTTGATGGATATCCAGAAGGCCGACAACGAGTGGAACATCGTTCTGTTGCGTTACTTCAACCCAATCGGTGCCCACAAGAGCGGTACAATCGGCGAGAACCCCAACGGTATCCCCAACAACCTTATGCCTTACATCACACAGACAGCAGTAGGCAAGCGTGCCGAGCTTGGTGTGTTCGGTGATGACTACGACACACACGACGGTACAGGTGTACGCGACTACATCCACGTAGTTGACCTTGCACGTGCTCACGTTGCAGCATTGAAGGCTATTGTTGCAAACAAGGGTATCGCAATCTACAACATCGGTACAGGTCACGGTTATTCAGTGCTCGACGTTGTGAAGGCATTTGAGAAGGCTAACGGTGTTCCCGTTCCTTACGCTATCAAGCCACGCCGCCCGGGTGACATTGCTACTTGCTACTGTAACCCAGCAAAGGCTGAGGCAGAGCTTGGTTGGAAGGCAGAATTCGGTATTGAGGAGATGTGCCGCGACAGCTGGAACTGGCAGAAGAACAATCCTAACGGATTCGAGGAGTAATTCACTCTCATATATAAAAAGACGGCATCGCAATTGCGATGCCGTCTTTTTATACAATGTCATCTCGACGGAGCGAAGCGACGAGAGATCTCTTACATATATACGTTAAGTTAACATTTTAGATTTCTCACATGCGTTCGAAATGACAAAGAATGCTAAAAAGCAACCGCGACAGCAAAGCGACGAGGAATCTCTAAAGCTTGCCCGAAAAGATAGCAATCACTCAGCGGCAAGCATTCCATTTATTTTCTCCACCAATGCCGCAAACTCATCCTCTTTGAACAGGCGGGTAAGCATCACAATCTTGCCGTCGCGGTCGATGAGCACGTTACGTGTGATGCCCGACTCACGCAAGGCATACTGCGCAAAGACATCGGCATTGGTATCCATTGCAATGGGGTAGGTGGTACCGACTTCCTGTATAAAAGGCAGGATATCCTCAAGTGCCTCCTCACGGTCAATGCCCACAAGCACAAAATCCTTGTTATCCTTGTTGGGCTGCCAAATGTCGCTCTCAATGTGAGGCATCTCCTTGCGGCACACACCGCACCAGCCGGCAGTGAACTGCAGCATCACAATCTTTCCTCGTTGCTCCGACAGGGTGAATGTAGAGCCATCGGTCATCGTCAGTGTGAAATCGGGGGCAACATCGCCAACCTTTACAATATATTCATTCTCATAAACAACCTGCTCGGCAACCGCGTTTTCAACAACAGGCTGTTCGGCAACTTGCCCGCTCGCTTTCTTGTCACCATCGCAAGATGCAATTACAGCAGCGGCAGCAAGTATTGCAATTAAGTTTCTTTTCATAGTAATATTGTTTTACGGTTTTACATATATTGCAAATATAGAATGTACAGCACAAAATAGAGCATAAAAAACAAGAAAAAACGCGTGTTTTGTTCATTTTTATCACTTGTTTTAATACATTTGCACTATGGAAAAGAAGAAATTCAAGATAACGGAGAAATCGGGACTAATTCTTGAGGGTGGTGGAATGCGTGGTATATTCACCATTGGTGTGCTCGATAACTTTATGGACCGTGGCATACGTTTCCCTTATATAATAGGTGTGAGCGCCGGTGCCTGCAACGGGTTGTCATACATGTCGCACCAGCGCGGCCGTGCAAAGTATGCCGACATAGACCTGCTCAAAGAGTATGACTACATTGGCCTGAAATACCTGCTCACAAAAGGCAACATTATGGATTTCGACCTGCTGTTCCACAAGTTCCCCGAGGAGATAAGCCCCTACGACTATGACAAGCTGGCCGGCAGCCCCGAACGTTACGAGATGGTAACCACAAGCTGCCTTACCGGCAAACCATGTTACTTTGAGGAGAAGCACAATCCCAAGCGCGTGATTGAAATTGTAAAGGCATCGAGCAGCCTGCCTTTTGTGTGCCCCATTGCATACGTAGACGGTGAACCAATGCTCGACGGCGGCATTTCCGATTCCATCCCGATTGAACGTGCAATGTCACTGGGATATGACAACAATCTTGTTGTGCTCACACGCAATCACGGTTACCGCAAGCCACAAAAGGCTACAAAGGTACCGTTCTTCTTCTACCGCAAGTACCCTAAAATAAAGGAGACCATCAGCGGCCGCAATGCGATGTACAACAAGCAGATGGAGCTTGTGGAGAGAATGGAAAACGAAGGCAGAATAGAGGTGTTGCGTCCTGTAAAGCCGGTTGAAGTAGGGCGCATTGAGCGCGATATTGACAAGTTGCTTGCATTGTATCAGGAGGGGTATGACCTCGCCGCACAGATTGAGTTTGAAATGGAGTAAACACAGATAGACAAATAGCGTTCCTGGCCACAACGGTCTGGAACGCTATTTTCAATTATATATAGTTCTTAGTTGGTTACAGGACGTATGTGTCTTTGGGAGCTACGGTAAGCATGATAATTGTAGCCAATGAGTCCATTTTCCAATCTCAGTATCATTGCAGCATCATATGGTTGACTCCATTCCGAAGAGGTACTGCTCCAGTAGTGATAATCCGAATACGGCAAGAATATGCTGTTGCCATTGGGGCCATACACTCTGTACCCGCTTACTCCATTTGAGGTTGTCCAGTACCATGTTCCTTCCTGAGCCAGTTCTACAAAATCTTCATATCTGGGCATGCGCCAACTACCGCCCAATTGAGCACGTGCAGCATCATATTTTGCATTGCCCGAGATATCATTGCCAACGTTCACGTATATAGTGTTGTTGACCATTGATGTTGTTGTCTCACCCCAATAGTAACGGTCACCCAACTGCTCGGGGGTTGTTGCACCAAGGTTGCATGTTGCCCATTTTACACCACTTGACAATCCCAAATTGACATAATTGCCTTTTGCAGGCTCGTTCTGGGTTATCTTGTCGGCGTAATATGCAACATAGCCATAACTGCTTGAACCTTTAGTGAAATGCAACTTTGATTTATTGATAACTGTCTTCAGGTTATTACATCCATAGAAAGCATCAGTACCGATAGTAGTGACACTGCTACCGATAGTAACACTCTTGAGAGCTATACAATTATAGAAAGCTCTCCCATCTATAGTTGTAACTTTATCGGGAATCACAATGCTGCCCAATGCATCGCATCCATAGAAAGCGTATGAACCTATGGTAACAAGAGTTTTTGGAAGCGTTATACTTACAAGTGCATCACAATCGTAAAACGCGTAACTTTTTATTTCTGTTACACCTTCGGGAATTGCTATACTTTTAAGATTGTCACAATCATAGAAAGCATCCTCTCCAATTGTTGTCACCCCTTTAGGGATTGTCACGCTCGTCACATTATCACAGTATCGAAAATAAGGGTAGAAATGCGTAATCTTACCTTTTACAATTACCTTGCCAACACCATCGGTATATGTATTGCTGATTACATGCATACTACTACCGTAACCGGATGTTGTAATGCCAGCAATCTCTTTATCATTGGTTGTATAGTTGATAACTGTGTATGTGCCACCCTCTACAAGGTCAATCTCCTCGTAACAGCCGGTTAAGATACCCAAAGCCACTATGGCTGCAAATATATTCAAAAATTTTTTCATAACAGCTCATTTAAAAAGTACAACCTAATTTAATGGCAAAATCACACGTGGCTTTCTGGTATATCTGTGCGTGGGTGGAATCGGAGAATCTCAATCGTGGTACCCCGTAAATGGTTGCACCAAGCTGCAGGTTAATGCTTGCGCGCGATGTAAGGCGCACATCAAGACCAAATGCCGGTTCAAAGAGATATGTGACAAACTCAATGGTCTCGGAATACAAAGTGCAATTATCACTATCGTTCAACATTATTGTCATTGCAGGTAATCCAAATTTCGCACCGGCCGAAAAGGCAAAGAATGGCAGACAACGTTTCTTGCCCAGATATGCTCGGGCATGGGCATAAAGCGGTATGGAATACATATTGCGCAGTTCATAATCATCAAAGTCAGTTGTACGTACATCATAATCATCCCAATCACCGTCATCGTCATAGTTCAGTCCAATACCGGCTCCGGCAAAAAAGCGGTTATTGAAACGATAACCGTAAATATAGTCAATTTCACCACGGAAGCAATCGAAATCTGTACCGCCCATTAAAGTGACCGAGTGCTGAAAACCGGGTTTCACCGGTTCTATCTTCTTTTTAGGTTTCTTCTCCTTTTTGTGGTAGGTAAGTTTCCTCACCACCATACCTCCCTGCACCTTGTTCTGTGCAAATATATCGCTACCAGGCAGCAACACAGCAAAGAAGAGTGCCAAAATCAAAATCCGTTTCATAAGATAGGGAATTTATGGATTGGGAATTATTCCACTTTAGTGGTTGTGACATTAAGTTTCTTTTCGGGCGAAGCAATTATTTCGTCTACAGCATTGCCTCTGCCAGCACGTACCAAATGGAGTTTTTCCATTACCTTTATGTCTTGCTCGCTTACGTTACGGAATTTCACGTAACGTGCAGGGTAGCCGGTTACGGTGATTTCAAGTCGGTCGTCCTTTGTCACCACGTCTATTGTAGTACCAACAAGAATATCGGCATTGTGTGCCTGTGCTGCACGTGAGAGAGCAATTTTCTTAAGCTCGGGCATCTCGTCAATACGTTTGTTGTTAACTTCAAGGTTAGCAAACATCTCCTTCTCGGTATAGGTTATCTTTTTATCCGATACCTCAACGTCGGCAATCAGTGGGGTAGACAACAGTGTGTGTTCAGCCTCAAGGACACGTGCCGAAGACTCCATATAGTCAATGAGTTCAGTAACGTAAAACTGGCTGGTTGAGCAACTTGCCAAAGTCATGGCGAGAACTACAAATGAAAAACATAGCTTTTTCATAGTAAATAGTGTTTTGTGTGCCCGCAGACTCCATGTGCGAGCTATTGGTATAAAGAAAAGTGTGGAGCCTTTTTCGTTCATTAAGTAGGAGGTTGTGGAAAGACCTTAACAGAAATAAACGATGCAATACCCCACACTTGAATAGTATGCATAGTATGCCCACACTGAAAGAGGGCATATATACCATAACTAAACAAGAAGAGAGTGCTGTCCGTTGCCTTTCTGTTGTTGAAAACTTCCACATTTCCTACTTAAGGCTTTATCGAAAAACACTTTCGTAAAATATGTCCGTCAAAGCGCCAAGCGCCCGACAACGCAAATTTAGAAAATATTTTTAAAACGGACAACACTCCCAATGGGATATTGCATAAAAAAGAAAAGGCTCTCTATTGAAAATGAGGGCTGAAATCAATAGTTTGCCAGCCCTTCGTTTACCGCGTTCATGTATTTCTCTATTGTTGTTGCTTTTAGGATTGCTTTTTTGTCGCGCTTGAGCATGCCGGGGAGCAGATATTCCCAATAGGGTTTCATCTTGCCAAGGAATTGGGTGTTGCCCTGCAGGCGCGGGGTGAGTTGGCGGAACATTTCGTCGTGCATGCGGCGCACAAGGTTGCTTAGCTCGGCATTTGTGAGTTCGCGCCCCTCGCGGTATTCAATGCCAAGCGCAGGGTTGGCAAGCAGTCCGCGGCCAAGCATAATGCCCTTCAGCCCGGGGAACAGCTGCTCAATGCCGTTAATGTCGGCCAGGGTAGAAAGGTCGCCATTATATATTACCGGGTGCTTGCACGCTGCATAGAACTCGGCAAATGCTTCGACATCAACAGGCTTTTTATACTGTTCAACACCCAGGCGCGGATGCATGGTCACGTGTCGCAATGGAGCATCGTTGAGTATTGGCAGCAGTTCTTTCCATTCATCCTTGCTATTGCAACCAAGTCGCATCTTCACAGAGAAAGAAAATTCAGGGTGCCGTGAAACCTCTTTCATCAGTTCTGCGACCAGTTCGGGGTGGGGCAACAGGCCGGCACCGTGACGCTTGCGCATCTGCAACGGAAATGAGCAACCCATGTTTATGTCGACACGGCTGTATCCTTCGTTGACTATAAGCTCAAGTAAAGGGCGCATCTCATCGGGGGTGGCTGCAATCACCTGCGGCACAAGATTGTCGACATTGTTGTTCTTACGCTCGACATCGCGTATGTCCTTGTTGCGTATCTCGCCATGCTCATAGCGCAGGAATGGGGTATAGTATCCATCTATTCCACCATGTACCGCACTGTGTACATTGCGCCACACAGCCTCGGTAAATCCTTGAAGAGGTGCAGAGTAAATTTTCATAAAACATACCGGTTTATGGTAGCGAATATACTGTTTTTATATAACAATCATATACGTAATTCAAATTTATTCAATAACTTTGAAAAAAAAACACATTTCCATGAAAACGATCAAGTATTTTTTCATTGATTTTGCAATCAGTTTACTGATATCCCTGCCTTGTTTTTTCCTTTGTGACTACCTGAGCCAAAAAGGAGTTATCGACTGGCTGGATATGCTAATTGGCTTAGCCGGTGTATCGCTTATACTACTGGTTGCATATTTAGTGATTGGACGATTGAACAGAAAGAAAATAGCAGCAAAGTTCATTGGCAGCATGACAGTAGTGGCAATTGCTGCAACAATAATATATTGTGCTTTCATGTTGCTTGAGTGGTGGTTCCCCAATAACGCAGACAGCGACTTTACCGGCAATTGGGTGCAGTGGTTCCCTGCGAGCATTTCAATTGCTACATTCCTGCATCTACAGGAGAGACGCAGGGCCGAAAAATACAGAAATGAGAATGACCTTGTTGTTGTTGCCGAATGCCGTGACAGGGGAGAGGCCGAAGCGCTGTGCGCCATGCTTGAGGAAAAAGGCATAAAGGCTATGGCTGTGGAAAAGGGCAACGCAATGTATATTGACAGTGCAAAGGGATTGCCTGTACAGGTGCAGGTTATGGGCAAGGATTTGCAGAGCGCCCAAAGTATTATTGAGTAATTGCGTGTCCTATACCTTATTATATATAATACTGTGATGAAGAAGATTTTGCTGTTGATTGCAATATTACTGGCACAAACATTGTCGGCACAGGTATTCCGTGGCGATAGCAGGCTCTTTGGGGTTGAAGGTTATGTGGCGCGCCCTGAAGAGTCGAAGAGAGATATTCTGGGCAGTATAAGATACTACATTGGCGAGAAAGGCGAGAGCACATACTTTATGATATCAATAACGCACTCAAAGGAGAAAATAGATATCAGTAGAAACAACAATGTCTACATTGAGTATGCCAACGAAAAATATACAAGGACACAGGTACATTCAACAGAGACCATCAAGCTCTCAAAACCATATGCAAGGGAAAAACTGTACGAAACACTGCTTGAGTTCCCGGTAGACGAGAGTGAATTATGCAAAAGAAGAATAAAGAACATAAGTATTGAAACTGACAACAAAGAAGAGTTCATTATAAAAATTGGTTGGTTCTGGGGCACATATCTCAGCAAGTCGTTCCCCGATTATTTTGCCGAGGCAAAAGAGGATGCTGAAAGCAGAAAGCAACGCAGAGAATTCCTCACCGAAACGTTCGGCGAAAATATCCCCGACAGCATAAAGAGCTATCTCGAAGAGAAATATCCCGAACAGTCGTACAACCTCGTCCGCCTGGATACCGTCTATATGCCCTTCAGTTCAATTGCATTGCTTGAGTATGAGATAAGGGAGAAGATTGCCGACTTTGTGTATGAAAAAGAGGAAGCAGAAGCAAAGGGCTACGGATATGCCGGCCTTGTTGAAAGTAGCGACACCATTGTAACCGGGTTCAAAGAAAAATTGTTGCAGTATGAGGATGAGTTTAAAATCCAATATGCAGCCGAAGGTGGCGAAGATGACTACCAACTTGTTGTCGTTGATGTAATTAGCCACGACGGCAAGGAGAGAATTACGCTTTATACAAGGGTGGGAGAGGAGCGCCCCACAGATTTCGATTTCAAGAAGACAGCCAATGAATGCCGCGCACGCATAAGAGAGCTTGAAGAGCACATAGACAGGCTACGAAAAAACGTTAGTGAAAACGCAGGGATGGTTGACGAGTAGCACCTGTGTGATATTAAAAATTCCCATGGTGCTTTCTCATAGATGCTTCACTTTGTTCAGCATGACAAGTAAGTCATAGAAAAGAAAAGCGATGTGCTTGCGAATATGTCATCCTGATAGTAAGCGTATTAAACATAAGACAAGAACCGTGTTTTTGATGACAGATTCAAAAATTACCCAATTTCCACCGACAGTTAAGATAGTGCGCAAATTCCCAAACCGTATTAAACATAATATTCATTATCATGCAAACGGGCTTTTGAAAAGGATAGGGCGAAAAGTCATGTAATACAGTGAAATCAAAAACGTAATCTTATGAAAGATTTTAAATATAATTTCGCAAACATAAAGCAACGGCAATAAAAAAATGTTATTTTTGCAGTCCAATTATTTGAACTGAAATTTTAATACAAAACCAATATGCCTGAATTATCGGAAAGAGCCGTTCTGATGCCTTCGTCGCCAATTCGCAAATTGGCGCCTTTTGCAAATGATGCCAAGGCACGCGGCCTAAAGGTTTACCATTTGAATATAGGTCAACCGGACCTGAATTCTCCCGACGTTGCTCTTGAAGCAATAAAAAAGTTCGACCAGAAGATTCTTGAATATAGCCCAAGTGACGGTTTTCTCTCGTTGCGCGAGAAGCTTGTGGAATATTACGACCAGTACCAGATTAAGCTGAAGCCTGACGATATTATTGTTACATCGGGAGGCTCGGAGGCTGTACTCTTCGCATTCCTTACATGTCTTAACCCCGGCGATGAGATTATTGTTCCGGAACCGGCATATGCAAACTACATGGCATTTGCCATTTCGGCCGGTGCTGTAATCCGCCCAATACGCTCAAGCATCGACGAGTCGTTTGCCCTGCCTCCTATGGAGCGTTTCGAGGAACTAATCAACGAGCGTACCCGCGGTATTCTCATTTGCAACCCCAACAACCCGACAGGTTATCTGTACACCCGCAAGGAGATGAACCGAATACGCGACCTTGTAAAAAAGCACAACCTGTTCCTTTTCAGTGACGAGGTTTACCGCGAATTTATCTACACAGGCTCGCCATACATATCGGCCTGCCACCTCGAAGGCATTGAAGACAACGTGGTACTAATTGACTCTGTTTCAAAACGTTACTCGGAGTGTGGCATAAGAATTGGTGCGCTTATCACCAAGAATACTGCTGTGCGTCAGGCAGTTATGAAGTTCTGCCAGGCACGCTTGAGTCCCCCGTTGCTTGGCCAGGTTATTGCCGAGGCTTCAATTGATGCTCCACGTTCATATACCATCAACACTTATGAGCAGTACATCGAGCGCAGGAACTGCCTTGTGGACGAACTGAACAAATTACCGGGAGTGTACTCCCCTATCCCCATGGGCGCATTCTACACTGTTGCCCGCCTCCCCATTGATGACAGTGACAGGTTCTGCGAGTGGTGCCTGACAGATTTCAACTACGAGGGCGAGACCATTATGATGGCTCCCGCATCGGGTTTCTACAGCGAAGAGGGATATGGAAAGAACGAGGTGCGCATTGCCTATGCCATTGACAAGGCCGACCTCAAACGCGCAATATTTCTCCTTGGCAAAGCGCTCGAACAATACCCCGGCCGCGTTGAACCATAAAATAGGAAACTGCATTTGAGTAATCTCACAGCATTTTCAATACCGGATAATACAAAAAATCAAGATCACCCGTAATGGTGACCTTGATTTTTTGTATATGAATCGATGAAATTGGAATTCTGTTTATACTCCCTCATCCATCAATGACTCCTGCAACTTCTCGAGCTCCTTAACCTTTGCATCCATGTTGAGGTTATAGTAGCAGTTGATGAGGTTTGTCAACCAAAGTTCTGTCTTGTCGGGGCAATTTGTGCGGAGCTTCTCCAACAAAGGAAGCGCCTGGTTGTAGTAACCGTTGAGAACCTCCTTGTCCTTTGCAATCTTCTTCTTGTCGCTCAGTTTTGTTGATGAGTTCTCAACGCTGTAGAGATATGCCTTCTGCAAGTAGCAACGTGCAAGGTTTGAGAGTGCGTTCTCATAGTTAGGGTCAACCTCCAATGTCTTGTTGTACCACTCGATAGCAGTATCCAAATCCTCCTTCTGGTGAGGGATATATGCCTTCAAGTATACGAACAATGGGTTGTTGGGGTCATTTGCGATAAGGTCATCGGCCAATGCTGCAAGCTTGTCGCTCTCGCCACGGCTGTCATAATACTGTATGAGTGACTGGCTGAAATATGCATCATCGGGGAAACGGCTTGTACCCTCCTTGCAGAGCTCGAGCCAAGCAGTTGAATCACCAAGCTCAAGAACAGCAACTGTCTTGTAACGGAAAGCCGATGGAGCCATCTGCTCGTTTGCAAGTGCCATGTCAACGTGTGTAAGCACCTTGGCATAGTCCTCCATCTGCATACCGCAGAGTGCCATGTTGTAAGCTGCAACAGGAACGTTTACAGTGTCTTTTGGCATAACCTCGAGCTTGTAGAGTTTGTCGGCTGTGTCGATGAACATCTTGAAGAGGTCATAAGCCTTGTTGTACTCCTCGTTGCCATAGTAGTATGCACCGGCATTGTAGAACTGGCCAAACTGCTGCATGTATGACATCTTGAGGAACTCGGCATAACGTGGCTTAACGCGACCCTTTGCATCGGGCAACATATCACACTCCTCGCACTTCGCAAGGTCGTTACCAAGCTCATAGGTGTATGAGTAAAGCAACTCCTCGTTATATGCTGCACCCTCGGCACGCTTGTTGTTCTCGTTGTCAATAACGTTTTTCTTCGCGCTTGCGCTTACGTACCAAACATAGGCATCCTTGTTAACCAATGAGTTTTTCAACACCGGCTTCAATGAGTTTGCCGCACCCACAGGGTCGGCCTGCATGTTCATCTCGGCATCGTTCACAATACCCATAAGAGCCTTAATCTGTCTCTTCTGCTCCTTGAGCTCTTCCTTTGAAAGTTCCTGTCCAAACGCAAATGTTGCGCCAAGAACCATTGCTAAAGATAATACTAATTTCTTCATATAAATCTCGTTTAATAATTATGTATTAGTTATTGATTCTCTGTGTTTTCTGTTTCAACACTATTGTTGCCATCCACGGCTTCGGTATTCTCTACCGGTTCCTCGCTCTCGGCTTCGTGTGTTACCTTGCATACAGAACCTATGCAGTCGTTCTTCTTGCCAAGGTTGATGATGCGTACACCCTGTGTCGCACGACCCTGAACAGGAATCTGGTCAACCGATGTACGGATGGTGATACCCGACTTGTTGATAATCATGAGGTCATTCTCATCGTTCACATCCATAATGGCAACAAGCTGACCGGTCTTCTCGGTTACCTGCAGTGTCTTCACACCCTTGCAGCCACGGCCAACGGTAGGATAATCATCGGTTGCCGAGCGCTTACCATAGCCCTGCTCCGAGAGGACAAGCAGGCTGTGCTCTGCATCGTCATTCTTTGGCAGTACAACCATGCCTACAACCTCGTCGTCATCGGCAATGTCCATACCCTTGACACCGGTTGCGGTGCGTCCCATTGCGCGGACTGTGTTCTCATTGAAACGGACAGCCTTACCGCCACGGTTTGCAAGGATGATGTCACTGTCGCCATCTGTGAGTGCCACTGAGATAACCTTGTCGTCCTCGCGGATGGTGATGGCAATGATACCGTTTGTACGTGGACGTGAATACTGCTCAAGACTTGTCTTCTTGATGATACCGTTCTTGGTACAGAATACAATGTTATGGCTCTCAATGAAGTTCTTGTCGGCAAGTGTCGTCACGCGAACGAAAGCATTCACTGCATCATCGGCATCAATGTTGAGCATGTTCTGTATTGCACGGCCCTTTGAGTTCTTGTTGCCTTCGGGGATTTCATATACCTTGAGCCAGTAGCACTTTCCGCGCTGTGTAAAGAACAGCATTGTGTTGTGCATGGTAGCTGTGTATATGTACTCAATGAAGTCGCTGTCGCGTGTGTCGCTTCCCTTTGAACCCACACCGCCACGGTTCTGTGCACGGTACTCTGTAAGAGGTGTACGCTTGATGTATCCAAGGTGCGAGATTGTGATTACCATCTCATCATCGGCATAGAAATCCTCGGGGTTGAAGTCGCTCGATGCGCTATAGTCGATTTTGCAACGACGCTCGTCGCCATACTTCTCCTTAATCTCGTAAAGTTCGTCCTTGATGACCTGCTTGCACAGGTTGTCATCAGTGAGGATGGCATTGTAGTATTCAATCTTGCGCATGAGTTCCTCATACTCGGCATGCAGTTTGTCCTGCTGTATGCCGGTGAGCTGGCCAAGGCGCATCTCCACAATAGCTGCAGCCTGCACCTCGCTCAGGTTGAAACGATCCATGAGGGCCTGGCGGGCATCAGCGGGTGACTTGGCAGCCTTGATGAGACGTACGACCTCGTCGATGTTGTCCGATGCTATAATCAATCCCTCTACAATGTGTGCACGCTCCTCGGCCTTGCGAAGCTCGTACTTTGTACGGCGGATAACAACGTCGTGACGGTGCTCGACAAAATTGCTTATGCAGTCCTTGAGTGTGAGCAACTGTGGACGGCCTTTTACAAGGGCAATGCAGTTAACGCTGAACGATGTCTGCAGTGAGCTCATCTTGTAGAGCTTATTGAGGATGACGTTGGCATTGGCATCGCGCTTCACGTCGATAACGATGCGCATACCCGACTGGTCGGACTCGTCATTGATATTCGAGATACCGTCAATCTTCTTCTCGTTGACCATTGAGGCAATATCCTTGATAAGCTCCTCCTTGTTCACGTTGTAAGGGATGGCCGTTACAACAATCTTCTCGTGTGTGCCGGACTCAATCTCGGCAACCGCACGCATGATGACACGGCCACGGCCGGTCTCATAGGCATCGCGCACACCGTTAAGACCGAAGATGTCGCAACCGGTAGGGAAATCTGGAGCCTTTACATACTGCATCAGGCCATCGGTGTCAATATCGGGATTATCGATGTATGCCACACAGGCATCGAGCACCTCGCTGAGGTTGTGTGTGGGGATATTTGTTGCCATACCCACGGCAATACCCGATGAACCGTTAACCAAAAGGTTTGGTATGCGGGTAGGCATAACAGTTGGCTCCTGGAACTCGCCGTTGTAGTTCTCCTGCATATCCACGGTCTCCTTGTACAAATCCTGCGCAAGTTCTTCACCAATCTTCTGCAAGCGTGCCTCGGTGTAACGCATGGCCGCAGGCGAGTCGCCGTCAATTGAACCGAAGTTACCCTGGCCGTCGATGAGCGGATAACGCATAACCCAGTCCTGAGCCATGCGCACAAGCGCACCATAAACCGAAGAGTCGCCGTGCGGGTGGTACTTACCGAGTACGTCACCGACAGTACGCGCCGACTTCTTGAACGGTTTGTCCGAGGTGTTGCCAAGCTCCATCATACCGTAGAGAATACGGCGATGCACTGGCTTCAAGCCATCGCGCACATCGGGCAAGGCGCGTGCCACAATCACCGACATTGAGTAGTCGATGTAGGACGACTTCATCTCCTCTTCGACATTTACTTTAATAATTCTGTCGTTCTCAATCATTTAAATAGTGTTATTAGTATTATTATTCTGTTTTTATACCTTATTATATATAAATACATCGCTAAATTACTTAAATTTGCCGAAAGAAACAAGAATTTTAAGTTTTATTAAGCTCTAAAACCGCCATAATACCGTTTTTAAGAGCAAAAGCGCTTAAAACGGCCAAAAACGGGCAATAAAGGGGTGTGCGAGATTCTGTTTTTTGAAACGAAGCTTACACAATTGGCGGAATTTTAAAATCTCAAGTAAACTCGGATGGAAGCACATAGACAGACATACAGCGCCGATACCTCATTGCCTGGTTACACAACTTACCAAATTTCAAAAGTAACGGGAATACAGAATTTGCACTTGAGAAATAATCGCCACAATGGCAAAGCGATTAGAATAAATTTCACTATCTTCGCAGATGAAAATTACAAAGCATCCACAGCAGAAAAAACAATTTACAAAACTATATTCTATATGCGAGTTGACATTATTACAACATTCCCTGAGATGATGGAAAGCTTCTTCAACTCATCAATCATGGGACGTGCACAGCGCAACGGTTATGCCGAAATTTGTTTACATAATTTACGTGATTATACAACCGACAAGCACCGCAAAACTGATGACTACCCATTCGGTGGCTGCGCAGGACTTGTCATGAAAATAGAGCCCATTGACAATTGTATAAAGCACCTGAAGAGCCAGAGAAACTACGATGAGGTCATTTATACCACCCCTGACGGGCAGGTTTTTGACCAGCCAATGGCAAATTCGCTCTCAATGAAGGAAAATCTCATATTTTTGTGCGGCCATTACAAGGGAATTGACCATCGCATACGTGAGCACTTGATTACAAAGGAGATAAGTATTGGAGACTATGTTCTGACAGGTGGCGAATTGGCAGTAGAGGTAATATGCGATGCGGTCATTCGCCTAATTCCGGGTGTAATTTCGGACGAAACATCAGCCTTGAGCGACTCTTTCCAGGACAATTTGCTTGCTCCGCCTGTATACACACGCCCTGCAGAGTACAACGGATGGAAAGTACCCGATGTTCTCCTCTCGGGACACGAGGCAAAGATACGTCAATGGGAGTTCGAGCAGTCAATGGAGCGCACAAAGCTTCTGCGTCCCGACCTGTTGAAGTAACAAGAAAAATATTTACACAATTATATTTGTATATACAAAATTAAATAGTAAAACATCTGTAACTGAAGCCAAAAACAGAAACCAAAAAAAATGACTCTTGCCTAATAGACAAGAGTCATTTTTGCATATTGGAATATTCTCTGCTTTATACCTCCAGAGCACCGATAAGCTCCTGAATAGAACTCATTTTGTGACGTACAAGATAATCCTGGATATAATCAACGATTTCGCCTGTAACAGCAGGATTCATGAAATTTGCTGTACCTACCTCTATTGCAGTCGCACCTGCAAGCAGGAACTCAATGGCATCGGCACCGGTTGTGATACCGCCAATACCCACCACAGGGATTTTGACAGCCTTTGCAACCTGCCAAACCATGCGCAGTGCAATTGGCTTGACAGCAGGACCACTCATACCGCCTGTGATTGTAGAGAGCACGGGACGGCGCTTTTCGGAGTCGATTGCCATACCGAGCAAGGTGTTAATGAGCGATACACTATCGGCACCGGCACCTTCAACGGCGCGTGCAATTTCAGTGATATCTGTAACATTTGGAGAGAGCTTTACAATAAGAGTCTTCGGATAGACCTTACGCACCGCAGCAACAACCTCGGCTGCCGACTGTGGCAGCACACCAAAGGCCATACCGCCCTGCTTGACGTTAGGACAAGAGATATTAAGCTCAATGCCGGGAATCTTGTCGAGCGCAGCAACCTTCTCGGCACAAGCCACATAATCCTCGATACATGCTCCCGATACGTTCACAAGTACATTGGTGTCAAGATCCTTGAGCTGCGGATAGATATTGGCAGCAAAGTAATCGACACCCTTGTTCTGCAAACCCACAGCATTGAGCATTCCCATTGGAGTCTCGGCGCTGCGCGGGTAGGCATTTCCTTCGCGGTGGTTAAGGGTCGTACCTTTTACAATAAAGCCACCCAACTTGTTCAAATCAACAAAATCGGCAAATTCAAGGCCGTAGCCGAAAGTTCCCGATGCGGTAAGAACCGGATTCTTTAGTTCAAGACCGCCTATTTTAACATCTGTCTTTACCATTTCAGTTCATCTATTGAGAATACCGGACCATCTGTACAAACACACTTGTGTCCCTCCTTTGTATCTTCGACACAGCAGAGACACGCACCCAGGCCACACGCCATCTTGTTCTCGAGCGAAACCTCGCAGGCAATGCCGTTCTCGCGTGCATAACGCGCCACAGCCATCATCATTGGCTTTGGACCACAGGTACATATATAATCATACTTTTCGGCAAGCAGTGAGTGATTGGTGACATAACCCTTCTCGCCAAGCGAACCATCCTCGGTTGTGTACTCGACGCGGCCAAGCGCCTCGTACGCCTCGCGTAGATAGAGGTCTTTCGCCGAGCGCGCACCAATGAGGATTGTAAAGTCATTGCCGTTTTTCTTGAGCTGCTCGGCAAGGTAATAGAGCGGAGCCGAACCAACACCGCCACCAATGAGCAACACGCGTGCATTGCTGTCCGCAGGCATTGTAAAGCCGTTGCCAAGCGGCAGAAGGGTGTTTACCTTGTCGCCGGCCTTTAGGGTGCCGAGCCACTTTGTTCCATCACCTACAATCTGCACCAGGAAACCTATCTCGTTCTTCTCGGCACTGAAACTGTGCACCGAGATGGGACGGCGCAACATCACTGTAGGAGTCTGGTCAATACGGAGCTCAGCGAACTGTCCGGGACGAACCTCGGGGAAAGGAATCTCGCTTGCCATAACCAACAGAACACAGTTGGCATTGACCTGCTTAACCTCCTTGACAACTAAGTCAACAAGAACTTTTTTCATATTGAAAATGTTGAGTATTACTTATAGTGTTTAATTATATTAATGCGAAGATAGCTCATTTTTTCATTCAACAGACAAGCAAATAAAAAAAATGTTGGAAGACTCCAACATTTTCTTTCTGCTACTACTGTTTTTCGGGTATCAGCGTCTCGTAGGTACCATCACTGTAGTAAATACGTATCTCTTTTATCTTCTTGTCGGGTTGCATTGCAGCCATTTGCGCCAATCGTGTACCCTGTTGGCGCCTTGGGCGAGCCTCAGACACAGTTCTCTCGCGCACCGGCTGCTGCACAGCCGTACGGCGGGGTTTGGGCTCTTCAGGTATAGCCGTAGACAATACCGGCTCTGCAGGAGCAGCAAAGAGAGAACTCTCCACATGCTGAACAGCAGCCTGCTCGGCAAAAAGAGACTCCTGAGATGCTGTAACTGCCGGTTCATTAGCCTGACGTGTGGGTGCATCACCAACTCCCGTCATCAGCCACTTCATATCCAAACCCGGGAAAGCCTCGTATATCTTTAGCATGACCTCAAGACTTGGCTTGTTGCGGCCACTTATTATGTGTGATACAGATGCACGCTGTATCCCGGTCCTGTCGGCAAACTGCGATGGCAACAAGTCATAGCATTTCATTAATAATTCAATCCTCTCCCGCTCATTCATAACTGTATGCAATATTTACGTTTTACAAATGTTTCAAGCATTATTACTGCAAAGATATTACAAAAATACAAAACAAACAAATCGCACCTAACAACAAAACCCAAGCATTAAGTTTACAATAATAAAACATTTGTAAACTAAACAAATTGTCACACGCGTTTTACAGATTGACAACAGCATCACGCCAGACCGCGCAACCATAGCGCAACCACGAAATGCCTACAGGATATAAATTACATTAACATTTAACGATAACACACTGATATTTCCAAAGATATAGTAGCAAAACAATGCAAAATATACAACAATTGCAACAATACAGCAAAAATCGATATCACAATTTAAAGAAAAGCAATAAATAAGCATACTTAATATATTGATTATAGCCGTATTACATATAAACAGAATAAAATGTATAAATAATGCATACACCTATTAACACTGTCCACAAGCCACTGTTAATAACGCCTGAGCAAATATTTGAATTATGACAACCAATAAAAACATATGTATACAAACATTGTAAACATCACTACCCCACCAATTCTAACCGACAAAACATGTTAACAATGTTTACTTTTGTTATAAACAAAACAACAGTTATTTACATTTGTGCGATGCGTATTTTTCAAATAATTATGCAATTTGCGATTATTATATGAGCCCAAATTGCCGATAAACACCCTATTAGCAAAATAATTGCAGAAAATGCGACAAAAGTATGGGAGCAAAAGAAATATTCAATTCTCAGCGGTTAAAAACAAGCATAATAAGCTATAAAACAATGAATTATGCACAAAATTCGCAACAACAAGAAATCGTAAAGCAGAAAAATCAGCGAGAACAGCAAAATTTTGGCCTGCTCTTTGCCATCATTCTCCATGCAAAAGAAGTAAAACCACAAATGCAGGATAGAGCCTCTTACTGTTGTGACAGACTCCGTGTTAGTCACTACATATTTTAGTCTAACGGGGGATTTATTTGCCCTTCTGTGCATCTCAATATCATTGCTTCACAGCCTGTAATTCTGTGTGCCGCACAAAACCACACTATGACATAGAATAAAACGCCATACATCAATGACAAAAAACATAAAAATAGCCTGCTCCACAAAGGAACAGGCTAATATCTGAAACCGACTCAGAACGCAGCAGAATACTGCAGAAATGGAATTTACTCAATTACAATCTTGCGTGTACCGGATGGCGTTACAACAACATACACACCCTTTGAAAGCAACGGCATACCAGCCTTGTCGCCACTGTATAGCTTGACACCTGAAACAGAGTAAACCTCGCACCAATCGCCATCGGCAACAATCTCGTCAACATCTGTCGGCAGAAGTGCGACCTCAACATAATCGGAGAAAGGCGATTCAATCTTGCCATTGGTCGCCTTGACTCTGTAGAGATACGTAGCACCCTCCTCAAGAGCATTGAATGCATAGCTTGTAGCCGCTGTCGTAACTGTTGAGACAAGCTTTCTATTGACAGCCGTAGCCTTAGCGACGCTTAAATTGTCAATCTTCACACGTTTGTTGCCTGTTGACATCTCTGTATGCAATGTAACGTAGAAGTAGCCATCTACATCTGCAGCAAATGTAATCCTCTCATTTGTTCCTGTAATATCAAAATCCTCGAAAGCAACAAGTTCTGCATTCTCATCACGATACTCGACAGAAAGAACGACACCGGTATCTTTTGTATTATACAACACTGCATCAAGTGTTGTAACAACATTGCCGGATGCCTCAATCCAAGGAGTATACAAATATCCCGGATTCTTTGACGTACCTATGCGCAGAGCGCCATTCTCGCTATACACACTCTCACATCCCCAATCTGTTGATGACATATAGCTGTCAATCTTCTCGTTATTCAACTCAGTGTTGGCAGTTCTGCAATTCATGAAATCCTCACTCAGCAATACCACTTTATCACCTGCACCATTCGATGCAGCCGACTGCTTATAGAGCTCAACCGTATACTCAACAGCATCCTCAACTGCGTCCCAGTTAGCAACAAAAGAGTTGCTTGTGACATCAATTGCCGGCAGAACCATTGGAGCATCGAAAGAGGTTGCATGCATGAAGTTGAACGAAATGACATCATTCTGGTATTTGATATCGGTAATAGGCTTGTTCATGTAACCGCCGGCATACACCTTGGCCGCAGGGATTGAGGTGTTTGTAAGTTCCGTATTGCCGCTTGTTCCGGGCCATACATCGCCCTTTAGACTGGCAGTAAACTGACTTGAATTGTTATTTGAATATGGCAATAACTCATTGTCAGCAGGTATCAATGTATAACGTGGATGATTCTTTGTTGTATTGATTTTATTGTTATCCCAAGCTGTTTTATTATAGTCTACATGGATGACAAGCATACCGCTACCAAATAGATAGGTGTCCCAACCCTCCTGTTTACGGTTCTCAAGTATGTAATACTCATTCTTGTTGGCTTCATTCACAACCTTATAGGCCACACCACCCTGCGTAAGAGGCTTCATTGAATATGTACCTTTGGTATTTATCTCAACAAGCTCTCTCCAACCGCAGAAATCTCTCTGATAGGCGCTGTAACCGACAGGTACATAGCCCTCGGCAGTATAGTTGCCCTGGTCCATAACATCCCAATAGTCCATACACCAGTTGCCACTATCGTATGTTGTATCATAGATATCGTGCAAGCCAAGACAGTGCGAGAATTCGTGACATATGAGACCTATACCCGCCATTGTCTTGCCAATACGGTCCTCATATTTTTCACTATACACAAGCTCGCCGCTGCAGGCATATGTATCGCACTTCACTCCATCAATGGTAATGCTACCGGCCTCGGCCGAAAGTTGCCATTGGTGAGGCCAAATTGTGTTTGCATCAGCGCCATACGACTCGGAATATCCCGCATAGATACAGTAAATAAACTCCACTTCGCCATCGCCATTATTGTCACATTCCGAAAAGTCAAAGCCTGCAGCATCCGCTTTTTGTATACCCTCCTTTACCATATATGTAGGCTTCTTGTCATCGCCCGAAGTATCATTGCCACCATAGTAGGACATATTGTTGTCAAGCGTAACAATGTCTGTAACAATGAAGTTGGGGCGGAACTTGCCGTCGGACTGTGCCATGAAATAGTCACGTGCACTACCAATACTGTTTGCGATGGGATTCTCATATACAAAATCCTTTGTATTCAGGAGGTTGTTGAAATCATCCTTTGAATATGTAAACTTTTCATCCTTGAACTGCACCAAAAGAACGGCAATATTCACGTCTCCCTCGGGGGCAATCTGCGAGCCGGCTTTTTGCGCAGCAACCTTGTATGTTACCGAGCGTGCACTGCTTGCCTTTGAAATACAGGCCTCCATGGCAGTGAAGTCCAACGACGAGAGCATCGCCTTCTCGGCCGCACTGCGAACTGCACCATTGTGTGCCAGGCATTTTGTCGATACAAAAAGACCATTATCAAAAGTTGCATAGCTGTAATCGCCATTGACCTCCTTCACAAGCGGCAAACCATCCTCTGTTACAAAATAGTGCAATGCCTCGTCACCGGTAAGCATTACAGTCAGTTCCGTACCATCGGACTGCTTTACAGTGAACGGTTTGCGGTATGCCGGAGCAGCAAAAGCCGAAAAGGCAACGAATATTGTCAAAAGAACCAGAAGGATTTTCTTCATATTTTTCATTTATTAGATTCACAAAACAATGGGACACCTGCCCAATCTTTGCAAAAATAATAAATATTTTCTATATATTAATATATAGAAGCCGCTTTTGAAGCCTATCCTTTAACCTTTTCTCCCTTTTTATCTGTAACACCTACAAAATATATGCTCACACCAATTAGCAGCAACGACAGCAAGATTACCGGTTCGAACTTGTCTACACCCGTGATGAAAGAGACCACCGATGCCACAATGAGCGTGACATAACCATATATGGCCACAACAGTGCTGCTCAAATACTTAAGCCCCACGGGGATGAGAAAGTAGGTTATCACTGTTGGAAATATGAGTACAAATGCCAGCACCGACAGTGGCAAGAGCCTGGGGCTACCCTCGAACAACGGAGCCGAAAAGCCGAAGAACCAGGAGAACAGCAGTGCGACAACTGCTGCAGACGTAAATGTGTAGCGCAGTATTGTGATGCTCGACAAGTGCCCCACCATCCTTGCCGAGAAGACAAGATATATTGCATAGATGATTGAAGCAGCAATAGACAACATATTACCCAACAATGGATTATCGGCAACGTCACGGTTAGGTTCTGCCATAATGCACAACATTGCTCCCGCAAAGCCAACTGCAATGCCAAGCAACTTGCGCCCATCTATGCTGTCACGGAAAATGACAGCCGATGCAATTACCACCCACAGCGGCTGCATGGCATTGAATATGGCAAAGCTCACAGGAGTAGTGTGACTTAGACTTACGGCATAGAGAGACATATACCCGAATATTCCACCGCCGCCAAGCAACATCAGTTTCAGTTTGTCTTTCATCGCCACCGACTCGGGCTTTGCAAATATCCCTATTATCCAGAACATCACCGCGCCAAAGACCAGGCGCACAGTTACACAGCTCAATGGAGCTATCCACAACGGCAGCAGATAGCCCATGGCATTGACATTCAAACCACTCAACACCCTTGCGCTCAACAGCGAGAGCGAACCCTTTGCATAGTTATTCATAATTCTGCTTTCTTCGTTTGTCATACACTTTCAACAGCAACATAAAGAGCAGAGCAGCAAAAGCAATCACTGCATTGAGCATAAAGGGGAAACGCTCGCCCTTTATACCCAGCATATGCTGCACCCAATCCACAATGAACGGAGCAATTACAATTGCCACATAGTTCATTGACATAAGCAAAGCAAGGGCATATGTTGTCTTTTGAGGTGAAGCCGTTGAGGATGCATTGTCATATATATATGGCTGTGCCATGCCATAACCGAAGCCCGCTGCCACGCAACCTGTTACCACGAACGCGAGTGAACGGTTATAGTACACGTCTATCAGGCCAAGAGCAATGAGCAGCATTGCCCAAAGCAGAATATTGCTCCCAAATGCACTCACCAGGCGGTTTATGAAAAGGCCCGGCAACATCATTGCAAGGAAAAAGATGGAGGTAACCATGCCCACATCACCGCTGTCATAGCCATACTGACCAAGCAGAAACGGCAGGTTAATACTCACAGCCATGACAAGATAGGTTATCAGCAGATAGTAGAGCATGTACTTAGCAAGAGTATTGTATCTTATCCACCCGCCACTCTGCATAACGGTATTGCCCTGCCCGCCCTGCTGCCCAAGGCTTTTCCCGGCGTGCTTTATTGCAGGCACAAGAAGAATTGAAGCAATAGGCAACAGATAGACCAGGAACGGCATGCGCCACTGCACATCGGCAAGCCAACCGGCAATGGCTGTAGCAACAACAAGAGTGATGTTTGTTATCGCCGACACATAGCCATACTGCCTTGTACGCTCCTTTCCGCTGAAGAACATTGACACCAGCGAGGTAGAGAAAGGAATTATTATTCCCGCTCCAACGCCAAGCATGGCACTCACAGCTATGAGCTGCCCTATCGTGCCCGCCACAAAATATAAAGCACCGCTCAAAAGGAATAGCCATAAACCAATGTACAGCAACCTTATATACCCCACTCTGTTGTTTATGTAACCCGCAAATAGAATAAAAGGTATTATAAGAAGTGAGGGCAAGGTCGTTAGCAACTGTAAATCGAGGTCGGTAGCCTTTGGGAATATTGTCGCAAGCTTCTCAAGTATGGGCGAAACGGCCAGCCCCGGCAATGACGTCAGCGCAGCCACCGACCATATTCCAAGCAGAGCCCAAATTGTTATCACACCCTTTCCGGTATCCACCCCGGCTGCCACAGACGTTGTTCTTGTAACATTCTCTTCATTTTTCATAATCGGAACTCATTTTAAAAACAAATTCATAACAAGCACCACAGCATAAATGTTGCAACCTTTTCTTGACCTAAAAGAAACTTGGCGATATGATTTCAAACAACTTCTTAAAAATTTTAAAACTACGAACCATCCGTGCCGAGCCTATGTTTGAATGGTACAACAGTTCCAAAAAACAACATTTTATTAACCATTTAAAAGAGAGAAATGATGAAAGAAGAAAATTGCAAGACAACGATGTGTGCACCGGTGTTCGGTTCGCAGGAGATGCTCAAGAGCGCACCTTGTGACAAGATACCCCAACATTCCACCAGCCCCGAAATCGCCTATCGCATGGTGAAGGACGAGACCATCGCACAAACCCAGCCACGTTTGAACATGGCGACATTCGTGACAACATATATGGACCCTTACGCCACCAAGCTGATGAATGATGCCATCGACATCAACTACATCGACGAGACCGAGTACCCGCGCGTTGCAGTGATGTGCGCCAAGTGCATCAACATCATCGCCAACCTGTGGAACAGCCCCGAGCAGGCCAAATGGAAAGCCGGAGCATTGGGCATAGGTTCGAGCGAAGCCTGCATGCTTGGTGGCGTGGCGGCGTGGCAGCGATGGAAAAAACGCCGCACAGCGCAGGGCAAGCCATGCGACAAACCGAACTTCGTCATATCGGCAGCCTATCAGGTGGTGTGGGAGAAGTTTGCACAGTTGTGGCAGATAGAGATGCGCACAGTGCCCCTCAGCAGCCAGAAACTCACCCTCGACCCCAAGGATGCCATTGCCATGTGCGACGAGAACACCATCTGCGTTGTCCCCATCATGGGCGTGACATGGACCGGACTCAACGACGATGTCAAGGCGCTCAACGACGCGCTCGACGAGTATAACAAGAAGACCGGCTACGACATCCCCATCCATGTCGATGCTGCATCGGGCGGTTTCATCATGCCATTCCTGAAGCCCGAGCTCGAGTGGGATTTCCGCCTCAAGTGGGTACTCTCCATCAGCACCAGCGGCCACAAGTACGGTCTTGTGTATCCCGGTCTTGGTTGGGTTGTATGGAAAGACAAGAAATTCCTCCCCGACAGCATGTCGTTCAGTGTCAACTACCTGGGCGCCGACGTGACACAGGTGGGTCTTAACTTCTCGCGCCCTGCAGCACAGATTCTTGGCCAGTACTACCAGTTCATCCGCTTGGGCTTCGATGGCTACAAGGAGATACAGCACAACTCAATGGAGGTGGCAAAGTACCTGCATAGCGAGATTGGCAAGATGAAGCCATTCCAGAACTACAGCACCGATGTCTGTAACCCGCTCTTTATATGGGAGATGAAAAAAGAGCATGCAAAGCAGGCAAAGTGGACACTGTACGACTTGCAGGACAAACTGCGCCAGAACGGTTGGATGGTACCCGCCTACACCTTGCCAAAGACGTTGGAGACAACCATCGTAATGCGCATCGTTGTGCGCCAGGGATTCAGCCGCGACATGGCCGACCAGTTGCTTGGCGACATTCAGGCAGCTGTTGCAGAGCTTGAGAAACTGCAGTACCCCACACCCTCGCGCCTCAGTATCGAGAGCAACATCAAGGTAAAGGGTACAGTCTACACCCACACGGGAAAGTAATAAATAGTCCCTCATGCAGTGTCATCCTGAACGTATGTGAAGGATCTATGCGTCTCAAAAAAGATACTTCGCTACGCTCAGTATGACAATTCGCACAACAGGCAATTACAACAAAAAACCTATAACAAGAAAATTTTATGGACAGGGATAGAAGGATAACACGCGAGGAACTGAAGGCAGCCCTCTACGAAGCATACAGGAAGTTCAAGAACGAGAACAGCGGCAAGAATGCCGACTACATACCTTATCTTGCCAACGTGGACAAAGAGCTTTTCGGCATATCAATTTGTCTGAAGGATGGCGAGGTGCTCACAGTGGGCGACAGTAACTACCGGTTCGGCATTGAGTCAATATCCAAGGTGGCAACAGCACTGCTGGTGCTCAAGGAGTACGGACCCGAAACAATCATCGACATGATTGGTGCAGACGCAACCGGAATGCCGTTCAATTCCATACTCGCAATACTGCTTGAGAACGAGCACCCTTCTACCCCTTTGGTAAATGCAGGGGCTATATCTGCCGTCAGCATGGTCAGCCCGGTTGGAAACAGCCGCGGGAAGTGGGAGAAAATAGTGCAGAACATCACCGAGCTGTGTGGCAGCGAGCCGCAACTTATAAACGAGCTCTACAAGTCCGAGAGTGTGAGCAACCACAACAACCGCGCCATCGCGTGGTTGCTTAAAGGTTACGACCGCATATATGACGACCCCGAATTGTCGCTCGACCTGTACACTCGTCAATGCTCATTGGGAGTTACTGCAACGCAATTGTCTACCATGGCAGCGACTATAGCCTTCGGCGGATATAACCCTGTGACAAAAAGGAGAGTCTTCCCCTCTGCGTTCAGCGAGAAGATAACATCCATGATTGCAAGTGTCGGAATGTATGAATACACCGGCGACTGGATGTTCAGGACAGGCATACCGGCCAAATCGGGCGTGGGCGGCGGTATCATCGGTGTACTTCCCGGCATCTTTGGTATAGCCGCATTCGCGCCACCAATAGACAAGGCCGGCAACTCGGTGAAAGCCCAACATGCCATCCGATACATAATGGAGGAGCTGCGCCTCCACATCTTCAACGGTGAACGCGCAGTGATGGTAGAACACCAACCCACTCCTGTATAAATGATAAGAGGATAGACTTCATTGGTCTATCCTCTTATCATTTATACAGGAGTGGGTTCGAAATAAGCTAAATCAAATCGCGAACCTGTCATCCCGACAGAGCGTAGCGACGAGGGATCTCTGAATCCGCGAATAATGAGATTCCTCACACAAGGTTCGGAATGAACTGTGTTAAAATCCAAATAAATTAAGCATAAAATTCACTGTATACACAATTGTTCTTCACAATAGCGAAAATCTGTTTCAATAGTTTGTTCACAACAGCAATCAAAGCAACCTTTACAGCTTTACCTTTTTGGCGCAACCGTTCGTAAAGAGAGGCACACGCCCTGTTGTAGCGCGCAGCAGATATTGAACACATATACAACAGTTTCCTTATCCAGCCCATACCCATTTTGCAGATATGAGCCTTGCCATGCACGGATTTACCCGAATCGTATATGCGAGGGCATAATCCAAAATAAGAACTCAATTGGCGGTAGTTCTCAAAGCCGCGCATGCCTTTTGTTGCGGTAAGCAATGCTATTGCGGTTTTCTTGCCTACTCCAGGGATAGAACTGACGTGCTCCACGACAGTAGCATCTTCCTGTGCAATCAACTCCTCTATCCGCTTTTCCAACAGCCCTATCTGCTTGT
>JAZRRI010000075.1:0-8072 GCA_045650605.1 Bacteroidaceae bacterium | reverse complement strand
AACTGTTCGAAATCTCACAAAGAGGGTAAAGGTGATTAACATTCCGAACGGTGTCTTAAGCACCAATGACAACTAATAATCTTTATCCTTTACCGCTTCTGTTGTCTGCGAAGATAGCGAATTACTCGCTATCTTCGATTCTTCTGCAAATATAGAATGACATATCACGTAGGTGAAAATAAAAAAGAGGAAAATTCTCTCGAATTATCCTCTTTTGTCCAATCGTGCGCGTGATAGGACTCGAACCTACACGTCGCAAAACACCAGATCCTAAGTCTGGCGCGTCTACCAATTTCGCCACACGCGCGATCGCTTTAATCTTTCGGGTGCAAAGGTATGGTAAAAAACCGAGAAAATCAACCCTCTTGCTCCTCTTTTTTGTTGTAGTACTCAAAAATAAGGGCTTTAGCTGCTTCAATTATTGTATCTCGCCCTTTGTTCCAATCCTCGCTTGTGATATCTACTTTAATGTCGGGCTCAATGCCGAACTCGGTGTGTCTGTGTTTGACATCGAGCGTTGGGCATGCCGACAGGCGCACTCTCCATCCGTTGGGCAGGGTGCAGGTGAGCGGCATTCCGCTGCCGCCGCCTGTCCTGTCGCCAACGATGGCAACGTGCGGCAGCTCGCGCATAATGAGCACAAAATGGTTGGCGGCGCTGTATACGCTTCTGTTTGTCAGCACCACCACCGGGCGCAGCCAACGTGCTCCCTTGCTCGGCTCAAGGTATAGCGGTTCGGGTGTTGAAAAATCATTGTGTCCCTTGCCGGTCTTGTGCTGCATGTAGCCGTAGTGTATCTCCTCTTTAATGAATATGGATGCCAGTTTTTCGGCCGATGTTATCATGCCGCCTCCGTTGCCGCGTATGTCAAGGATTATGGCCTTGCACTCCTTCAGATTGTAGAGCATGAGCGAAAGGTTGTTGGTGCCGAAACTGCCCGAGAAACTCTCTACGTAGACATAGCCTATGCTGTCGGGGAGGATGTTGTATTTGATGCCGTTGGTCATCCTGAAGTCGGTGCCAAGGTAGTTCCGTTGTATGGAGTCGCTGAAGTTGATGGGGTGCTGCAGTTGCCAGTCCCAGTAGTAGCTTGTGCCGAACATTGATGTGAGGTTCACATGTCCGTCGCGCAGTTCTCCAAGCATCTCGCCCATCAGGTCAAAGAGTATGTGCTCGTCGCGGCAGGTGTCGGCAATGGGCTTGTATTTGTCGTAGACGGCGTTCCAGTCGAGTCCGAACTCCTCCTCGGCCTGGGTAAAGAAACAGTAACGCTCGTCAATTAGTTGCCACAGAGCCTCGAAGTTCTCGTTCCCGCCCTCCTCGAACTCCTCCTCGCCAATGCAGCCTGTGAGCAGTGCAATAGGTATAATCAGGTATGTAAGAAATTTTTTAGTCATAGTCCTTTAGTATGGCGAGTAATCGCTCAGCTTGTTCTTCTTCTTTACTTTGAATATGGTCCTTGCAAATCCAAGGGAGAGGGTGTTGCGGTATATGTGGCAGTTGATGTCGTTTATGCGGCTCTGGTACAGGTCGGCAATGTAGGATATGCGCAGGGTTGTGGCTTTTATGGGTATGTCGAGCGAGAGCATGTGTCGCCACGAGGGGTTGTTGCCGGGGTGTGTGAATGCCACAACGTTCCTTGCATGCCTAAGGCCGAAAATCTCATAGTAGCTCTGCCCGAACTCCGGCGCGAACATTGCACCGACGAGGGGGATGTCAAGCTGGTAGCGTGCTATCCACTCGCTGCTGCGCACCGGGAAATGGTATATTGCCATTCCGCTTGCTGCAAGTGCAGTGCGCAGTTTTGCCGCTACGGGGCTATTGCCGCCGGCGGGGTTGTAAAGTGCTCCGCCCTCAAGCTGAATTTGCGCTCCGGCAAGCAGTGTGAGCCCTTTGGCAACTTTGAAAGGGTGATATCCGCCCCAACTGTGGCTCAAGAGCGCGGTGTACTGCAGGCTGCTGCCCCGTGTGGCATATCCCACAGTGGCATTGAAAAGCCGTTGGTATTTCCATCGATAGTTGCCTGTGCGTGCATCGCGGAAGGCTTCGTGGCTGTAGTTTAGCCCGAACCCCTTGTGGCTGTGTTTGCTCAGGTAGGTGTCGAGGTTGTCAAGCAGTGTGACACCGAACTGCGAGCCTCTTACAACAATGCGCTGGGGGAGAATGGTGTCTGTAACAACATATTGAGCCCTTGACATTGCCGGCAGTGCCAGCAATGCAAGGGTTGTAATTATGATGCGTGCTGTTCTCATTCGCTGTCGTTGTTGCTGTCGCTGTCAAAGAGTGAAAGCTGTTCTGCAGTCTCGCCTGCGCTCTCCTCGACATCGGGTTCCTCCTCAACCTCGGGTGGTGGCGGGAATTTTGTTGGCTCAAGCTCAATGATTTCGTCAATCTCGTACGTGGTGAGTCGCTTGCCGCGTGCCTTGTAGCTCTTCACTCCAATGAACTCGTCTACCTCAATCACCAGCGGCTCGCGGAAGTTGTCGTTGCCGCCGAACATCACCTGTATGCGCGGGAACGGCGTCTCGCTGAACCAGATGAGCTTGTTGTCCTTGTTCTCGCCAAGGCAGTTCTGACGGCGTGCGCCGGCCTCAAGTGTGAATCGCTTGATGTAGGGATAGCCCTGCTGCGATGCATCGTAGAGAGCGGCACTCCACACCTTGGCGGGGTCGAACTTCTCAATTACCATCAAATCGTCGTCGAAGTGGTTGTTGAGGTCTACGGGCATGATGTCGAACTCGCCGTTCTTGCGTATTGCAAGTATCTTGTCATCGTTGTGGAACTCGCCCAGGTATTCGCCGTGGTTGTCGAAGTTTATACGCAGGATATCGCGGTCGAACCACACCTGGCGGCCGCCGAGCGTTGAACTTCCATGTTTCTTCAGGGTAATGCGCAGTACCTCGTTCTTTGTGAGTATGTTACCCATTGACTGGCGTCCCTTGATGGCAATGGTGCTGAAATCCCTTTCGATGATGGAGTTCCTGAGCCTTGGGTTAGGGCGCAGCATAACCTTGATGATTTCAGCCTCGCCATTGGGGTTGGCTGTGAAGTAAATGACTTTTGAACCGGGTGTGCCCTGTGTGAGGTCATACTCGCGGTCGCGTGTCATTCCGGTTGCGGCAAAGCGCTTTATGTAGTGTATGCCGTTCTTGCCGTCGCGGTACACAACGTTGTATATGGTACGCTTGTCGTTTTTCTTGAACACATTTACATATATCACGTTCTTGCCCACGAACAGTTTTTCGCTCACCTTGACAATCTTGTATTTACCGTCCTTGTAGAAGAGAATGATGTCGTCGATATCCGAGCAGTTGGTGACAAACTCGTCCTTCTTCAGCGATGTTCCGATGAATCCCTCGGCGCGGTTTATATATAGCTTCTGGTTTGCCTCCACAACCTTCGCCGCCACAATGGTGTCGAAGTTGCGTATCTCGGTCTGGCGCGGGTAGCGTGCACCGTACTTCTCCTTGAGCATGGTGAACCACTTTATGGTCACTTCGGTCATCTGGCCAAGTTGTTTCTCAATCTCGGCAATATCCTTCTTCAAACGCGCAATCAGTTCCTCGGCCTTCTCCTTGTTGAAGCGCAGTATGCGCGCCATCTTAATCTCCATCAGGCGCAACAGGTCGTCGCGTGTGATTTCGCGCACGAAGTTCTTCTTGTATGGCTCAAGGCGCAGGTCAATGTGTGCCAATGCGGTATCCATGTCGGGTGCCTGCTCAAACTCTTTGTCCTTGTATATGCGCTCCTCTATGAAGATGCTCTCCAACGATGCAAAGTGCAGCTGCTCAAGCAGTTCTCCTTTCTTGATTTGTAGCTCAAGACGCAACAGTTCCTTGGTGCTGTCGACCGAACGGCGCAACAGTTCGCTCACGGTGAGGAACACCGGTGTCTGGTTGTCGATTACGCAACAGCATGGGGTGATGCTTATCTCGCAGTCGGTGAAGGCATAGAGTGCGTCGATGGTCTTGTCGCTCGACACACCCGGTGCAAGCTGCACAAGAATCTCCACCTTGTCCGATGTGTTGTCGTCAATCTTGCGTATCTTGATTTTACCGTTGTCTACGGCCTTGAGTATCGACTCGATTACGAGCGGCGTTGTCTTGCCGAATGGTATCTCGGAGATTGTGAGTGTCTTGTTGTCGTCCGATTTGGTGATTTTAGCACGTATGCGCACGCGGCCTGTGCGGTCGCCGTCGTTGTAGCGCGAAACGTCGATGCTGCCGCCGGTCTGGAAATCGGGGTAGAGTTTGAAATCCTCATTCCTCAGGTAGGCAACCGCTGCGTCGCACACCTCGTTGAAGTTATGTGGCAGAATCTTTGACGATAGACCCACGGCAATACCCTCCACACCGTGCACCAGCAGCAGCGGGAACTTCACCGGCAGTGTGATTGGCTCCTTGTTGCGGCCGTCGTACGACAGTTTCCACTCCGTTGTCTTGGGGTTGAAAACCACGTCGTGCGCAAAGTGCGACAGGCGCGCCTCAATGTAACGCGGTGCTGCGGCCGAGTCGCCTGTGAGTATGTTACCCCAGTTTCCCTGGCAGTCAATGAGATAGTCCTTCTGTCCCATCTGCACCAGCGCACCGGCAATGGATGCATCGCCGTGCGGGTGATACTGCATGGTGTGTCCCACCACGTTCGCCACCTTGTTGTAGCGTCCGTCGTCAAGCTCGCGCATAGCGTGCAGAATGCGTCGCTGCACGGGCTTCAAGCCATCGTACAGGTGCGGTACGGCACGCTCCAGGATAACGTACGATGCGTAGTCCAGGAACCAGTTGCGGTACATGCCCGTGAGCTTGTGTCTTATGCCCTCGGCCTCATGGTATTGGCTGTGCTCGCCTGCACCGTCGGTTGCGTTCTCTCCGGTGCTCACGTCGTTGATATTCTCGTCAAGTTCGTCGTTGTAATCCATAGTCTTGCAATGAACTGCAATGCTGCAGTTAAGGATATTCGTTCAATCAATCTGCGAATATAGTCAAATTTAACGAAATAATGAAATTTTGAGCCTTTTTGGGCTGCATGATAACGATTTTTGAAATACTGCTAAAGGAGTTTATATAGTCGATGGAGTGAAAAAAGTGGCCAAATAGTGCCTTTTTGTCCATAATTTTAATGTTTTTGCAATAAACAGCCGATTTAGTCAAGTTAATTCCCTGAAAATTGCTATCTTCGCAAGATAATTGCAGAAATAATATAAACTTAAATAAAACTATGGCACAGGAAGATGTTTTTAAGAAAGTAGTTGCGCATTGCAAAGAGTATGGTTTCGTGTTCCCTTCAAGCGACATTTATGATGGCTTGGGCGCTGTCTATGATTATGGACAGATGGGTGTGGAACTGAAGAACAATATCAAGACCTATTGGTGGCAGAGCATGGTGTTGCTCCATGACAATATCGTGGGTATCGACTCGGCTATCTTCATGCACCCCACAATATGGAAGGCTTCGGGTCACGTTGACGCATTCAATGACCCTCTCATTGATAACCGCGACTCAAAGAAGCGCTACCGCGCCGATGTGCTCATTGAGGAGCAGATTGCAAAGTACGAGGAGAAGATGGAGAAAGAGGCTGCAAAGGCTGCAAAGCGCTTTGGCGACTCATTCAACCGCGAGCTCTTCATGGAGACAAACCCCAAGGTGCTTGCCGAGAAGGAGAAGCGCGATGCACTGCAGGCACGTTTTGCAAAGGCTCTCAACGACATGAATCTTGAGGAGCTGCGCCAGATTATCATCGACGAGGAGATTGTATGTCCAATTTCAGGTACACGCAACTGGACCGAGGTTCGCCAGTTCAACCTCATGTTCTCAACCGAGATGGGTTCAACTGCCGACGGTGCAATGAAGGTTTACCTCCGCCCCGAGACAGCACAGGGTATCTTCGTCAACTACCTGAACGTGCAGAAGACGGGCCGCATGCGTGTCCCCTTCGGTATTGCACAGATTGGTAAGGCTTTCCGTAACGAGATTGTGGCACGTCAGTTCATCTTCCGCATGCGCGAGTTCGAGCAGATGGAGATGCAGTTCTTCGTACGCCCCGGCAGCGAGCTCGAGTGGTTCAACAAGTGGAAGGAGACACGTCTTGCATGGCACAAGGCTCTCGGCTTCGGCGACGATGCTTACCGCTACCACGACCACGAGAAGCTTGCTCACTATGCAAACGCTGCTACAGATATCGAGTTCCGCATGCCGTTTGGTTTCAAGGAGGTCGAGGGTATCCACTCACGTACCGACTTCGACCTTGGCCAGCACCAGGTATACTCGGGCAAGAACATCAAGTACTTTGACCCCGAGACAAACGAGAGCTACACTCCATACGTGATTGAGACATCAATCGGTGTTGACCGTATGTTCCTCAGCGTAATGTGTGCATCGTACTGCGAGGAGAAACTCGAGAATGGCGAGACACGTGTTGTTCTGCGCTTGCCTGCAGCTCTTGCTCCTGTGAAGTTGGCTGTATTGCCTTTGGTCAAGAAGGACGGTCTGCCCGAGAAGGCGCGTGAAATCATGAACGAACTCAAGTTCAACTTCAACTGTTACTATGAGGAGAAGGACTCTATCGGCAAGCGTTATCGCCGTATGGATGCCATCGGTACTCCTTACTGTGTGACTGTTGACCACCAGACACTTGAGGATGGCATGGTGACACTCCGCGAGCGCGACACAATGGAGCAGCGCCGTGTGGCTATTGTCGATTTGCGCAACATTATCCAGGATAATGTAAGCATCACTTCTTTGTTGAAGAAATTGTCATAAGAACAGATGATGAAAGATATCAGAATATTACTCCTGCTCACCTTGTCGGTCCTTTTCGGGCTGACATCGTGTGAGGAGAGCGGCGAGGCCGGTGAGTTTGACAACTGGCAGCAGCGTAACACGCAGTTCATTGACTCTATTGCAGACGTGGCGCGTGCCAATACCTATGGCGACTGGAAAGTGTTCCTTGTACAGGGGCTTGACAGCACCAAGGTGTGGGGTAACGGTGACTATGTATATTGCCGTGTGCTTGAGGAGGGCAGCGGCACAACCCACCCGCTCTTCACCGACAGTGTCGTTATAAACTACAGCGGCCGTCTCATGCCATCGGCGACATACCCCGACGGCTACCGCTTTGACGGCAGCTACACCGGCGATTTCAACCCCGCTTTCAACGTACCTGTGACAATGCCGTTGCAGGGTACGGTTGAGGGATTCTGCACTGCCGTGCAGCAGATGACCGACGGCGATGTGTGGAAAGTGTATATCCCTTACCAGCTTGGCTATGGAGCGGCCGGAACTGCCGGCGTACCGGGCTACTCGACTTTGATATTCGATATTAACCTGGTTTCGTTTCACCGTCATACAATAGAATAAATTTTAGTAATAATATAGCAGTTTACCCATATATACTGAAAAAACGCGTAGATGTCATGTCGACCGTAGTGGAGACATCTCGTTTGCTGCTGTAGAGATCCTTCGACTGCGCTCAGGATGACATTTGGGGTCAATATCTATATTATTACCTTTTTTTTATAAATTTAAACAGTTTCTAATGGAAATGAAGGAAAATCAGTTGCAGATTGAACTGAAAGAGGAGATTGCCGAGGGTACATATGCAAACCTCGCTATCATAGCACACTCTACATCGGAGTTTGTTCTTGACTTTGTGCGCATGATGCCGGGTGTAAACAAGGCAAAGGTGAAATCGCGCATTGTGATGACCCCCGAGCATGCAAAACGTCTTGCTATTGCCTTGCAGGACAACATCATGAAGTACGAGGCGCAGTTCGGCGAGATTCGCCTGCCCGAGCGAGGTGGATATGCGCCTGGTGCCCCATTCAAGGTAGAAGCGTAAGAATAACGGAAATCAGAAAAGGTTATAACGGAAATCCGTAGGCTTTGACTACACAAAAAAAGAGTCACGCAAGTGACTCTTTTTTTGTGTATTAATCTAACGTGAGTTCGATATAAGCTAAACCAAATCGCGAACCTGTCATCCCGACAGAGCGTAGCGACGAGGGATCTCAAAAATATCGTAAAATAAGAGATCTCTCACGTAGCGTTAGTTCGCTATCGCTCATCGAAAACATCTT
>JAZRRI010000074.1:0-9022 GCA_045650605.1 Bacteroidaceae bacterium | reverse complement strand
AATAAAAAAATCCCAAACAAACAATAGCTATTCCAATGAGATTCAAAGGAATAGCTATCTTTTTTTTAAAAAACATCCCGCAGAAACAGATGCAATAAAAAACAGAGAGGGTGGCCCTTTGATACTTTTGGGTCACCCTCTCTTGAATTTGCTCTGCAAATCGACAACATTGACAGCATATAGTCGTGCGCAGTGCAGACGTAGTTTGCACCGCACGGGGTGCGAAAAGGCAATGTTGTCAACTTTTAGCACCGAATGCCGTACACGACTGCCCATGTTTTTGGGTACTTTTTCAAAAAAGTACAGAAAGAAAGAGCTGAAGAAAAATACAAGTGAACGATTAAGGTTGAGAACTGCTATAAAATATAACGGCGAGCGAAAGCGAGTTTTTGCATCCATTAGCTTGTGAGCTCTGCTTTTAGCTTTTTTTTGTTGCATGGCATGAAAAAATGGCAAAACTTCTTCGTTATGTGATAAATAAATGCTACATTTGCAACCGATTTTGAAAAGTTATGCCTTGAAGGGGCATTTTAAAGAAGGAACTTATATATTAATTAATGAAGAACGATAACCTGAAGAACCAGTATCGTGTTAACGATCAAATCCGTGCCAAAGAGGTGCGTATAGTGGGCGATGATGTTGAATCGGTGGTATTGCCACTGCACAAGGCTCTTGCGCTTGCCGAAGAGAAAGAACTTGACCTTGTGGAGATTTCACCTACAGCGAACCCTCCCGTGTGCCGCTTGATTGAGTATTCAAAGTTCCTCTACCAGATGAAGAAGCGCCAGAAGGAACAGAAGGCAAAGCAGGTGAAGATTGATGTCAAGGAAATCCGTTTCGGCCCACAAACCGACGAGCACGACTACAACTTCAAGCTCAAGCACGCAATCAGCTTCCTCAAGGATGGCGACAAGGTGAAGGCTTACGTTTTCTTCAAGGGACGTTCAATCCTTTTCAAGGAGCAGGGTGAGATTCTGCTGCTGCGTTTTGCAAAGGACCTTGAGGAGTATGGCAAGGTAGATTCAATGCCGGTACTCGAGGGCAAGCGCATGACAATAATGCTGTCGGCAAAGAAAGCCGCTCCTGCAAAGAAGGAGAAGCCTGCGAAACCACAGCCTGCAGCCGAGGAGACTAAAGAAGACTAAAAAAGAAAAGCGAGTAGTGTTGGATAGTACGCTACCGATAATTGTTAACTAATAATTTTTTAAACAAAATGCCAAAAGTTAAGACTAACTCCGGTGCCAAAAAAAGATTCGCTCTTACCGGAACAGGTAAAATCAAGAGAAAGCATGCTTATCACAGTCACATCCTGACTAAGAAGACAAAGAAGCAGAAGAGAAACCTTGTACACTTTACAACTCTCGACCCTGCTAATGTTAAGAGTGTTAAGGAATTGTTGTCATTGCGTTAAGTATTGTATTATTAACCGAGTGTATTTAGCATTTAAGTTCGCCGCTATGCGTGCGACGCTAACATTCAAAAGAATTTAAAACTATGCCAAGATCAGTAAATCACGTTGCTTCAAGAGCAAGAAGAAAGAAAATTTTAGGTTTGACCAGAGGTTACTTTGGTGCAAGAAAGAACGTATGGACCGTTGCCAAGAATACTTGGGAGAAGGGTTTGACATACGCATTCCGTGACCGTCGTAACAAGAAGCGTGAGTTCCGCGCTCTCTGGATTCAGCGTATCAACGCTGCAGCTCGCATCGAGGGTATGTCTTACTCTCAGTTGATGGGTGCTTTGCACAAGGCCGGTATCGAGATTAACCGTAAGGTTCTCGCTGACCTCGCGTTGAACAACCCTGCAGCCTTCAAGGCAATTGTAGACAAGGTTAAGAAGTAATTTGAACTACTTCGATAAAAAGCAGCAATCGTCAGGTTGCTGCTTTTTTTGTTGCCATTGCGCGGGAGCGCCTTTCTTTCTATTGTCCGGGGCTTGTGGCGCGGGTGCGGTAGCGATGAGTTTAACGCAACGTGGGCGGCCAAAGGCTGCCCACGTTGATATTTTGTAGTATGTTGTAGCCGTTACTTGCGCTCTACAATCTCAAACGGCACTCGCACTGAAATGCCGTTCTTCATCATCTCGGTGATGTTGGGGTATATGCGCTGTTTGAAGCTCTCCCAGCTGCGCTGTGGCATGTTGCTCCAGCCGGCCTCGGCAATGGCCATGGCGCGTGGAAAAGCCATGTATGTTACGCGGTTGATGTCTCTTATGGCTTCGGCCCACATTGTAGCCATGACTCCCTGTATGTGAGCCTGCTCTTCGGCGGGTAGGCCATAGCCGGGGTCAAGGCGGTAACTCTGCTCCAGTGTTGTCACCGGCATGCCCCAATTATTGAATTCGGGGAGGTCGCCGGGGTATTGCGGGTAGTCGAGGTAGGCGTGTTCGCCGGGTGCCATGATGAGCGGGTTGCCATATTTGCGTGTCAGTTCAATGCACTTTGGTGTGAGTGCGTTGCGCCATGTGACAAGTGTAACGTCTGTGGGGTAGGGGAACAGGTAGTCGTTTGCCGGTGGCCATATGTTGTCGAGCTCGCACCACAGGATGGCCTTCTTGCCGTTGTTGCGTACTGCACCGAGTATGTTGTTGAAGAAGGGTATCATCAATTGCGATGGCTTGTCGTAACCCAGCTGCTGCATGAGGGCAAGGCAGTCGGGGCATTTGGCCCAGTTCTCCTTCACTGCGGCCTCGTCGCCACCAAGGTGTATGTAGTCCGACGGGAACAGTTCTGCCACCTCTTTAATGATGTCGGCATAGATGTCGTAGACATCGGTGTTGGCAGCGCAGAGCATCATGTTTGTTGTGTGTCCCAAGTCTTTCTTGTCGCCGTGACGGAATGCGCAGCCCAGCTCGGGGTATGCGGCAAGGATGGCAACAGAGTGACCGGGGATGTCGAGCTCAGGTATTATCTCAATGTTGCGGTCGGCGGCATACTTTATAATCTCCTTGAGCTCTTCCTGTGTGTAGTAGCCGTTGTCGGGGCCTTGGTTGCTGCCACCGGGGTGACGGTGTGCTCCAATGGCTGTCAGCTCAGGGTGGCTCTTTATCTCAATGCGCCAACCCTGGTCGTCGGTGAGGTGCAACTGCAGGGTGTTGAATTTGAAGCGTGCCATCTGGTCGATGAACAGCTTTACGTCCTTTACGGGGATGAAGTGGCGGGCCGGGTCGAGCATTATTGCACGGACTGCGTAACGCGGGTTGTCATCGATGCGTATGTGGGCAATCTCGCCATTGGCGGTGTTGCATACGTCGCCAATGAGCAGCTGGTCAAGTGTCTGCAGGGCAAGGAAGAGTGCTCCCTCGGTTGCTCCTTTTATATATATGCCGTTTTTGTTTACCTCCAGCATGTAGTGCTCGCGCCCCTCTATGCTGCTGTCAACTTCGAGTGATATTATGTTTTTGTTCTGCTTGCCGTTACTCACTGTAGGAACTACTCCAAACCGCTTTTGTAGTATGCTTTGTAGTTCGCCAATGACAAACGCATCGCCGGTCAGGGTGGTTGTTATCTCTGTTTTGCTGTTTATGGCAAAACTCTTTCCGCTGTTGCATTGCTCGATGCTGTTGGGATAGGGGATGAGCGCCTGTGCGTTGCTTTGTGCAACTGCTGCTGTAGCTGTTGCAATTGCCATTATGGCTGCAAGGATTGTCTTTTTCATTATTGGAATGTGTTGGTTTTACTTCTTTATCTTTAGTTTGTTTAGCGCCTGTTGGTATTTCTTGGCATTGACTCGCTTTGTTTTTAGCGACCCACGCGGCAACACCTTCAGCGTTGCTGCGCGTGACTATTCGCTACAAAGCTCGTCGATACCTTTGATTTTCTGTTGTCTTACTTCTTTATCTTTAGTTTGTTTAGCGCCTGTTGGTATTTCTTGGCATTGACGTTGTGTTCTCCAAGGGTTTTTGCAAAGTTGTGTGTGCCCGAGAAGTCCTCCTTTGCGCACATGTATAGGTAGTTGTGCTTTTCGTAGTTCAGCACGCTCTCTATTGCTTGCTTGGTGGGGATGCGTATTGGTCCCGGGGGCAGGCCGGTGTGCTTGTAGGTGTTGTAGGGCGAGTTTACCTCCAGGTCCTTGTTGAGTATGCGACGGCGTGTGGGGTCGCCAAGGGCAAACTTCACAGTGGGGTCGGCCTGCAGCGGCATGCCGCGTTTCAGACGGTTGATGTAGAGGCCTGCGACGGTGGGCATCTCGGCTGTGTTGGCTGTCTCCTCGTCTACAATGGATGCCAGTGTAGTGACTTCGGCCGGGGTGAGTCCTGCGGCTTTGGCTTTCGCTTTGCGATTGTCGTTCCAATACTGTCTGTTCCATGAGGACATCTTTTCAAAGAGATTCTCGGCGCTAATGTCCCAGTAGACCTCATAGGTGTCGGGCAGGAAGAATGCGGGTATATGTGCCAGGTCTACTCCAAAGCATGACATTGCAACGGGGTGGGTGTAGGCGGCAATCTCGGCCGAATCTACCATGAGCTGGCGGCTTATGATGCCTATTGCCTGCTGCACATCCCTTGTGGAGGGGATTGTTATTCTCACGGGTGTCTGCTGGCGGCTTACAATGCGGTTGTATATGTCGCTCATTGTGTCACCGTCCTTTATGGCATATTTGCCGCTGCGCTTGCGGCTGTCGTAGCTGTTGTGCGTGGCAAGGACTTCAAAGCCGTCGGTGTTGGCTGTCGGTACGGCTTCTTTTATCTTTGCCATTGTGGATGCTGCATTGTCCTGTGGGTTAATGTAGATGTATGCTGTTTCGTCAATGGCTATCCTTGATACTTTCACTGTGTAATATTTATATCCAAGCGTGCAACCGAAATATATGCCTGCAGCGATTACTGCCATGGTTGTTACGATGAGCAAGCCTTTTTTCCCTTTTTTCATAAATGTAATGTTATTTCCCACAAAAATATAATATTGGGGAATTGCTGTCAAGTTTAAAACGGTTTTTGTTCATTATTCGTTTTTTTTGGTTGAAACAGGTTGCGAAATGATAAATGTTTTGTATATTTGCATAAATTAGTAGAATAGTGTGCATTCCTGTGAAGGTCGGTGTTGAAGCAGGCGGGAGTGCGTTGAAAACTTTAGAGTATAAATTAAAAAATAGAATAGAGACTATGCTGAAAAAGAACATTCTTTTCCTCTCATTGCTTTCGCTATTGTTCTTGGCTTCCTGTACATCGTACAAGAAGGTGCCTTACATACAGAACAGCGATGAGTGGACCAAGATGGAGCAGGCCATTGCTGTGCATGAACCAAGAATCATGCCGGGTGATATGCTCAACATTCTCGTGACCAACCCGGACAACCCGTTTACATCAATGTCCTATAATCTGGTGTCACCGGCCGATATCTCATCAACTTCAAGATTGACTATGCAGTCGGCTCCGACAATACACGACTATCTGGTCGATGCGGATGGTTGTGTGGTTGTTCCCAATATAGGAAAGTTGCAGGTTGCCGGCAAGACTATCACAGAGGCCGAGCAGTTGGTTTTTGACAAGGCTAAGGGCGGGTTCTCGACAACTCCTGTTGTAGTTGTGCGATTTACCAACTTCAAAATATCAGTGCTTGGCGAGGTTGCGGCTCCAGGTTCCTATACAATAAAGAATGGCAGGGTTACAATACTTGAGGCTTTGGCAATGGCACGCGACCTTACAATCTATGGTCAGCGCGAGAATGTGAAGATTGTGCGTGAAGATGCCGATGGCAAAAGAACTGTTGCTCAGGTGGACCTTAACGATGCCTCTTTGTTGGCATCTCCCTATTACTATTTGCAGCAGAATGATGTGGTATATGTTACACCAAACGAATCGAAGGCAAAGAACTCTGATATCGGTTCAAGTACATCGCTTTGGTTTTCGGGAACGTCTATTCTTATTTCATTGGCCTCATTGTTGTATAATATCTTGAAATAATCATAAGATATGAAACAGAACGATAATATAAACGTGGAGAATGAACAGATGGAAGAGGGCTTTGACTTCCGTATGATTCTTGGGTATTTGCGTGCCTACTGGTGGCTATTTGCTTTGTCGGTAATGATGTGCGTGGCTGGTGCATTTGTTTACCTGCGCTATGCAACACCGATATATAACATGTCGGCAAAGGTGCTTTTGCAGGATAGTGAGAAAGGTGGCGCCGTGATTTCGCCCGCAGATATGCTTGTCGACTTCGGTATGCAGAATAGAATCTCCAACGTGGAGAATGAAATTGCTATGATGTCATCAATGACAGTTGTGCGTCGTGCGGTTGTCGATGCGAACCTCTATACCCGTTATATGTGGGGTGAGGATAGTGTACTTTATAAAGAGACGACCCCGCTTTATGCTGCTTTCGGTGAGGAGGCTATGGCGAATCTGCCGTCTGCCATAAAAGTGAACTTTTCTGTTGCTGATAATGGTGAGGTTTCTGCTGTGTATGAGATAAAAGAGGTTTTGAGCAGTGAAGTGAAGATTCCTGAATTCCCGTTTGTACTGAGTACTCCTGTGGGTGAAATGAATATTTGTCGCAATGATGAAGTGGAACTCGTAGCAGGAGAGGTGATTGTCACTATTATGCCAATAGATGCAGTGGTTTCGGCTTATAAGGGGGCGCTTTCAATTTCTCCGTTGTCAAAGACTGCGTCAGTGGCAAATGTATCCTACAACACACCCAACAAGGTGGAGGGAGCGGTGTTCCTGAATGCTGTCATTGAGAGCTACAACACGGTTGTGAACGAGACAAAGCGTCAGGTTGCTTGCCGCACCGAGGAGTTTATCTCTGAGCGTTTGAGGTCGGTGAAAAAAGAACTTGAGGAGATGGAGGGTAGTCTTGCTGCGTACAAGATGCAGAATGAGCTTGTAGACCCAAAACTCGATGCAACGCAGGTTGTCCAGAAACGTGCCGAGTATGCGAAGCTTCTCGAGGCTCTTGACCTTAAACTGGCCTCATCGAAACTTATGATTGACTTTGTCAATGACCCAAAAAATGAGTTGCAGATTATCCCGGCATCATTTGGTACAAATATTGACCCGGCACTTTCGACTCTTGTGAACAATTACAATTCAAGAGTGGTAGAGCGATTGACCCTTATGCAGTCTACAACAGCAGATAATCCCATCTTGCGCACATCTACAATGGTTCTTGAGACTATGTTGCGTGATTTGCGTACAGCATTGGATGCTCTTAACCAGTCGCTTTTAATTGAGCATAAGGCCACATCAATTCTTGCCGACAAGTATAACGGACGTTTTGAGATGTCGCCCGAAGTTGAGCGACAGCTATTGAGCATTACGCGAGAGTGTGATATCAAATCGGGGCTTTATGTGATGCTTCTGCAAAAGTATGAGGAGACACTCTTGAGCATCGAGGTGCAGTCCGATAACCATAGTATCATTGATGCGCCTTACTGTACCGGTCTGGTGGCTCCAAACAGAAAGATGGTATATCTTATAGCTCTTTTCCTTGGCTTGATATTGCCGGCTGCATACATTTATATACGTGCTCTTGTACGCAATAAATTTGACACGGTAGACGAGGTGCGCGATGCAATGCAGTTGCCATTCCTTGGTACTATACCTGTCAAGATGCAGTCAAAGGGTGAGCAGGAAATAAAAACACGTCCCATTGTTGTCCGCAAGAACAAGAATGACCTCATGGCCGAGGCGTTCCGTACATTGCGTACCAACCTGGAGTTTGTGATGAGAAAGGCTCAGGGCAAGGTGATACTCTTCACCTCAACAGTGTCGGGTGAGGGTAAGACATTTGTTGCATCCAACTTGGCTGTCAGTACAGCGCTGCTTGGCAAGAAGGTGCTTTTGATTGGCTGTGACATACGTCGTCCACGTCTTGCCGAGGTCTTCGACTTGAATAAGAAGAGCCAAGGTCTTACAAGCTATCTGGCTGCGCATGAGGATGAACTATCATTGCTTGATAAGTATATAATATCGTCTGACAGCGTAGAAGGACTTGATATTCTGCTTGCAGGTATTGTGCCTCCAAACCCGGCAGAGCTCCTTTCTGGAACTAACCTCGACAGAGCGTTGGAGTATCTTCGTGGCAAATATGACTACATTGTCCTCGACGGACCTCCTGTGGGTCTTGTTTCCGACTCGTTGATTATCAGCCGCGTTGCCGATATTGTTGCTTATGTGGTGCGTCTTGGCTATACTCACAAGGCCGATGCGCGTTTTATAAAGTCGCTTGTGGATGAAAAGAAACTCGACAATCTTTCTATTGTGGTGAATGCCGAAGACTTGAAGAAGAAGAACTACGGCTCCTACTATGGTTCACATTATGGTTCGTATTATGGCTCGGGCAGGTACTCAAGCTATGGATATACCGATAATGATTGATTTTGATGTAAATAGATATTTGTGTAAAATCCCGGCAATTTGTTGTCGGGATTTTTTTTATAGTGAATATATCCTACCATACCCGCCTACAGAGGCTTTTATGACATATTAAAAAGCTCTCTCAAAGAAATCTTTGAGAGAGCTTTTTCGTCGGGGTGACAGGATTCGAACCTGCGACCCCCTGGTCCCAAACCAGATGCGCTACCAACTGCGCTACACCCCGAATAACGGTTTCCTTGTTCGAGCGGTTCACACCACCCCGGCCTTGACACAACACCGCGAGATTGTCTCTTTTGCCTTTCAGTTGTCGGGGTGACAGGATTCGGACCTGCGACCCCCTGGTCCCAAACCAGATGCGCTACCAACTGCGCTACACCCCGAAACTGTTTTTTTGGCACCAGAACACGCTTCACAGAAGGCGTCCGATATCGAGGTGCAAAGTTACTATTTTTTTTCTACTTTGCAACGTTTTTTGCAATAAAATATAAAAATAAATAATCAAAAAAATCCCGAACCACTACAATACCCCCAAAAGGAGAAGATTGCAGTATATTTTAACGTGAGTTCGATATAAGAATTTATACTAAAATTTAGCGTATTTTGTCATCTCGACCATACCTTGGTAAAATATTAAAAGATGTTTTCGATGAGCGATAGCGAACTAACGCTACGTGAGAGATCTCGTTTTTCGCAATATTTT
>JAZRRI010000073.1:0-22133 GCA_045650605.1 Bacteroidaceae bacterium | reverse complement strand
GATAGCGTCGGGGATCCACCTCTTCCCATCCCGAACAGAGAAGTTAAGCCCGACAGCGCCGATGGTACTGCAAAGATTTGTGGGAGAGTAGGTCATCGCCACTTTTATAAAAAAGGACATCTCGAAAGGATGTCCTTTTTTGTTGTATAAAGCTGAAAGCTGAAATGTGAAAGGTGAAAGCTGAAAGCTTGCAACGCATATTAAAAGGCCCAAAAAGGAAAACTAGGGGCGGACCGGTGTGTCCGCCCTGAGTGCCATAACACTGCAGTCTTTCGCCATGCGTCAGCCTGGCGCGCTGTCTCTTTTAGGCATTTCAGCCTTTTTGCCTCTTGTGAGGCAAAAGTGAGAAGTGAATGTCTGATGGCTCACCTGTAAAGCCTTCTGTTACAAACTGCAGTTATTCTATTTTTGTTGTTATGGATTCTTCTATATTTTTTTTGAAAAATATAGGTATTTTTGTAAGGTTTCTGTTTTTAAAACGTCATATGAATAGAAACGTCTTACACTAAAGGGTATGAAAAAAGGATTTTTGCTTTCGGTTTGTGCGTTGCTGTTTTCGCAGTTTCTCTTTGCGCATGATTTTATTGTAGATGGTATATGCTACAATATAGTATCAGAGGAATATAAGCTTTGCGAGGTTACCTATTTTAAGCAGGAGTCGGGTGCGATTAAGTCTAATTTTTACAAGGATGTTGTCTTTGTGCCCGAAACTGTTGAATTCGGTGGCAGCAGCTATTTCGTAAGTGCCATTGGTGCCGCTGCTTTCAGTGGCAATGACGAATTGCTTTCTGTTGTGATGCCAAATACGGTCAAGGTTATTGAAAACTCTGCCTTTTCGGGATGCAGGCAGATGAAGAGTATTACTGTTCCCAAAAGTGTGGAACATATTGAAAGTGGCGCCTTTTGTGCTCTTGAGTCATTGACTTATCTTTCTGTTGATGAGGATAATCCCGTATATGACAGCCGTGGCGGTTGCAATGCCATCATTGAGAGTGCTACGAATACCTTATTGTATGGTTGCAGGACCACTGTGATTCCCCATGGTGTTGAGGTTATTGCAATGAATGCCTTTTGGATAGTATGTAATACCGGGCCTTTTGCGTTGGATATTCCTGCAAGTGTCAAAGTTATTGATTATTGCGCTTTCCAGACTTGTGATTGGCTTGTGGGTGTTACCCTGCACGATGGTCTTGAGAAGATTGGCGATGGTGCTTTCCGCCATACTTCAATCGAGAGAATAACTATCCCGGCTACGGTAATTGAGATTGGACCCTCAGCCTTTGCAGGTGTAAATGAGTTGAAGTCAATGAAGGTAAAGCGGGGTAATAAGGTGTATGACAGCCGTGGTGGTTGCAATGCCATTATTGAGAGCGCAAGTGACCGCTTGGTGCAGGCTTGTGCGAGAACAAAAATTCCCGAAGGTGTTAAGGTGATTGGACGGAATGCATTTAAAGGAGTTGAAAAGGGGAGTGTAGATATTCCGTCAACGGTAGTGGAGATTGAGAATGGAGCATTCTTTGGCTGTGGACTACGTGGAACTCTTGTTATTCCCGGGAGTGTGAAGAGTATTGGCGAATATGCATTTACTGCGTGTCGTGGTATTGATTCCCTTGTAGTGGAAGAGGGGTGTGAGAGAATTGGAACTTCTGCTTTTTCGCTTTGCAGCAGTCTTCGCCATGTAGAGTTGCCGGCTACGTTGAAGGAGTTTGGAACCGGTTCGGAGTACGTACTTGTTTTTGACGGTTGCAATTTGCTCGAGAGAATAGAACTGCCAAATGAGAATCCGACATATTACTGTAACGGTGATGTGATAATAGAAAAGAGTACCCTTGCTGTTGTTGCAGGGTGTGGACTCGGTCATTGCCAAATCAATAAAGCTTTGGGTGAATATCGTCCAAAGAAAATTGCCAAGGGTGCTTTCTGGGGAATGCAGTATCTCACTGCCCTGTGGTTGCCGGGAACAATAGAGGAGATAGAAGAGGGGGCTTTCGATGACTGTCCGGCTATTGAATTTATATATTGTGCCAATGAAATACCGCCCTTCCTGGGCAAGAACTTTGGTCTTGTTAATAGCTCATGGCATCTGCCGGTACAGGAGCGCGCAGTGCTCATTGTTCCCGAAGGTTCTTTGGAGGCTTATCGCAATGCTCCAGGTTGGAAGGAGTTCAAGCATATAACAACTCATCAATAATGACTGCAGAACAATTCAAGGAGCGTTTTGTATCTCTTTATCCCAAGCTTTTCGCTATTGTCATGGCCAATATTGGCAATTGTGACGAGGCTAAGGATATTATGCAGTCATTTTATCTTAAATTGTGGGAGAATCGCCGCGAACTTGATGGTGTGTGCAATGATATAGGATATTGTAGAACTGTGCTCCTGAATATGTGCCGTGACAGGTGGAGGAACAAATCGCTTGAACCGGAATGTGTTGTAGAAGAGAGTGATTTCCCTTATGACAGCCATGAATGTTTTGAAACCGTAGATATAAAAGAGAGAATTGAAAGTTTCATTGACTGTTTGCCCGAGAAGCCTCGTTGTATAATGAGAATGCGTATGCAAGGTGCCTCGGCTGTTGAAATAGCCAATGTAACCGGGTTGAGTGTAGAGAATGTCTATACAATCCTTTCGCGCACCAGACTGCTGATAAGGAATTTCTATAATAAGATTAATGGATAGCGTTATGGATTATAAAGTTCTGATTGACAAATACTTCTTGGGTATGACAAGCTGTGAGGAAGAGGCTGAGCTCCGTCGCTGTCTGATGCAGGATAATCTCCCCGCCGATATGTTGCAGGAGAGGGATTGCTTGCTTGCGATGTTGAATCCCGTTGAGTATGAGTGTAGCGAGGCGATGGGCGCTGTTTCTGCTATGATTGACAATTTTGCCGCCAAGGAAACTGCAACCATCCAACAGCGTAAGGCATCGCGCAGAGTTGTTCTGCGAAGTTTGGGCTCTATCGTTGCTGTTGCTGCAGCCGCGCTGCTGTTCTTTCTCTTTTTCCCATATTCAAATGAAACAGTTCAAGATGACAAAGAATTACTTGCTACCGCGTGTGTCAATGAAAACGGGGCTTACGAATCCGTTATAGAGAATGATTATGTAAATAGTGTCGCTCAAAATCAAGTTGCAGTAGATGAAATTCAACCGGTAGCCGTTGAAAAGGAGGTGCATTTATATAGTAGGCTTGATGAAACAGCTGTTCACAAAATAACGGAAAATAGAGTTGAGTCTGAAGCTGCCACGTGTGAGCGATTCATTGGGAATATTCTCTCTGAACCATCCGTAGTGCCAAGTAGTGTTGCAGCTATAGTGAATTCGGAAAAGAATGCAGCTCTCTATCTGCTGAATCTATATTCTATTATGGAGTATCTGCGTTACATGCATGGCAATGATGCGTCAAGCAATTTTGCCTACATTGCCAAGATTGTAGAGAAGATGGCAACCGGGCGACCTCATGCACCACATATTGAGAAACTTATTGATTCAAAAGCAGGTTCCGGCTCCTTTGAAGCAATATGGCAGCTTGAAGAGAATTCAATTGAATTTGCTCCCGATGATGTTCCATGGAATCCGGCAACTCCATTGCGTGTGTACAGGATACAAAGTAAAAATCGTGAGACAATTGTCACCTTTTTATATTCCATCTGTTTTGATTCACAGTACGTAGGTTTAAGCAGTCGTGCTTATGCTGTGGATGATGGGAGTGGCAATGTCTATGATGTCATTGGTTATACCAAAGGCTTTCCAATGGACAAACAGCTTGTTGTCAATGGTTGTAAGGGAAGGAATATTCTTATATCGTTACGCTTTCCAAAATTCAAGCGTAGGGTAAAGAGCATTACAATTCACGACCCAGAGCAGAAAAATGGTGTTCTGCAATTCTGTGATTCCCCGCTTGCAACAGCAATTGTGTCTGGGGTAAATGTAAAAAAGTTCAAGAAATAATGATAATTAGTGTAGCCTGTTTGCAATTGGAATGTAAGCAGGCTACACTTATTATATACTTGCTTCGCTGATTATTAGTGTACGTTTCTTGGAGATTGCATAGAGTGTATATTCATCATAGTTGAAGATTTTTTTCATTTTATTTGTGTGCAAAATGAAAAATTTATAGTTTTGTGCTAACAAAATTGTTAAACAAATATGTTAGTAAAGGAAAGGGTGGATAATCAAGAGGTTAAAACCAAGGAGCAACAGATACTTGCTGCTGCTGAACAGGAATTTTTGACGAAGGGCTATGATGGGGCACGTACGACTGCTATTGCAAAGGTTGCCGGTGTAACGCACGCAATGTTGCACTACTATTTTCGTACAAAGGAACAGCTTTTTGAGCGCATTGTGGATGAAAAGTTTGCTACGATGTCGCGTTCGATGTTTGCCATAATGGGTGACCCTAAACTCCCGATAGTGGAGCGAATAATAGGGGGAGTGGCAACCCATTTCGACTTTGTGGCAGAGAATCCGCTGTTACCGCGATTCATAATCAATGAGATTGTTGCACGCCCCGAGCGCTATGAGGTTTTTTATAAGCGTGCCGGAGTAGTCATTGAGACGATGTATCGTGATTTGCAGCTTGAAATAGACCTTGCAGCCGAGCGGGGTGAGATGGAGAAAGTTGATGTCAAGATGTTGTTTATCAGTATTATGTCGATGAATGTATTTACTTTTGTTGCTTATCCGTTTATGGAACCACTGATGGGTGATTTGATGGCAGACAGGACTCGTTTTCTCTCGCAACGCAAGTCCGAGAATATAGAAACAATATTGCGTAGAATAAAAAAACAGTAAATTGATGAATAGGTTACAAATTGCATTTATTGCTTTGACGGTCGCTCTGTCTGCAAGTGCGCAGTCGTTAGAAGAGTGCCGTCGGCTTGCTTGTGAGCACTATCCTGAAATCAGGCAGTACGATTTGATATCGCAGACTGAACAGTATAATATCTCCAATGCGGCGCGTGCCTGGATTCCGCAAGTAGTGTTGTCGGGCCAGGCAACCTATCAGTCGGCAACTCCCACTTATCCAGATGCGTTTAATGCTATATTGAATGCAAACGGTATTGAGATGGACGGTATCCGTCGCGATCAGTACAAAATTATGATTGATGTATCCCAGAATATTTGGGATGGTGGGGTGTCAAAGGCAAACATAGACATTGCCGAAGCGGAGGCTGCAGAACAGCGCAGTCGTGTAGATGTGTCACTCTATGACTTGCAATCAAGAGTGGATAACCTCTATTTCGGTATATTGTTGCTCGATGAACGTATGGCACAAATTGAAGGGTTAATAGCGGTTCTGGAGAGCAATTTGAAGCGGATGCAGTCCTGTTATGAGAATGGCGTAGCCCGTCAGACCGATGTAGATGCAGTGGAGGCGGAACTGCTTTCTGCCCGGCAGACGATGGGGCAGGTGGAGTCGTCACGTGCAAGTTACCGACGCATGTTGGAGCTCTTTATTGGACAGAAACTTCTAACTGAAAAGTTGGAGCGACCGGCTATGCGTGAGGTGCTGTCGAGTACATCGGCACGTCCGGAGTTGGAATTGTTTTATGCACAGGAGAACAGGCTTGCAGCACAGCGCAAGGCGATAAACAGTTCGGTTATGCCGCGATTTTCGGCATTTGCGCAAGGGTATTATGGTTATCCCGGCATGGATATGTTCAAGAGTATGGTTTCGACCGATTGGTCGCTTAATGCTATTATAGGTGTGCGTATGTCGTGGAACATAGGTGCATTCTATACCATGAAGAATAATCTTGAAAAACTCAAAACCGCAGAGCAGCAGATTGCCGTTCAGCGTGATGTTTTTCTCTTCAACACCCGGATGCAGACAGCTCAGGACGATGGCGAAATAGCGCGTCTACGTAAGGCTGTCGAGGATGATGAGCGCATTGTCGAGCTGCGTCGCAGGGTGCGTATGGCTGCTGAATCGCAACTTGAGAACGGGGTGATAGATGCCACGGACCTGTTGTGCAAGATTACTGATGAAACGAATGCTGCACTCGCCCGCAGTACTCACGAAATTGAACTTTTACAAGCAAATTACAGATTAAAGACAACATTAAATCAATAAGGTATGAAACGAATTGTATATATCGCAGCAATGATGCTTGCTGTGTCATGTGGCAAAGAATCCGAATTTGATGCGCAAGGCACATTTGAGGCTACCGAGGTTGTAATATCGTCAGAGGCTAACGGAAAAATTCTCGACTTTGATGTTGTTGAAGGGTCGATTGTGGAAGCTGATAAACCGATTGGTGCAATTGACAGTGTGCAGCTGCACCTGCAACGTAAGCAACTTTTGGCGCAGCATTCTGCCTTGCTTGGCTCGCGCCCCGATGTAAAGAAACAGGTGGCATCGTTACGTGAGCAGATTGCAAAACATAAGAGTGAACTTCGCCGTGTGGAGAATATGCTCAAAGATGGTGCAGCAACACAAAAACAGTACGATGATATAGAGGCGCAGGTAAAAATCCTGGAGACTCAACTGGATGCAACATTATCGACACTTGATAAAAATACCACAACTATCAACAATAATTTGCTGGCTTTAGAGGCGCAGATTGCCGCTCTCGACGACCGCATTTCAAAATGCCGTATTGTCTCGCCTGTCAGTGGAACTGTACTTGTGAAATATGCTCAGGCCGGTGAGCTGGCAACTGTCGGTAAACCTCTTATGAAGGTTGCGGACCTTGACAAAATATACCTACGTGCATACTTTACCTCTGAACAGCTTGCAAAGGTTAATCTGGGTGACGAGGTGACTGTTGTTGCCGATTTCGGTGGCGATGAGCGTTACAATTATGCGGGTCGCATAGAATGGATATCATCGGAGAGTGAGTTTACTCCAAAGAGTATTCAAACAAAGGATTCCCGTGCCAACTTGGTATATGCAGTAAAGATTGCCGTTGAAAATGACGGACGGTTGAAAATTGGCCTTGCGGGAGAAGTTATTTTGTAGTATGGCAGTCATTGAAGTACAAAATCTTTCGAAGAGTTACGGAAATGTAAAGGCGCTCGACGGTGTTTCGTTCTCTGTTGAGCTGGGTGAACTGTTTGGTCTTATCGGTCCGGATGGTGCAGGCAAGACCACGCTCTTCAGACTGCTTACAACGCTGATTAATCCCGATTCCGGCAGTGCCACGGTTGATGGATACGATATAAGGGATGAATATCTTGCTATCCGTTCCCGTGTAGGTTATATGCCCGGCCGTTTCTCTCTGTATCCCGATTTGTCGGTCGAGGAGAATCTGCAATTCTTTGCGGCCATGTTTGGTGTTACAATGGAGGAGGCGTATGAACTGATTGCACCTATCTATAAGCAGATAGAACCGTTCCGCAAGCGCCGTGCAGGCAAACTTTCGGGCGGAATGAAACAGAAACTTGCGCTGTCGTGTGCATTGATTCATAACCCTGGTGTCCTGTTTCTGGATGAACCTACTACGGGTGTCGATGCGGTGTCGCGTAGCGAGTTCTGGGATATGCTTGCGGGATTGAAAGAGCATGGGATAACCATTCTTGTTTCAACACCATATATGGACGAGGCGAGCCGTTGCGACCGTATTGCCCTTTGCTGTGAGGGACGTATATTGGAAATTGACACCCCCGAAGAGATTGTGCAGGGATTTGACAGACCTCTCTACGGCATCAGTGCCAAAAATATGTTTGCCTTGCTGGAGCGGGCACGTGAAGTGAATGGCGTTGTTGATTGCTATCCCTTTGGCGAGAAGCACCACTTGGTTGCGGGTGATGGTTTTGATGAAAAGAAATTCAGGAATGCGCTTGCCGATATTGAAGGTATAGAGATTTCTACGGTAAAACCAACAATTGAAGATATGTTTATTAAACTGATGAAACGATGAACGATATAGTAATTTCGGTGCGTGACCTTACCAAACGTTTCGGTGATTTCACCGCAGTTGACCACATTTCGTTCGATGTGCGCCGCGGCGAGATTTTCGGCTTTCTTGGAGCAAACGGTGCCGGCAAGACGACTGCTATGCGTATGCTCTGTGGTTTGAGTTACCCTACATCGGGTAGCGGCATGGTGGCAGGCTTTGATGTGCGTACCGAAGGGGAACTGATTAAACGTCATATCGGTTATATGAGTCAGCGTTTCTCGCTCTACAACGACCTTACCGTGTGGGAGAATATGCGTCTATTTGCAGGAATATACGGGCTCACGGCAAAGCAGACCAATGAGCGCGCAACGGAGTTGCTTGAGCGCTTGAATTTTTCTTCGGAGCGTAATACTCTTGTTGGCTCACTGCCGCTTGGCTGGAAACAGAAACTGTCATTTGTCATTGCGACAATTCACCGTCCCGATGTGGTGTTTCTGGATGAACCTACGGGTGGTGTTGACCCCGTAACACGTCGCCAGTTTTGGGAGATGATATATGAGGCTGCCGAGAATGGCACTACCATATTTGTTACCACTCATTATATGGACGAGGCCGAGTACTGTACACGCGTATCGATAATGGTAGATGGCAAGGTGTGTGCACTTGATACTCCTGCACGGCTGAAACAACAATTTGCCGCAGAGTCTATGGACGAGGTGTTCCGCACATTGGCTCGTGGTGCACAGAGAGGAGAGTAGACTATGGAACGGAATTTTGCTTCATTCGTAAAAAAGGAGTCATTGCATATACTCCGTGATACACGTACAATGCTTGTCGTGATGCTTATTCCCATTGTACTCATGATACTCTTTGGATTTGCGATATCTACAGAGGTCAATAATGTAAATGTAGCGGTTGTGGCTCCTGAACGCACCGACGGTGTGCGTGATGCCGTTGAGCGCCTCGCGCAAAACGAATATTTTACCTTTAAGGGTTATATATCACAAAACGATATAGACCCATGTCTGCGCTCGGGCAAGGCTAATGCTGTGGTTGTCTTTGCTCCCGGCTATGACCGTCGGGCAGCACAAGCCGCGGCAGGCATAGAGACAAAACCCATTATACAACTTATTCTCGATGCCTCCAATGTAAATACAGCAGGTTCGGCATCGGCATATTTGCAGAGTGTATTGCTTGGCACGGCATCGCAGCAGGCCATGTTCGAAACCCGTATGTTATTCAATCCACAGATGAAATCTGCATACAACTTTGTGCCGGGCATCATGGGACTGATCTTTATTCTGGTGTGTGCTATGATGACCTCTGTATCTATTGTCCGCGAGAAGGAGGTGGGTACAATGGAGGTGTTGCTTGTTTCACCGGTGCGCCCTGCAAAGATTATTTTTGCGAAGATGATACCTTACTTTGCAATTTCGTGCATTGTCCTTGTAACTATCCTGCTTTTGGCGCGGTACCTTCTCGGTGTGCCAATGACAGGAGGTGTATGTGGAATCTTCTCTCTCTCGCTACTTTATCTGGTGCTCTCTCTCTCGCTTGGTCTTTTGGTTTCTACTATCGTTACTACGCAGGTCGCAGCATTGCTAATCTCGGCAATGGTTATGATGATGCCTATATTGATGCTTTCGGGCATGCTGTTCCCTATTGAAAACCTGCCCATATTCTTCCAGGTCGTGTCTAACATTGTACCTGCACGTTGGTATATCGATGCTGTCCGCAAGATGATGATCCAAGGTCTGCCTATTATGGCGGTGTGGGAGAATTGCGTGATTCTGCTCGGTATGACGGTTGTAATCCTTTGTGTGTCATTAAAGAAGTTTAAAGATAAATTGGAGTGACTATGAGAGCATTTGTCGTACTCATTCAAAAGGAGTTTCTGCAGATTAGGCGTAATCCGTTCCTGCCTAAGCTGATTCTTGCCTTTCCGATTCTCGTTATGCTGCTTATGCCGCTTATAATGACGATGGATGTGCGCAATGTCAATGTGGCGGTTGTAGACCTCGACCGTTCGGCTGTTTCGCGCCGCATCGCTTCGCATATCAAAGCCTCGGAGTACCTTACACTTGCAGAGACTACAGCAGAATATCCGATTGCAATGGATGCATTGGAGCAGGGACGTGTTGATGTCATAGTGCAGATACCTGCAGGTTTTGAGCGTGATATGGCTGTCGCAACACCTGAGCGCATCAGTATAACCGCCAATGCCGTAAACGCTACAAAGGGAGGTATGGGTATGCAGTATGTCGTGCAAACAATAGCCCGGACCCTGGTTGAACTGCGCGGCGAAAAAAGCCCCGAAAAATTATCGGAACTTGTAACCATTGAGAACCGTTACAACCCGACGCTGAACTATCGTCACTATATGATTCCGGCACTGATGATAATTCTCTTTATCCTGATTTGCGGTTTTCTGCCGGCGCTGAGTATTGTCGGCGAAAAGGAGAGTGGCTCTATTGAACAGATAAATGTTACACCAGTTTCCCGATTAACATTTACGTTGTCAAAACTTGTGCCTTATTGGATTATTGGTCTCTTTGTCTTGAGCATAGCTATACTTGTGGCAAGGTGGGTCTATGGCCTTGTGCCTGTAGGCTCGGTGTGGGCAATATACCTCGGAGCAATGTTGTTTATTCTTACCATTTCGGGGTTCAGCCTGACAATCTCGAATTTCTCCGATACGATGCAGCAGACGATGTTCGTGATGTTTTTCTTTATAATGATTTTTATGCTTATGAGCGGACTGTTGACTCCTGTGGATTCAATGCCTCTGTGGGCTCAACGCTTTACGCTGATATTGCCACCGCGTTATTTTGTAGAGATTCTGCGGTCGGTATATCTCAAGGGCACCACAATTGCCGAGTTGTGGGTGAATTTTGTCGCGCTTGGCATTTTTACCCTTCTCTTCAACACTCTTGCCGCCATCACCTACAAGAAGCAGGCATAGAGAAGGAGGAAAATCAAAAAGTTACTTACAATAAACGAGCTTCAGTTAACACCAAAGCTCGTTTTTTGTAAGGGAGGATTGTTATTGATGGTTATTGGATAATCCCCGGTAATATACATGTAACCAAACCGTAACGTTATCCATATTATATACTCGCTTCGCTGACGATGCGGGTGCGTTTCTTGGATGTTGGAACGGCTGTCTGCCGTTGGGGCAGCGGCTGGTTGTAGCACACCCATACAAGTATGGCTGTTGCCATCACACGGTCGTCGTGGTTACCCTCTATCGCTCCCATCTCCTTGCCGTTCTCCTTGAATTCATAGACATCCAGCTCGTATGTGGTCTGTAAACATCTTTCAATGTAAAGCCCATCGCGCAGTGCCTTGATCAGGAAGTTTATTACCATAGGTTTTGTTGAACTGTTGGTGTGGAATCCCCAACGACGTGGGCGGCCTTGCTTAATCTCTATCTGCGAAGTGCGGCAGTAGAGGTTGGTGTATTTGTCGGCAATCTCGTTTAGTATGTACTCGAAGTTGTTGCCCTCGGTGCCTTCGGTCTCGAGCGTGTTTGCTTCTATTACCAACAGGGCATTGTTGTAGGCGCGGGCAATCTCCACGGCTTTCCATGCAAGCCGGTCGTGCTCTATGTGTCCGTGCCAGCAGGCTGCAATTTCGGGCACTCCGCCCTCAATCATTGCCATGCGGTCGGCTACCAGAATGCAGGAGTAGTCGGCCTTGTCACTTGTGCCGCCAACGTCAACGGCAACAATGTAGCGGTCGCGCAGGGTGTTGTCTTTCTCCGGCATGAGCCACACGCTCAGTGTGTTATCGTCGCTTCTTTCGCCGGGTGCGAGAGGCTCGAACTCTACACTGTGTTTGCCATTCTCCATTCTTACCTTTATATCGCCGATGAATGTGGGCGGCAGGCAATCGCGCCGTGCGTTGTTCACATACGGTATGCGGAAGACGCGGCGCCCGCTGCTTTGGAATGCTTCGGCAGCGGTGGATGGAAACTCTGAAAACAGGCGCCACTCGTCGGGCATTTCGCGCCGCTTGTCGCGGTACCAGGCAATGGCTTCCAGCGTGGCACCAAGCTCAAAGAGGTGGTGCTCATATTCGTCGAGGCTGTCGACAAACAGGGTGTAATCCTCCTCTTTCAGCGGCTTGCTGTAGAGGTCGATGGTGAACCATGGTATGAATACCGGTGTAAAGTTGTTTCTATGTTCGGTGGCATCAATCCATGTGCGATGGAAATAATTTCCCACTCCCTTGGCTGTGGATTCGATGACTTTCATCGTATAAGGCCCGGCAGCTATTGAACCGAAGATTGATTGTACCAGGTCCTCGGGTTTCTTGCCTTGCGTGGCTTTCCACAGGCCCACCTCGGTGAGGTGTGCCATGCTTATGTCCTCGCTTCGCAGGGAGTCGGGCTTCTGTGCCGAACCAAGCGAGTAGCGGCTGTTGCTGTAGCTGATGACACGTGTCTTCTGTGCGCCCTGATAGGGGGTGGTGGTTAGTTTTTTGCCTCCGCTTGCCCATTGAGGGTAGCGGCTGATGACCTTTGCAAGCATGCCGGCAACGATGGAGGACTGTTTTTCTATGTCGCCACAGATTACACTGTTCCAGTTCTGCTTGTGTACAAGCTGAATCCAAAGCATATATAGCTGTGTGAGTGTGCTGCCTCCCCATTGGCGCGCCTTGCACAGGATTATGTCAATCGGTTTCTGCTGAAGGCGCAGTGTCTCCATGGCCTTCAGATATATGCGTTGCGGACGGTTGAGGATGAAGGCTGTGTCGCTCCCTTTGCCTTTGTCGGATATTGTGGTCATTGTACGCGCCCAATACTCAAAGTCGTGTCTTATGCGCAAAAGGCAGAACCGTAGCCACAGCCTGATGATGTCACGGTTGCCCGGGGTGGTGTGCTCCACTTCGCGCAAATAGCCCTCGGCTCCAAGTTCCTGCAATTGCCTGACGAACTCTTCGCTACTCATTGTGGTGGGCAGATACATCTTTTCAATGGGAAAGCCGGCGATGTTTACCTCGCAGCGAGGAATGGAGGTTGAACCTTCGCCTGTAATGGGATTATAGACGGCCGAAATCTCTTTCAACCGTCTATAATTCTCCTTTATGATTTCTTCTGTTTTCATCTCAGGAAGTGTTTTTCTTTATATCCCGGCGAGGTCAGTTGCGCGCCGTCGTATCTTTTTTGTATTGTATAGTTTTGCAAAGGTGAATAACACATTGCTGCAGAGTTCTGTGCGCAAGGAGATGCAGTTCTTTGCCATCTCGGGGCGGCGGAGCAACAGCCAGTGCATTATAGCCTCGTTTACAAGGTAGTCGAGTATTGCACGATGCAACATTGGCAACAAGTGACTACGCGTGTTGTCGGGTGTCTCGAATTCAAAGATGATATCCTCATCGCCGATAGTGTAACTGATGAAAGGGAAGCGGAGTGCAACAGCAGTGACCAGTTCGTTACATGCTGTGTGCATGAATGTAAGGAGCAGGTCTTCGTCGTCTTTGCAGCTTTGTATGGTGTCGGCATCCTTCTCTTTTCTTTTGGCCGACTCTCCCATATAGAAATTCTTTAAATCAATCTGCTGTTGCAGCTCGCTTCTCTTTATTGTTATTGTATTTTTCATAGTTTCTCTTTCTTGTTTTAATTATGTGGCTTTTCGCGCTGTGTGAGCAGTGCGTGCAGCGTTACAGCCTCGTTCTTTGTCTTTGTTGCAGTGATTGCAGCCTCGTCGGGCTTTACATCGGTGTACCAGCTCTGCAACGTGCGGCAGGCAATGTTGCTTTCAATGCTATGCTTCAAATTTTTGTCATTGTCGGTCGGGAAGTTTTCGGGTACTTTGATTGTGAACCTGTAACCATCATCCAAAAATTCTACGTTGCTGCCGGGGTGGTAGTGCTCTATGATTGTAACTACCTCGTTTACGCAGTCGTCCATGAGCGGGTGCAACAGTGCCGTGTCATCGGCTGTAACCGTCATCCTTTCTGCTATGGCCGGCGGTGTACCCATCGCCTCGCGGGCACGTGCCGTGTAGGCGCTTGTTGCGAAAACGCGCTTGCCAATGCTTTCTATTGTTATCTTGAATTCTATTGTTTTCATTTTTCATTCTCTCTTTATGCCGCAAAGATACTCTCATGCAGTTGCGGCAAGGTTGCTGTTTTGACACTTTGTAGCACCACTCACTTTGCGCGGAGTGTCCTGTACACAATACCGCGGAAGGTCTCCACGTCGAGGTAGAACGACGGCGCAGGCTCCCTTATAATCTCGTCGAGGATTACGTACCGGTAGCGTTCGCTGCACTCCTTGACCCTCTGCTTGTAGCGGCGGTATATCTCCTTATACATTGCCAACTTGTTACTGTTGATGATTGGTAACCTTTTCTTGCGTGAGAGGAGCGACACAAAGCGTCGGGCATTCTCAAATGTCACATAAAAACGTGGAGCCTTGCTGTTGACCGCGTGTCTGATGACCTCGTCCTGTGTTGCATAGGGCTTTTGTTTTCTCACTTCTTTCAATGATTCAAAAAAACAGTTCACAACATCCTGTTTGCGTCTGTTGCGAACATCGTCGTTGATTCTACTTTCCATTCTGCTTTTTTGAATACAAAAATATAGCCAAAAATTACTAAAATACATACTATTTTACCACTTTATTTATCAACACCCCATTTTTTGTTTTCAGCAATCGTTTTTCACGTTGTGTACGGTTCTATTTTCTTTTTAAAAAGGTGTATGCACGGTATGCTGCTGCTTTGAAATATTTTTTAGCAATAAGTGGCATTATAGCAACCTTGTCCCTGCCTTTTGGTTGTTCCTTTGCCGTTGAAAAATAAATTTATATATGGAACAGACAATTAAAGAGAAAATGGGGGCTCAACAGCCTGTAGAGCCCGATGCGGTGAGTGGCTTGTCCAATGCCGCTCCCGATGCGAACGTCGCTGCCATGCAGGACGGTCAGGCATCTTTAGAGAGTTTCAATGAGCGGCTGAATCTGTTTTTCGGCGGTAACTTCGACATTGGCGACAAACTGTCACAGGATTTGCTCTTGCGCCATCTTGAGATGAACCGCGAGCAGAACGAGCGTCTTGCCACAATGCTTGAGCGCGACCCGCGCCTGGCACAGATGCTGGTCGATGTCATTGACGGAAAGCGCGGAGCACACAGTGCCGTGGCACGCTACTTCGGACGCGGATTCATGAGCGTGGACGAGGACAGCCCCGAGTTCGAGGAGATTATGCTTGCCGACGAGGAGCGCAAGAACGAGATGATGCGCCTTGCCAATGACCGTCGCGAGTACGAGATGAACCTTGAGGCAAGCATGCCGGTGATTGAGACCTTCTGCCATGAGCATGGGTATGACCCGTCCGATTTCATGGACGATGTATGGGAGAGACTCATTTTTCCAATCATGGCCGGCAAGTACACTGCCGATGTATGCACGGCACTCGACCATGCCATCACATACGAGCAGGACGTGAAAGATGCCTTCGAAGCCGGCGACATCAAAGGGCGCAACTCCAATATAAGGCGCATGAAAGAGGATTTTGGCGACGGTTTGCCAAAAGGGATGAGCAGTGTCGCTCCCGAAACCGGTCGCAAACGGCCGCGCAACTCACTCATTGAGAAGGCCCTCAATGCCTGATTCTAAAAATTCACAATCTATTTATCAACAATAAACTTTTTTTAAACCATGAAGAAAATTCTGAATTTCTTGAGAGAGAATCCTCTCTTTGTGATTGTTTCTTTGGTGTCGGTGCTGCTCTTCGCACTTGACAATGTCGAAGCGGGTGCAATGCTTGCAGCAGTGACCGTTGTTCCTGCCGGCTCAACAAAAGCCTCAAGGGGTATTGCAGGCCTTGCAACCCAGGATGCGGGTGAGGCTACAACAGTATCCAATGCCGGCGAGCTCTCACCCAGTCTCATCGATGCCGATGTCGATGACCAGATTATAGGCATTGCCAGTGATGAGAGCGTTATTGACACCATCAAGCGTAAGATTCGTCGTCAGGTGCGTGTGACATCGTTCGAGGTCGACCACTATCTCATTGACGACAAGCGTTCGAAGGCCTACACCAATGCTGTGTACAACGGTATCAAGGCTACACGTGCCGAGATTCCTTTCTCCACAACAGGCGAGAGAAAAATCTTCCAGGAGTACTACACCGCCATCTGTAAAGGTGTGAACGGCTATGACCCCACAGGGCAGATAGAGTTGCCGGGTGTTGACCTCATGCTCTTCTTCGTAGGCAAAAACAGCACCACCGAGGCACCTATTGCAATGGCTGTCAATGGTCCAAAGACAAACCCGAGCGATGACTACTGCGTGGTTCCAACCATCCCTGCCGGTACCGAGATTATCCTGTTGTCTTCGGCTGCGTACGAGACACAGAAGTTCATTGCACCATCGACCATTGTTCCGGTGCCCGAGCGCATGTACTTGCAGAAGCAGCTATGCAACAGCATTGTGAGTGATTACTTTGCTGCGCAGAAGAAGCGCCTGCAGTTCAACGAGTCGCAGATTGCCGAGGCAGTGCTCCGTCAGTTCCGCCTCGAGAGCTGCCGCACTGCGTGGGTGGGACAGCCCGGCAAGTTCAAGGTTCAGGCCATGGACAATGCCATGGGCTATCAGTGGGACTACTTCTCAAAGGGTATCCGTTGGCAGTTCAAGCGTCAGTATGACCTCTCGTCAAAGATTACCTTTGCCGACCTTGTCAACCTCTCGATGGTCAAGTTCACCGGTTTCAATTGCACCAAGAGAGCCATCTGGTTGCTTGGCAAGCAGCTGCTCAACGACATCCAGAAGATTGACCTCACACTCCACAAGAACATCAGCGTCAGTGGCGACAAGGTGTTCGGCATTGAGTGTACAAAGATTCACACCGTGTTCGGTGACATTGACCTTGTTCATGACCCTACACTCGATGCTCTGGGTTACGCGCACTGCGGTGGCCTCATTGACGAGAACGGCCTCGTGCGCTACTACATGAAGAACGAGGATGCAAAGACCGAGAATGTGGACGGCGAGGAGGCAAAGCGCGAGGTGGTGATGACTATCGACTGTCTCTGCCTCAAGGGCTATTCGCACATCTGGGTGAACGGTTCTGCTGCCGAGAGTGATATCCCCGGTGCTTCGCACGTGACAAGTGCCGCTTCATTGCCCGCCGAGCCAAACATCAACGACGTGGTAATCCTCACAGCCGATGTCAACCGCACCGTAGACGGTGAAAGCAGACTGTGGTTTGCTGCCGGCTCTGTAGTCACCTACAACGGTACAACATGGGTTGAGTATACTGGTGAGATTATTGTTTAACACCTCTTTGTCCGGCGGCTATGCGGCCGCCGGCATTGACAATAAAAAAGAAATAAAATGAGAAAACGTATTACATACGAGATACACGGCCAGATTGAGCGTAACAGCTATTTCAGAATTGGCAAAGCTTTGGTGAGAATTGATTTTACGGGTGGTGCCATAAACTCCACAGGTATCTACCCGGCGCAGTACACTACCGACAATCCGCTTTTCCAGCGTGCGATAGAGTGCAGCGATGCTTTCCGTTGCGGCGAGATTAAGCGCGGAAGGGTAGATGTGCTTGATGATGGCAATGTAACTCCCGCCAAGGTCGAAGAGGAGCAGATAACTGTTGTTCCCGAGGTAACCAACATGCAGCAGGCGCGTGCCTACCTCATGGCAGAACCCTACAACTCCCCATTGTCGCAGCTGCAGAACAAGGTTGCCATTAAGAGTGTAGCAAAGGCCAATTCCGTTTCATTTCCCAACTGGTTGTAATGGATTGCAGTGAGCTTGTAAAAAAGGTTAAGCTTGTGATTAACGAGGCGGGAGACGACGGTGATGTTTCGCTGTTGTCGGCCGATACCCGTTCGCTCGACGATACTATTGCTGAGCTTCTGCCACGTGCCGTGACATTCATACAAAAGAACAAGGGTAGTGGAGCCGGGCGTGTCAATACAAAAACTGTTGCTCCGTCCGCTTTGATAATTACAGCCGATGGAGAGGGTTGCGGAACACTGCTTCTGCCTGACGATTTTGTTGCTCTTGTATCGTTGCAGCTTAGCGGGTGGCACAGACCTGTCTACCACCTTTATGCGCACGACTCGCGCGAGGCCGTGTGGCAACGTAACGAGTATACACGTGCCGGTTGTCACAGGCCTGTGTGCGTTGAGGCATTCACACCGGCCGGCGAGCGTTGTGCACAACTCTTTCCGCTCCCGTCGGGCAATGCCGGCATGCCGGCGCATTTTGTATATGAGGTTGCATTTGATGCAGCTGCCGGCCTTGAGGGGTATGACGAGTGGATGGTGGATGCGGTGGTATACCAATGCGCTTCGTTGCTTTACACCATGTTCGAGCGTTATGACGCAGCAAACTCAATGCTGGCACTAGCCTTGGCAGCATGTGGCTCACAAGCGCGAAAATAGAAAAAATGATATTATGGATGGCTTGAGAATACTTACAGCAACAATTGTTGCAAATACATTTGGGCTGTTGTTCCCGATAAGGAACGATATCTTCGGGCTTATCCTTCTCTTTACGGTCAATTTTGTAGTTGGCCTGCTTGCCGATGTGTGCAACCATCGCGATTGGAGCTTCAGAAAGGCTTTTTGTTTTTTCCGTGACGCTGCAATATACTTTGCGATGGTTGCCTGCATCTATCTGCTTGGCTACTTCAAGGGCGAGGAGGATATGGCTGTGCATTGTGTGTCGTTCACAATATATGTTGCTATATATTTCTATGGGACAAATATCCTGCGCAACGCGCGAGTGATAACAAACGAAAAAAGTACACTCTACAGTGTGCTCAATTTCTTCTATTATATATTCAGCCTTAAAATGCTGGAACGCAGCGGTTACCTGAAAGATTACATCAACTATGAGAAACGTAACAAAGATAATCCTTAACCTTCTGTTGCTGCCGTTGTTTGCCTGCAGCACTGTGGAGAAGACAAGCGATGTAGGCTTCGTGTCGCAACAGAACTTTGTGGGCCGTACAAGGGTGGACAGTGTGCTTTTGCGCGACAGTATATTCATACGCGAGAAGAGCGATACCGTCTTCTACACCAAATACCGTACGCTCTACAAGGAGCGTTTGAGAGTGGATACCATTATGCGCTGCGATACCCTTTACCGTGACAGGGAGGTTGTTGTGGAGAGTGTACGCGATGTGCGGCTTGGCAGCAATCTTCTTTGGAAAGTGGCAGTTGCAGCCCTTGCGCTCCTACTGTTGTGGCGCACGGGAGGGTGGCGCGCCCTGTTGAATCTTATATTTAAAGTAATGGAGTTATGCAGAAAAGTTTTTCGTTTAAAGGAATAAACAGAAGCACGGATGTCTCATTGGTGCAGGATGGCGAGTGCCTCGATATTGTGAACATGCGAATGGCCGATGGCAGTCTGTTGCCAATGCCGCAGCCGCGTGTTGTCGCAGGGTTGCGCTATGCCTATTCGGCTTTCTATCACCATGCCACTGCCGGGGGCTATATCGGAATTACTGCCGATGGCAAGCGGACGTTGCATTTCTATGACAACGTTTTTGCTCCCCTTATGTCGGGCAATGCCATGTTTGTAGTTGATGGCCTGCAGGGTGTCAACGCTCTGGAGTTTGTGGGTAACATTGTATGTTGTCTCACAGATAACGGAATCTACTACCTGCTATTCGACAACGGTAAATATCTTGCTCTGGGCGAGAGGCCTGCTGTGCCCGATGTGGGGATAACCCTTTCGTCAAAGGTGGAGAGTGTAATCACAGAGAATGCCTACTACAAGATGACGGAGACCGATGAGCATGAACTCTCCTGGACACACAACGAGAAAGGTTACATCGATGAGTGCATCTCGGCCTTGAACAAGGCCGGATATTATATTGACAGGGCACTTTTCAGGGTGGCGCTGCGGCTCTATGACGGCAGCTACATAAACGTGTCAAACATAATCTATGTGAGCGACGAGACAACAGGCAACGACGTGGGGAGAGATGGAGATAATATGCTTGCTGAAGCCGTGGACACGACCGCCGCATCGCGTTACAAGGTGCGTGTGCGTGGCTTCAAGCCCAACTTCTCCTTGTCGGCACCGGCTCTGCAGGCATGGCGCAACATTGTGGTGGGGGTGGATATCTTCTCCACAATGTCAATCCCCGGTAAGGAGAGTGCACCCGACAAATTTGCGAAGAACAGCGAAGTCTACTCGTCGAAGCCCCTTGAAAAGTTGTGGGAGGATGTTGCTTCGGCTGCGCTTTACTACAAGGTCGCCGAGTATGATGTCGACGGTAATCTGCTTAACCGCCTCGATGATGTCTCGCCGTCGAACCTTGCACTGCAGCAGGGGCTCGAAACGGCAACTCTGCCCTCGTCGCTCTCGAGCTACGATGTCAAGAGCAGTTTCCTCTATAATGGCCGCCTGCACATTGCCGCATTCAAGGAGTATTTTTTCAAAGGATACGGTGTCGCGGCCTACAATCCCATTGGCGGTGGCATTGGTTATGTCGATTCAATGGTTGTTCAGGTGAAGCTAAGGACTGCGCAGGGCGAGTTCGTTACGGGTGAGCAGTTTGTGAATCCGCAGTTGGGCGACGACGGTTTTGCTCCCTTGTTGCCGCCGCTGCTCACATACCCCGATACACGTGCCTGTGAGATGGCAATATTTCTCAGGATGGGCAGCAAGGTATATTGTAAAATATTCCCGTTAAAGGCACACAAGTACTTGAATATCGCCTACTATCTGCACCGCTGGTATGTTCCGTTCAATGTAACGGTTAAGGCTGTATTTGCCAATGGCGGCAAGCCGAATTCAAGTATTGACAGCGAGCTTGTGCTGAAGATTTTTGGCTATGATAACGGAACGCACGAGGTCGTATACAGTGCCTCGGGTAACTGTTGGAAATACAATGGCAACACCTTCCCGCCGAGTGAATACAGCGGCCTACGCATTTTTGCCGTTCATCGCAATGCTGTCGATGGTGACAAATTGGTCTTTACAATAGAGCGTGGACGTATTACTGATTTTACCTTCAAGGATATTGACAACATAACTTTCGATGATACGTGGACTGAGGTGGACGAGATGCCTCTCGCTGCACCATCGCCTTTTGAGAACAGGTATAACGTAATGAGGGTATCTATGGTTGAGAACCCCTTTGTGTTCCCGGCCGCCTGCACCTACACTCCGTCGCAAGGTGCCATTGTAGGCTTGTCGAGCAACACAGTAGCCCTTTCCGAGGGGCAGTTCGGGCAATATCCTCTCTACGTCTTCTGTAGTGACGGTATTTGGGCAATGTCGGTCGATACATCGGGCAGTGTGGCATATCTTGCCGGCAACCAGGTATCGCGCGACGTGTGTGTCAATGCTGCATCGATATGCGGGGTAGGCGGTGGAGTGCTCTTCGCCGGCAAGCAGGGAATGATGCTCATTGCAGGTAACAGTGTAAAGAGAATCTCTGCTGCGCTTGACAATGCCGGCAGCATGCCGAAGGGTGTGCCCGATGACCTGTTTGCGAAAATCCCGGGACTTGTATCGCTTGAGTGTGATGGCGGTGACTTTGATTTCCAAGGCTTCATTGCCAATGCATTTGTGGCCTATTTGCCATCGCACAACGAGGTTATTGTAGGTAATGCCGCTCACGAATACTCTTTTGTCTACTCGTTCGACTCGGGAGTGTGGACAAGATACAAGGGTAATTTTACAGGCAAGGTGCATGGTACACCGACACCTTATTTTCTTGCGCCATCAACGGATGGCGCAAGGGTTGTCACAATTCCCGATGCCATGACGGGCAGCAACCGCGTACTGCTCTTCACAAGGCCGCAGATTTGGGGAACGAAACTTCCCAAGCGCATTATGCAACTTTTGCTTCACGCATATGTAGAGCCTCCGGCTCAGCCTGCACCCGGCATGCCTTTGCTGGCCTGCTATCTGCTTGGCAGCAACGATGGTACCCATTTTAAGATAGTTGCAGGGAGCGAGAAGAACAGTAGTACGCAGGACTTGCTGTTCCCTTATTTCCCCACACGCTCCTTCAAATACTATCTTTTTGCCATAGTTGGTGATGTAGGGGCTGCAACTGTTGTCACAGGAATGGAGATGGATGTGGAGCTCCCATGGCATAGCAGGCTGAGATAGCAGTCTTGCCTTGTATTAGACTGCCTCGGATTTTTAAATTGAACCCCAAAGTACCGAATTGACGCTCCTCAAAATGAATGAGAAATAACAAAAGGAAGTATCTTTATTAGTGCTAAGCAAGTAGACCGTCACTCCAATGGACCCTAATCCATCCCAAAGTATGGTCCTGCATGTCTGTAGAATG